>JBAQGA010000172.1:0-5672 GCA_049287565.1 Candidatus Aminicenantales bacterium
CTCGACTATCTGAATCACCCCGAGAGAATCACCTCCATGGAGAGAAACCTGACCGTCCTGAGGTCCGAGGACCCGGCCGGACGGATCGCCAAACTGTGTTTCGAGCTCCTGGAGACGAAGGCATAGGAGGCCGATGTGGTCAAGCCGATTTATCGCAAGCTCAAGCACATTCACATGATCGGCATCGGCGGTACGGGCATGAGCGGTATCGCCGAAGTGCTCCTCAATCTCGGCTACAGGGTTTCGGGGACCGACCTTCAAACGACCGATGTCACCCGCCGGCTGGCCAAACTCGGAGCCCGGGTTCACAAGGGCCACAGGGGGGAGCGAGTTCACGGTGCGGATGTGGCCGTCATTTCCTCGGCCGTCAAAGAGGACAACGTCGAGGTCCGGGAGGCCCGTCGGCTCAAGATCCCGGTGATCCCCCGGGCCGAGATGCTGGCCGAGCTGATGCGGATGAAGTGCGGCATCGCCGTGGCCGGTTCCCACGGCAAGACCACGACGACCTCGATGATCGCCCTCGTCCTCGAGCACGGCGGATTCGACCCGACCATCATCGTCGGCGGCCGGCTGAACACCGTCGGCGCCAACGCCAAGCTCGGGGCGGGCGATTTCATCGTCGCCGAGGCCGACGAGAGCGACCGCTCCTTCCTCTACCTCTCGCCGTTTATCGCCGTTCTGACCAATATCGATGACGAACACCTCGACCACTACCAGACCGTCGAGGAGATCAAGAGGACCTTCGTCAACTTCGCCAACAAGGTCCCCTTCTACTGCCCGATCATCCTCTGTCTCGACGACCCCAACCTGCAGAGTCTCATTCCCCAGCTCGAGCGCCGGCTCATCACCTACGGATTCTCCACCCAGGCGGGTGTTTTCGCCCGCGACCACAGCTTCGCCGAGTTCCGGAGCACCTCGGCGCTCTATTGCAAAGGGAAAAAGCTCGGGGCGCTGAAACTTCAGGTCCCGGGCAAGCACAATATCTCCAATGCCATGGCCGCCGTGGCTGTTGGGCTCGACCTGGACATCCCGCCGAAGGTCATCCTCCGGGCGATGGAGGACTATACCGGGATCGGGCGGAGGTTCGAGCTGAAGAAAAAAGTCGACGACATCATGATCGTCGAGGACTACGGCCATCATCCGACCGAGATCCGGGCGACATTGGACGCGGCCAAACGCGGCTTCGCGCGCCGCCTGATCGTCGTCTTCCAGCCACACCGTTACTCCCGGCTCTCGCTGCTCATGGACAGTTTCGCCACCGCCTTCAACCAGGCGGACGTCCTGATCGTGACGGAAGTCTATCCGGCCGGCGAAGCGCCCCTCCCCGGAATCACCGGCCAGGCACTTTACGAGGAGATCCGGCGGTTCGGCCACAGGGATGTCCATTTCGAGCCCAACCTCAAGAAAGTGCCGCGTCTCCTCAGGCGGCTGGTTCGGCCGGGAGACATCATTCTGGCTCAGGGTGCCGGCAACATCACCAAGACGGTCCCCGAGATCATCGCCGTCCTGGAGGAAAAACGCTGACCATGGCCATCCTCAACGCCTCGCTCAAGCACCGCGCCCTCTCCGCCTACGGGGGGCCACTCGAATTCAAGCGCAGCCGGGCCAAGACCCCGGTCAAGAAGGTCCAGCGGAAGCTGACCGTCCGGTCGAGACACATCGTCCTCTTTTTCATCGTTCTCGCCGGCTTCTTTTTCGGCCTGACAAAAGGATATCTCTACCTCGTCAGCTGCGACGATTTCGCGGTCAAGAAGACCGAGATCGCCTGCCGGCGCGATTTTGTCGGCCGGGACATCCGGGCGCTCCTCGACTCTTCGAAGTTCGGCAACCTGCTGCTCCTCGATATCAAAGCCCTCCAAGACCGGATCGAGTCGCACCGCTGGATCAAGGAAGCGCGGCTGCGCAAAGTCTTCCCGTCCTCCCTGAAGGTGGAGATCACGGAGAGGGAGCCGGTGGCCTTGCTAAAAATCGGAGAGAGTTTTCTGATGATTGATGAAGAAGGCGTCGGTCTGGAGAGGCTGGCGGCCCGAGAAGATGCCAACCTCCCCCTGTTTCTCGACAGGTCGTTCTTTCAGAACCGCTACCGGGAGAAAATCGGCCTGGCCTGGCGATGCCTGAGCGCCCTGACGCCGGGGCAGCGCCTGGAGCTCGAAGCGTTGGATCTCAGCGAGAACCACTGCGTCAGCGCCTTCCTGCAGGGACTGACAACCCGCTTTATCCTCGGCGATGAGCGCTTCTCGGAAAGGCTCTCTTTTATCCGCTCCTATTTGAAAGAGCTGGAGGGTCAGAACGGACCGCTCGAGTATGTGGACCTGCGGTTTGACGATCGCATCATTTTCAAGCCGCTCCCGGCGCTGGAGCTGGCGGCCATTCCCAACACCCAAGAGGAGGTGAACTAATGCCCAAGAACAACTACATCGTCGGGCTGGATATCGGCACCAAGAAGGTCGCCGCCATCATCGGCGAGATCACCGAGGACCGCAAGGTCGAGGTGATCGGCATCGGAACGGCCGAGTCCAAGGGGCTGCGCAAGGGAGTGGTCGTCAACCTGGAGGCCACGACCGCGGCCATCAAGAAGGCCCAGGAAGAGGCCGAGCTCATGGCGGGTGTCGAGATCGACTCCGCCTTCGTCGGCATCTCCGGCGCCCATATCAAGAGCTTCAATAGCCGGGGCGTCATCGCCGTCTCCGGCAAGAACCGGGAGATCGCCCGCGAGGACATCCGCCGGGTCATCGATCAGTCCAAGGCGGTCTCCATCCCTCCCGACAGGGACATCATCCACGTCATCCCCCAGGAATTCGTGGTCGACGAGCAGGACGGGATCAAGGCGCCGCTGGGGATGAGCGGCATCAAGCTCGAGGTCAATGTCCATATCGTCACCTCGGCCATCACCTCGGTCCAGAACCTGAGGACCTGTGTCGAGCGGGCCGAGATCGAGATCGAGCAGGTCGTCCTCAACCAGATCGCGACCGCCTCGGCCGTTCTGACCCACGACGAGAAAGAGCTGGGGGTCGGCCTCATCGACATCGGCGCCGGGACGACCGAGGTGGCCATCTTCGAACGCGGCAGCCTCTGGTACACGTCGATCATCCCCATCGGCGGCGACAATTTCACCAACGACATCGCCGTCGGGCTGCGGACACCGATCCCCGAAGCCGAGAAGATCAAGAAGAAATTCGGCTGTGTCGCCGTTCCCACCGTCGACGAACAGGAGACGATCGAGGTCCCCTCGGTCGGCAAAGCCCGGAAGCCGCGGATCCTGTCCCGGCAGATTCTTTTCGACATTATCCAGCCCCGGGCCGAGGAGATCTTCCGCCTCGTGGACGGCGATATCAAGCGGATGGGCTACGAAAAGTCCCTCAACTCGGGCATCGTCATCACCGGCGGCACGGCCCTTCTGGAGGGACTGGAGGAGGTCGCCGAAGAGATCTTCGACCTGCCGGTGCGCCGCGGCGACCCGGCGGGCGTCAGCGGCCTGATCGACCGGGTCAGCACACCCGACTACGCCACGGCCGTCGGCCTGGTCCTTTACGGATTCGGCCAATGGCAGGAACACGGCGCAGCTAAAGATAAAAAGAAAGGACTCTGGGCCAAGATGCGCGATTGGCTCAAGGAATAAGGAAGGAGAGGAAGAATAATGAACGACGAGCTCAACAGCAAACTGAAGTTTCATCTGGTCGATGACACCATGGGTGCCAAGATCAGGGTCCTCGGCATCGGCGGAGGCGGCGGCAACGCCGTCAACCGGATGATCGAGGCAGGGATCGAGGGCGTCGAGTTCATCGCCGTGAACACCGACGTCCAGGCCCTGAACGACAACCGGGCCGGGACCAAGCTCCAGATCGGCGCCAAGATCACCAAGGGACTCGGCTCCGGCGGGCGGCCGGAAACCGGAAAGCAGGCGGCCGTGGAGGATACGGAGAGACTGATCGGGCTCATCCAGGGCGCCGACATGGTCTTCCTGACGACCGGCCTGGGAGGCGGAACGGGAACGGGGGCGACCCCGATCCTGGCCAACCTGGCTTCGGAGATGGACATCCTGGCCATCGGCATCGTCACCCTGCCCTTCGAGTTCGAAGGTCGGGTCAGGGCCAAGCAGGCCGAGGAAGGACTCAAAGATCTGAAGGGCGCCGTGGACACGGTCATCGCCATCCCCAACGAGCGGCTTCTCCAGACCGTCAACCTCGACACTTCCATCCAGGACGCCTTCAAGCTGGCCGACGACATCCTGCGGCAGGCGGTCCAGGGCATCAGCGACCTCATCACCAAGCCGGGGCTCATCAACCTCGACTTCGCCGACGTCAAATCCATTATGAAGGGAATGGGCATGGCTTTCATGGGGACGGGCATCGCTTCGGGCGAGAACCGGGCCATGGACGCGGCCCAGAAAGCGATCTCCAGCCCGCTGCTCGTCGACACTTCGATAGAGGGGGCCAAGGGTGTGCTCATCAACATCACCGGCGGGAAAGATTTGACCCTCCACGAGGTCTCCAAATCGTCGCAGCTCATCCACCGGATGGCCCATCCCGAGGCCAACATCATCTTCGGCACGGTCATCGACAATTCGATGAAGGAGATGGTCAAGGTGACCGTCATCGCCACGGGATTCGAGCCGACAAAGGAGAAGGAGGCGCCGGTGGAGGAAGAGCTGTCCCGGCCGTTCAAACAGACGCCTCCCCCCTTCCAGGTCCCGACGGACACGCCTCCCTATTTGTTCGAGCCCAAGGGCGGGAAGGCGCCGCTCTGGGAGCCGCCGGCCTGGGAGAAGCAGTATGAGCCTTATGAGACTCCGACCTTCATCCGGCGGAGCAAACATTCCGGGCTGAGAAAACAACCGAATGACCTCGGCTGATCTCGTCGTCCAGGGCTGCCGCCGGCTCGTCACTTGCCGGGGACCGATCCCGAAGAGGAAGACTGCCCTGCAGGATGTCGGACCGGTGGATAAAGCCTGGATCGCTTCTTCCAAAGGCGAGATCGTTTTTATCGGGAAGGAAAAGGATTTTCGGAAATCGGTCCGACTGGAGCGCTCGGGCGTGCGCCTAGATGGGACGGGGATGGTCGGACTGCCCGGGTTCGTCGATTCCCATACCCACCTTCCCTTTGCCGGGAACCGGGTCGAGGAATTCCGGCTGCGCTTGCGTGGATATACCTACCAGCAGCTGGCGGCCAAAGGAATGGGTATCCAGACGACGGTCCAAGCGACGCGCCGGGCCTCTAAAAAAGATCTCCTCTCACTGTGCCTGGCGCGGCTCGACCGGATGATGCTGCACGGCACGACGACGGTCGAGGCCAAGAGCGGATATGGGCTGAATTTGCGCGACGAGATCAAGCAACTCGAAGCGTTGAAAGAGGCGGCTAAAAAGCATCCGGTGGAGATCGTGCCGACTTTCATGGGCGCTCATGACGTCCCGAAAGAGTACAAGACCCGGAAGAGCGCCTACATCGACCTCCTCATCAAAAAGATCATGCCGGAAGTGCGCCGCCGGAATCTGGCCGAATTCTTCGATATCTTCTGCGAAAAGGGTGTGTTTTCGGTGGAAGAGACCCGGCGATTGGCCGAAGCGGCCAAGCGCGCCGGATTCAAGATCAGGATCCACGCCGACGAATTCTCCGCCCTGGGCGGGGCGGAGTTGGCGGCCGAGGTCGGGGCAGCCTCGGCCGACCATCTGATC
>JBAQGA010000173.1:0-3660 GCA_049287565.1 Candidatus Aminicenantales bacterium
AGGAGGCGCTATAAAAAGTACTTGCATCACATCATCATAGAAGAGAATTTGAGAATTGGACTTTTCATTTACCCCTCGTATCTTATTGCATGCGGCGAAACCTGTTGCACAGCCATTGAAAGATGGATTAGGCTTGAGTCTACCCCTCCCAAACCCAGCGAAAGTGGCAACAGTCGTCTCCCTTCATTAAAGCCTTAGTCCGAATCAGCTTGAGTCGCTGGTCAAAAGCGGCGGCTATCGCTTCATCCGCATAGCAGAAGCTGGCAAAGCCGATATCACCTGCGTTTGCTTCACGAAACGTCTGTGCCCAAAGACACTCGTTGACCTTCATTTCATACGATTTCGGCGTGTTTTCGATAGTCTGAGTGGTATATGCGAGCGACCAGAAGTGTTTCCTGTGTTCTGTATTGTCAAGGGTTGGGTCAAGGTAGTCCCAGCTGAAGAAAGCTTCAAAATCCTTTTTTGGAAGCCCCTGGGCGAAGCTTCTTGTCCGTTGAGTCCAGTAATTTGCGGTCGCCTCCTTTAGCATCTCGACCAGCTTTTCCCGTCCAATTTGGTCGGCCAGTGCCAGCATCATAGGGATATAAGTCCATAGGTATGCAAAGCGGAAGGCTTCTCTCACCGTCAGGCCCGAGTCGTCAAGAAATTTGTGCTTCTTCTCGTCGGTTTTCTTCGTATTTTGTCGGCTTGCCATAGCTGACAAGGCGCTGCAGCCGAGGCAGACAAGGCTTCCCCCTGGCAGGATATTCAAGAGAAATTCCCTTCGGCTTGAGGCCAAATTCGATGGTTTGATAATCACGATACCCTCCTTTTACGGCGATTCAAAGGTTGGGAAGGGAACCTGGCAAAGTCTGTTTATGACCCCAAGCGACTTTACTTCTCGCTGACCTCAGTTCCTACCCAGTCTATTATGGTTCAACCTATATCAAAGCGAGGACGAGAAGTCAATTCGTGGAAGGCAGACTTCTCCCCGTGTGGACACGGTGTGGACAAAACCGCTAAAAATGGCTCAGTTTAGCTAACTCAGGCTAAGAACAAGAAATCAGGAAAAAGTTCAAAAATCAGGGGAAATAGAGAAAGGGGGGTGGTAGCGGGGGTTGGATTTGAACCAACGACCTCCGGGTTATGAGCCCGACGAGCTACCAGACTGCTCTACCCCGCGCTACCTGCGCTATTATAACAGAATGGGCCCGTTTGTCAAAGATAAAGGGCTGGAAAAGCCCCCAAAAAAAGAGGCCAATATTCTCGAAAATTTTCTTGACCGGGCAAAGCCCCATCAATATAATGGAGGGCCGAATCATGGGCTACTTCTTGTTTTTCCTCCTTGCTATTGTATGTGTCGGCTCGGTTCTGGGCATGATTTTCTCCAGGAACCAGGCCCATAACGCCCTCTTCCTCGTCCTTGCCTTTGCCTGTCTCGGCGGGCTTTTCGGCCTGCTGGACGCTCCTTTTATCGCCGCCGTCCAGATCATCATCTATGCCGGGGCCATCATGGTCCTCTTTATCTTCGTGATCATGATGATCAATCTGGAACGGGGCATCTCTCCCGAGAGAAAGAAGTGGACGCTCGGGCTGGCCGGCGTCCTGGCCGTCTTCTTGCTCATCGAATTGATCCTGGCCATCCGAGGGGCGTGGAGCGATCTCGGGACCACCGGGGGGGAGAGCGTCGGCAGTCCGACCGAACTCGGCCGGCTGCTCTTCACCGATTATCTCTATCCCTTTGAAATCACCTCCATCCTCATCATCGCCGCGCTGGTCGGCGCGATCGTCCTAGTCAAGAGGAAAGAAAAAGAATGATCCCGGTCAGCTATTTCTTCATCCTGAGCATCCTGCTCTTTGTCCTCGGGATCATCGCCTTTTTCATCAAGCGCGACCTCATCACCATGTTCATGGCCGTCGAGATCATGCTCAACGCTGCGAACCTTGCCTTTATCGCCTTGGCCAAGGCGGCCGGATCAGCCGCCGGTCAGGTCATCGTCTTCTTTGTCATCACCGTCGCCGCGGCCGAAGCGGCCGTCGGTCTGGCCATCATCATGCTCGTCTTCCGGCAGAAAAAATCGATCAAGGCCGAAGATATGCGCCTGATGAAGGGATAACACATGGAGATGTTCTGGCTCATCCCACTCATTCCTGGAGCCAGCGCTCTCATCCTGGCCGTGTTCGGCCGGTGGCTTCCCAAAAAATACGTGTCCTGGCAGGCCTGCCTTTCCGTCTTCGGGTCCTTCCTGATCTCGCTGGTGTCCTTTTTCGGGCTCCTCAAGCTCACGCCCGAGAGCCTGCCGGTCGTCAAGACCCTGTTCCGCTGGATCCTGGCCGGCCGCTTCAGCGCCGACTTTGCGCTCCAGCTCGACTCCCTCTCCTCGGTCATGACGCTGGTCGTCAGCGGCGTCGGTTTTCTCATCCATGTCTATTCGGTCGGCTACATGGCCCACGACAAGGGCTATAAGCGCTATTTCACCTATCTCAATCTCTTCACTTTCGCCATGCTCATCCTGGTCATGGGGGCCAACCTCGTCCTGATGTTCGTCGGCTGGGAGGGTGTCGGCCTGTGTTCTTATCTTTTGATCGGCTTCTGGTTCGAGAAACACTCGGCGGCCAGTGCCGGCAAGAAGGCCTTCATCGTCAACCGGATCGGCGACGCCGCGTTTATCCTGGGAATCTTTTTCCTGCTGTTCCATGTCGGAAGCGGCGATTTCAGGGCCATCAACGAAGCGATCGAAGCCGGTCATATCGCTCCCGCCCTGGCCACATTGGTGGCTCTCCTGCTTTTCGCCGGTGCCACCGGAAAATCGGCCCAGCTTCCCCTCTATATCTGGCTGCCTGATGCCATGGAGGGCCCGACACCCGTCAGCGCCCTCATCCACGCCGCGACCATGGTCACGGCCGGCGTCTACATGGTCGCGCGCATGAACCTGCTCTTCACCCTTTCGGGGACGGCCGCCCAGGTCGTCGGGATCGTCGGGGCGCTGACCGCGATCTTCGCCGCCACCATGGCCTTGACCCAGAACGACATCAAACGGGTCCTGGCCTATTCGACGATCAGCCAGATCGGCTACATGTTCATCGGTTGCGGCGTCGGCGCCTACGCCGCCGGGATGTTCCACCTCTACACCCACGCCTTCTTCAAGAGTCTGTTGTTCTTGGCGGCCGGGAGCGTCATGCACGCCCTCTCCGGCGAGCTGGACATGCGCAAGATGGGGGGACTGCGGAAATACCTGCCCCTTACCTACCCGACCTTCCTCGTCGGCGCCATCGCCATCGCCGGTGTGCCCTTCCTCTCCGGCTTCTTCTCCAAAGACGCCATTCTGACTCGTGCCTTCGCCCAAGGTCAGTATTTTATCTGGGCGCTGGGCATCATGGGCGCAGTGCTGACGGCCTTTTACATGTTCCGGCTGATCTTCCTGACCTTCTTCGGCGAGGAGCGGCTCGAGCCCCACGCCAAGGAACATCTCCACGAATCGCCGCCCCTGATGACCGTCCCCCTGGTTATCCTCGCCTTCTTCTCGGTCGTGGCCGGCTATGCCGGGCTTCCGGTCGTCCTCGGAGAGAAGGCCAACCTGTTCAACCGCTTCCTGGAGCCGGTCATCCATCCCGGCCATGAAGCCCAACTGAGCATCAGCACCGAATGGCTGCTGATTCTCATTTCCGTGGCGGTGGCCC
>JBAQGA010000174.1:0-32277 GCA_049287565.1 Candidatus Aminicenantales bacterium
CTATAATGATCAGCGCTATCAGAATAAATGAAAAGAGTGGGCGTTTTCTTTTTTGAGAAGTAAAGAACAAAAGAATTGCCGCGCAAAGAACAAGAACAACTAATCCATGCCAAAAGGAATATATGAGGTTCTTGAGAGATTGGTCCAGAGTTATAAAAAAACTATTACTAAAAAATTGAATAATGCTCTGTTGAAAAATAAAATAAAGAAGGATGCTAAGGCAAGATAGGGAGAACAAAAAGCAAACACCATTTCTCTTGATTCGGTTGGATGTGAAAAGATTATCAAGTCCTATGGAAGCCAGCATAGAAAATGAAAACATAGACGCTACGAAGAATTTCGCTGGGTATCTGATGGAAGAAAGAAAGGGAATCATCTTGCTGATGAAATAAAGAGGCGAGTATTTTCCAGATGCTAGAAGCAAGAATAAGCCAAATGTGATAGCTAAGAATATTTGTGTCTTGCCAAGCGGTTTCTTGAAAGCGAATAAAAATAAGATAAGAGCGCCAAAGCCAAGGTAGAGACTATAGTAAAGGGGATACTCTCTATCGAAAAGATATCCCGCCCAATAATCGTTGTGTCCTGGCTCTCTAGCATTCCCCAGAATATTAGGGAAAGGAAGATTTAAAAGTTGAACCATCTCTAAAGGCCACTCCGGAATCTGAGCTGTTATCCTGTCGCTCTGTTTCCAAAGTTCAAAAGAAGGCAGCAATTGAGCAGAGGTGATCAAAATAGATAGAAAAAAGGAAAGAAGTGTCAGCGAAATATTTATTTTCTTTTGTTGAAACGAAAACAAAGACTGAAGAAGGCCAAGAATAAGGGTAATGAGAACGATTTCCGGTGTTCCCGAGAGTATTGAAAAGCTCCATAGGATTGAAAGAATAACCAATCGAGGAATAAACCTTTTTGAGCTTGTTCTTAAATGAAATAGTATCCAGGGCATCCAGGCTAAAGTCGCAATGTGGTTATAAAATTCCATGGACGACAAATAAATGCCGCTGAAAACAAACAAGGATGCCCCCAAGAAAGAAGCTTTTGATGATAAAGAATAAGATTTTCCAAGATAATATATGCCAAGCCATCCTGCTATTACATGGATGAGGTAATGAAATTTAAATGCAAGAAAAAAGGGCAAGAAGAGGTAAAGCATTGTGCTTGGATAAAGGACTGCATTCTTTGGATTCGCAAGAAATGGCTGCCCATTTCCATACGCATCGGTCCAGAGGGCAAAATTTCCTTCTTTTAAAAGTTGAGAACATAGTAGGCGAGTCGGAATTTCCCATAAAGTGGTATCCCGTTCAAAAATTGTGCTCTCAGTAAAGAAAAATGCTTTAAATAAAAAAAGAAAAAGAAGCACAAATATTATGAAAGGAAGAGCATCTTTTGTGGAATAAAGCTTTTGGTTTGTCAGGTTCCGAGCCATAAATAGAATTACTATCAAAAAAAGGATGTTTTCTCAATTGTTTTGCTCATCATCTTCCATATTTTGAGGTCAAGATATCATTGAGATTTCATTAGTGTTTCGTCATCTCGTTGGTTTGTCTATAGTTCCATTAAAACATCCGTCGATTATGGTATAATCTTGGCAAGTTAAGATGAGGACAGTTTTCCTTCTCCTGATTTATATCATCTTAACGTTCTTTCTCTTGATCCTTCTTCTTATCTTTTTCCCGCTCGGACTGCGCGATCCGTTGCTCGGTGTCGCCAAGTGGGCGATGAGCCTGGCACCCCCCATCCTGGGGATCAAGGTCGAGGTCACCGGGCGGGAAAGAGTCGAAAAACGGACACCCTACATCTTCATGGCCAACCATCTCAGCTTCCTCGACGGACCGCTGCTCTTCCTGCTCATCCCTCAGCCCATCCGCGTCATCCTCAAGAAGGAAGTCTTCCGGATCCCGGTTATCGGCCAGGGGATGCGGTTCGTCGGGTTCGTTCCCGTCGACCGCAAAGGCGTGCGGGGCGGGAAAAAAAGCATCGATTTCGCCGTCCGCCTGATGCGTGAGAAGGGTTACTCCTATCTTATCTTTCCTGAAGGCACCAGAAGCCGCGATGGCCGGACCCAGGCCTTCAAGCGGGGCGGTTTCTTCCTGGCACTGGAAAGTCAGGCCCCCATCGTTCCCATCACCATCGGGGGGACGTACGCGCTGATGCCGCGCGGGACCATCTTTCCCCGCCGGGGAAAGGTCGAGGTCCGGTTTCATCCGCCCGTTCCCGTCCAGGGATACGATCAGAGCACCCAGAGCGGGCTGGCGGACAAGGTCAAGGCCGTCATCGAATCCGGACTGACGGCCTGAAGAAGGGAGATCGCTATGGAATATCGGACAATCCAGGAGGAAATCAACCGTCTGCTCGGGAGTTTCTTTCGGAAGGGGGGGCCGCTCCTTGAAAAAGCGGCCGACGTCATCGTGAGAAGCCTCGGATCCGGCCACAAGGTCCTTGTTTTCGGCAACGGCGGAAGCGCCGCCGAGGCCCAGCATCTGGCGGCCGAACTAGTGAACAAGTTCTCCAGACCGCGCCGGCCGCTTCCGGCCATCGCCTTGACGACCGACACCTCGACGCTGACATCGATCGCCAACGATTCCTCCTTCGACCTGGTGTTCAGCCGTCAGGTCGAGGCGCTCGGCAACGAAGGGGATATCGCCCTGGCCCTCTCCACCAGCGGGACTTCGCCGAATATCCTGGAAGCCCTCAAAGCTGCCAGAAAGAAAAAATTGGTGACGATCGCCCTGACCGGGGAGGGCGGTGGGAAACTCGGCCCGCTGGCGGATATCCTGCTGGACGTGCCCTCCCGGAGCACTCCGCGCATCCAGGAGCTTCACCTCGTCATTCTCCACCTGATCGCCCAGGAGCTGGACGACCGCCTGGGTTAACCCTCGCCCAACACGATTTTTTTGATTTCGTCGGGTCCGGCTACTCCGCTGTTGAAAAGATAGCAGGACACGCTGTCGAGCAAACGGCCGAAATAGACCTTTTGGAGTTCGAGCCTTTCTTCCGTTGTGAGCAAGAGGTGGGGATTGTAGTACGGCTGGGGTTTGGCCGGGCTGAGGGCTTTCTTGGCGCCGGCGCTTTCGCCGGCCTCCAGAATGCGCAGGGCCTCGTCCTTCCGGAGCTTGATGGCGGCCGGGGAGATGGGATCATTGCGGAGGAGGAAAACCCAGCTTAGCTCGGCCCGTTTGGTGTGAGCGGCCTTCCCGCCGATCCAGTACGGGTCGAGCATGGCGTGCGCTTCCGGTGAAGCCTTGTAGCAGAAAAGCGAGCCGCGGTCGAGCCGGCAGTCGTCCCGGCGGAGGCATTCGGCGTCCCGGCAGTCTTCCTTATGGGTGACGATGTTCTCGCATTTGCTGTTGTCAAAAAGCGGAGCCAGACGGGGGAATGCCTCAACGGTATTCGTTGGAAGATAGAACTTCCTCTCCACACAATCGGCTGACGCTCGCCCGCCCGACTGGCGGACGAAGACGATGTCGTTGGCCTGGAGGCGGAAGCGATTGTCTTCGAGCAGCGCATAAAAGAGCTCGGTCTTGCGCGTGCCGGGCGGTCCGACGAGGATCAGGCCTTTGCCGCCGATGTCGGCCGACATGCCGCGCACCGCACACCCCCCGAACAGTCTCTCCGAGACATCCATGACCATCCCTAGGGCCAGGCTTCTCAGCGGGCCATAGTTGTCGGAGTTGACGATGACACCGGTCTTGGTCTCGGAATTATAGAATGCCCGGGGCTCCCGGCCGGCGATTCCGTCCACCGCGTAGATGATCCCGTGCGGCTCCAGGTCGGCCTCGAGTTGGGCGGGGTACCAGTTCTCCACCCAGAAATCGGAGAGATGGGAGACGTTCGTCCGGAGCTGGACGATGACGCCGGAGATGTTGGCGTTCCACTCGTAATAGTTATCGGGCGTGAGATGGCCGTCCATCTCGGCGACCAGGGCGTCCCTCATCTTGGCCGTGACCGTCGCCTCCACCGGGACGGACTTTTTTACCCGGGTAACGCTGTTGTTGAGGGCGACCCGTCTGATCTTTTTCGGAGTCTTGAGCTTGGCCAGCGCTTCGCTGATCCTGTCCATTCCCTTTTCCAGGTTCTCCATGGAGGTGGCGTAGGAGAGACGAATGCAGGCGTCGTTTCCGAAGGAGTCTCCGGGGACGATGGCCACCCGGGCTTCCCTCAGGAGGTAATAGGCGAGCCCGTAGGAGTTCCGAATGACGGCGCCGTTGGCCTCCTTGTTGTAGTAGGCGGAGACGTTGGGGAAGAGGTAGAAGGCGCCCGGCGGCTCGAAGCAGGAGATGTTGGGGATGCTCTTGAGCCGCCTCAGGCAGTAGTTCCGCCGGCGCTGGAATTCGGCGACCATCCGCGAGACCTCGTGCTGCTGTCCGCTCAAGGCCTCCAGGCTGGCATACTGTGAGATCGAGCAGGGGTTGGAGGTAGAGTGGCTCTGGACCTTGGCCATGCCGTCGATGATCTCGGCGGGGCCCAGGGCATAGCCGATGCGCCAGCCCGTCATCGAGTAGGACTTGGAGACGCCGTTGACGACGATGGTCTTTTTCTTGATATCCTCGCCCAGAGAGGCGAAGCTCCGAAACTCGAAGTCGTCGTAAACGAGCTGGGCGTAGATCTCGTCGGCGATGACGTAGACGTCCTCGCCCCGGACGACCTCGGCCAGGGCCTCGAGCTGGGCCTTCGTATAGGCGGCCCCGGTCGGGTTCGACGGGTTATTGAGGATGATCGCCTTAGTGGATGGGTTGATGGCCGCTTTGAGGTCATCGGGCGTCAGGATGAAGCCGTCCTCTTCCCTGGTCGGGAGGATGACCGGCTTGCCCTTGGCCAGGGTGACGGCCATGGGGTAGCTCACCCAGTAGGGAGCCGGGATGATCACCTCTTCCCCCTCGTCGACAAGGGCCTGGAAGACGAGGTACAGAGAGGCCTTGGCGCCGGGGGAGACGATCACCTGGTTCATCTCGTAGGTCAGCCCATAATCCTCCTTCATCCGCTCCAGGACAGCCTTTTTCAGCGCCGGGATCCCTTCGTTCTCGGTGTACTTGGTGAAGTTCTGCTGGATCGCCCGGATGCCGGCCGTCTTGGCGTTCTCGGGCGTCGGGAAATCGGGCTCGCCGACGCTCAGGTCGACGATGTCGATCCCCTCCGCCTGCATGGCCTTGGCCTTGGCCGAGATCTTGAGGGTCGGCGAGGCGCCGATCTGGTTGACTTTTTCTGAAATCATGGCGGACTCGTCCTTCGGCGGCGGCTATTTCTCTTTTTTGTCTTCAGATGAGAACTTTTCTTGGAGGTATTTCTTCAGATCGACACCCGTCAGGGACTTGACGACATCGGGCATCTGGGCGAGGACTTCGGCGACCTGGGCCGTGATTTTCGTCGTCCCCAGGCTTTTATCTCCGCCGCCGAGGACCACGATCTTGTCCACCTTGGACAGCGGCTCGGAGACGGCCCTGGCCAAGTCGGGCAGGGCCTTCAGATACATCTCCAGGACGGCCGCCTGGTTGTATTTCTCCCAGGCCTGGGCCTTCTTGAGCATGGAATCGGCCTCGGCCAGGCCCTTTTTCTTGATCAGCTCGGCTTCGGCCTCGCCCTCCATGCGGAGCGCCTCCGTCTTGCCTTTGGCCTCGGCCTGGATCCGGAATTGCTCGGCCTCGGCCTCGGATTTGATCTGGTACTTGCGGGCGTCGGCCGGCTTGACGACGCTCGACTCCAGCTCTTTCTCGCGGCGGGCGATCTCCAACTCCTCGATCTTGATAGCTTCTTCCTTTTCGATGGCCTTCATCTTGGCCTCTTCTTTTTTGATCTGTTGGCTCAGCCGGTATCGTTCAAGCTCGTAGGAAAAATCCGCCTGGGCCTTCCTCTGGTTGACCGCAACTTGGGACTCGGATTTCTTGGCTTCGTTCTCCCACTGGGCCTTGGCGATCAGGGCCTCGGCGGCCAGCCGGGCGACCTCCCCCTCCTTGCGGGCTTGGCTGGACTTGATGATTGACTCTTTTTCTGTCTCGGCTTGGGCGATCACGGCATCCCTTTTCGCAGCCACCACCTGCGGCTTGCTCAGTGACTCGAGATATCCCTGGGTGTCACTGATGTCCTTGAGGGCGAAAGAGAGCATAACCAGGCCCATCCGGGAAAGGTCCGGGCGGACGGCCTCATTGACCCGGGCCGAGAAGACTTGCCGGCCGCGGAAGATCTCCTCGACGGTCATCGTTCCGATGACTTCTCGTACGTGGCCTTCGAGGACGGTCAGGGAGACGTCGCGGATTCCTTCCTTACCCTGGCTGAGGAACTGCTCGGCGGCCAGTCGAATGGCGGCGTCCGAGGAGTCGACCTTGACCTGAGCCGTGGCCTCGGCCATGATCGGAACGCCGCTGTTGGTCAGGACTTCCGGCGTCTTGATGTTCAGGCTGATGACGTCCATGGGCAGTTGGTAGACTGTTTCGATGAACGGGATGACGAATGTGCCGCCGCCCAAACGATACCGATACCCGACCTTGATCTTCGAGCCGTCGGGGCCGGTGATCGTCCTCTTCCGGCCGCCGGCGATGATCAGGACCTCGTTCGGCCCGACCTTGCGGTACTGCTTGGCCACGACGATCAGGATAACGGCGATGACCAGGATGATGGCGCCGGCCAGGATGAATGTGGAAACGGGAATCATGTTGACCTCCTGTGCATCGGGTAACTCAAGCGGATATGATACCCAGGGACACAATCCAGCTAAATAGAGTGAAAATATTATATTTATAGGGGAATGAAGTCAAGTCAGTCAAAGAAGCGGAAGCGGATGAGATGGAAGAGGGCCGCCAGTCCGTCCTTCCAGCCGATCTTCTTCCCTTCGGCGTAATCCCGGCCGGAATATGAGATCGGCACCTCGTAGATGCGGCAGCGGAGTTTGGCCAGCTTGACCGTGATCTCGGGTTCGAACCCGAAGCGGGGGGATTTCAGGTTGATTTTTTTGAGGATATCGCGCCGGAAGACCTTGTAGCAGGTTTCCATATCCGTCAGGTTGAGGTTGGAGAGCATGTTGGAAAAGGTGGTCAGGAACCTGTTCCCGACATAATGCCAGAAGTAGAGCACCCGGTGCGGCCCTCCCAGGAAGCGGCTGCCGTAGACCACGTCGGCCCGGCCGTCCAAAATCGGCACGAGGAGTTCGGGATACTCGCGCGGATCATACTCCAGGTCGGCGTCCTGGATGAGGATGATGTCGCCCTCGGCCCGGTCGAAACCGGTGCGCAGCGCCGCCCCCTTGCCTTTGTTTTTCTCGTGGAGAACGATCCTGAGCCCGGGGAGGTCCAGGGACTGCAGGGCCTCCCGGGTCCCGTCGGTCGAGCCGTCGTCGACGACGATGATTTCCTTCTCCCGGCCGAGATCGACGGCCTGGACCCGGCGGATGATCTCCCCGATCGTCTGCCGCTCGTTGTAAACAGGCACGATGACCGAGAGTTTCATCGGAGGCCCAGGTTCTCCCGGAAATAGGCGATGGTTTTGAGGAGGCCTTCCTTCAGGTCCACCCGCGGCTCCCACCCGAGCTTGGACTTGGCCTGGGAGATGTCCGGGCAGCGGCGCGGCGGATCATCCGAGGGCAAAGGATGAAAGACGATCCTGGAGCGGCTCCCGATGAGCTCGAGGACCTTCTGGGCCAGCTCGAGGATAGTGAACTCGCCCGGGTTGCCGATATTCAGTGGACCGGTGAAGTCCGCCGCGTTCATCATCCGGACGAGCGCATCGATGAGGTCGGAGACATAGCAGAAGGAACGGGTCTGGGAACCGTCCCCGTAAACCGTCAGGTCTTCGCCCTTGAGCGCCTGGACGATGAGGTTGCTGACCACCCGGCCGTCGTCGACGGCCATCCGGGGGCCGTAGGTGTTGAAAATGCGGACGATCCGGACATCGACGTTGTTCTGCCGGTGGTAGTCCATCATCAGGGTTTCGGCCACTCTCTTTCCCTCGTCATAGCAGCTTCTGAGCCCGATGGGATTGACGTTGCCCCAGTAAGCCTCGGACTGCGGATGAACCTGGGCGGCGCCGTAGACTTCGGACGAGGAGGCGAGCAGGGTCCGCGCCTTGATCCGCTTGGCCAGCCCGAGCATGTTGATCGTGCCCATGACGTTCGTCTTGACGGTCTTGATCGGATTGTGCTGGTAGTGGATGGGAGAGGCCGGGCAGGCCAGGTGGTAGATCTGGTCGACCTCGACGAAGAGGGGGTGGATGACGTCATGGCGGATGAGCTCGAAGAAGGGGTGATAGAACAGATGGCGGATGTTGCCCTTGCTGCCGCTGAAGAAATTGTCGACGCAGACGACGTCGTCGCCCCCGCCCAGAAGCTGTTCGCAGAGGTGGCTGCCCAGGAAGCCGGCGCCGCCGGTGACCAGGATTCTCTTCATGCGTCCCTCCTCATCGTCCGTAGGCCATGAACAGCAGACTTTTTTTCTTGAGGGCGGTTTTTTGAGCCTGGATGATCTCCTGGATGCCTTTGTCGGCCAGGCGGAGAAGGGAGGCCAGTTCTTTCCTCGAGAAAGGCGCCTTTTCTGCCGTGGCCTGGACCTCCACCAGCTGGCCGCCGTCGGTTTCGATCACGTTCATGTCGGTCGAGGCCTGGGAATCCTCGGCGTAGTCGAGGTCGAGGAGCTCGCGGCCGGCGACGAGGCCGACGCTGATGCCGGCGACCAGGTGCCGGAGGGGCATCTTGTCGATGAGGTTCCGGTCGAGGAGCTTTTTCATGGCCAGGGCCGCGGCCACACAGCCGGCGGTGACCGAGGCCACCCGGGTCCCTCCATCGGCCTGGATGACGTCGCAGTCGATGATGATCGTTCGCTCGCCCAGCGCGGCCAGGTCGGTCACAGCCCGGAGAGACCGGCCGATCAGCCGCTGGATCTCCTGGGTCCGTCCCGAAATCCTGCCCGGGGTTCTTTCGCGCTGGCTCCGTTTTTCGGTTGAGCAGGGCAGCATGGCGTACTCGGCGGTCAGCCAGCCGACGCCCTGGCCCTTGAGGAATGGCGGGGCCTTGTCCTCGATGGTCGCCCCGGCGATGACTTTTGTCTTGCCGACCTCGATCATCGCCGAGCCGTCGGCGAAATCGAGGGTGTCGGTCTGGATTCTCAGCGGCCTGAGTTCGTCGAAGCGGCGTTTGTCCCGCATGGGTTCATCCTTTTGAAGCGAAGTTCCCGGCGCTCGATCCGACTTGATCCGCTTTCGCCTCCGGCCTGGTTTTCCAACGGTTATGGAACCAGAACCACAGTCCCGGGTTTTTTCGGATCTCGGTCTCAATCATCTTAGTGCAAGCCTGGGTGATTTTCAACACATCCCGGTCGAAGTCACCGCTTGGATCAAACGTCAGCGGCTCTCCGATCCTGACCCGGTAGGTGAAGCGGGGCCCGGGCAGACAGAAAACCGGAATCAGGGGCGAACGGGCCCGGAGATGAAATGAGGCCAGACCGGGAGTCGTCGCCGCCGGGCGGCCGAAGAAGTCGACGAAAACGGCCTGGCTGCGCAGTACGTTCTGGTCGATGAGGATGGCCACGAGCTCGTTCCGCCGGAGCGCCTGGAGGATGGGTTTAGCGGCCTGGAACTTGGAGATGATCTTGGCGCCCAGGCGCTTTCTGAACCGGGCCAGTTCGGCTTCGGCCAGAGGATTGTCAAGAGGACGGGCCACGACGTTGAGCGGGGCCAGCGCCGCCACCGCTTCCGCGGCCACCTCCCAGTTCCCGAAATGGGCGGTGAAAATGAGGCCCCCCCGGCCGGCGCCGATCACCCGGCGGATGTGCTCCTCGCCTTCGACCCTGAGGAGCTTGGTCCTGCGGGCGGCCCGGAGGTGGACCCACTTGAGGTTGTCGGCCGTGACCCGGCCGAAATGCCTGAAGGAGTCCCGGGCGAGGCGGCGGCGCACCGCCGGACCGGCCGCCGGGCCGAAGGAAGTTTCCAGGTTGGCCAGGGCCAGCCGGCGGTGCTTCCGGTCGAGCTGGAAGACTAGCTCTCCAAACGTCTGCCCGGTCCAGAGGCAGGCGGGCCGGGGGAGAAACCGGAAGAAAAGACTGAGGATGCACAACACCCCAAAATATATTATATCCATAAATTTTATACGATTTGTAGTCATTGGGCTGCCGGATGCTGCTTTATGAAGTTCTTCAGGAGGTCGTCGAATCCGGGTTCCAGGGCCAGGCCGATCCGAAACACATAGGTGGGAATGTCAGCCAACTCCTTTCGCCGGCCGGCGATCTTCAGTCCGTCCTTCGCGGTCGTAATCAGGGCTTCCGCGCCGCTCCGGCGGTACGTCTTGACGATCCTTTCCAGTGATAGGAAGGGGTAGGGATGGTGATCCGGGTAGGGGAGGAAGGCGGCGATCTCAAGCCCGAGCTTCCGGAGCTCCTCGACAAACCTGGAGGGGCGGGCGATCCCGCAGAAGGCCAGAAGCTTTTTCTTCGCCAGCTGGTC
Source organism: Candidatus Aminicenantales bacterium (assembly GCA_049287565.1). Classification (GTDB taxonomy): domain Bacteria; phylum Acidobacteriota; class Aminicenantia; order Aminicenantales; family UBA8522; genus UBA8522. Next base: position 10,417 of record JBAQGA010000174.1, read on the forward strand.
CGGGGACACGTCTTCCTCCGTCCAGAGGTCAGTCAGGCCTCGAGGGACGACCGAATAAGAGAATATCGTCCCCGTCTGAAAACCCTTTAATCCGGCGACGATCTTGTCCCGTTTCTTTCCCGACTTAATTAGCAGGATATCCGCTCCTCGCAGGGCCGAACGGGGCTCGCGAAGGGCGATTCTCTCGGCGGAGGAAAAAAGCACGATATCGAGATCCCTGGCGAGGCGGCGGTGCTGGAATCCGTCGTCGAGGACGGCGATATCAAAACCGGCCGCGGCCGCCCTCCGGCAGGAGGTCAGCCGGTCTTTTCCGACATAGACGCCTGCAGCGGGAAAGGAACGGGCGATGAGGGCCGGCTCATCTCCGCCTTCTTCCCAGCTTCCCAGAAGCCCGCGACCCTCGGAAAGCACGCCCCCCTCCTTTTCCCAACGGCCTCTATAGCCGCGGGAGACGAGGGCCGGCCGGCGGCCCTGCTCCAGAAGCCGCCCCAGGAGCTCCATCGCCAGGGGCGTCTTCTCCGTTCCGCCCAGCGAGATGTTGCCCACACTGATGACGGGCAGGGGTGCCCGCCGGGCCTTGAAAATCCCGCGGTCGTAGAGAAAGTTCTTGATCCGTGATATCAGCCTGGAGAGAAGGGAAAAGACGAGCAGCAGAGGCGCCATCTCCCCCGGACTATACATCAATCTCTCCGCGTCTTGCAACCGCCGCCAGGCTGCTTGAAGAAATGGGGACGGGCCTATTTTTTTAACCCTCTCTTATCAAGGGACAGGGATTTTCGAAAAAAATAGACCGTCCCCATTTCTTGTTCCATTTCTTGTTGCGGGGCGGTTGAAAGAGGCCTCGGGCTGTGATAAGAATGACCTCTCCCGCACCCCTATTCGAGGAGGCGTATTCGTGAGAAAAGCCGCTTTTTCCCGAATGTTGATCATCCTGGGCGTCTGTTCTGTCTTTTTTTCCCTGGCCGGGGCGCAGAAAAAGGCCAATCCTCAGCCCCGCCTGAGCGTCCCGGAGAAGTTGCTCGACGAATTGGAATGGCGCTGCATCGGGCCGGCCATCATGGGCGGCCGGATCGACGATTTCGCCGTCGTCGAGGGCAATACCGATATCATTTATGCGGCCACCGCCTCGGGCGGACTCTGGAAGACGATCAACAACGGCGTGACCTGGGAGCCGGTCTTCGACGGCCAGGCTACCAGCTCCATCGGCGATGTGACCATCGCCCCATCGAGTCCCGACATTGTCTGGGTGGGGACGGGGGAGCCCAACAATCGCCAGAGCTCGTCGTGGGGCGACGGGATTTATAAATCCGAGGACGCCGGCCTCACCTGGAAAAACATGGGTCTCCGGGACAGCCATCACATCGGCCGGATCGTCATCCATCCGCAGAATCCGGATATCGTCTATGTGGCGGCGCTCGGTCGCCTCTGGGGACCCAACAAGGAAAGAGGCCTGTTCAGGACGACCGGCGGCGGCCCGGGAAGCGGGCTCTATAAAAGGTCTCTTAAGCCCTGAAGGATGAAAGGGACGGTGGAGCGCCCTCTTTGGCTGTCATGCGGTGTTGAGAAGCCGTCTCCGTTTCAGTATAATGATGGTCATCCCAAACGAGGAGGAACATAATGAATAAGAGGATCGCGACGGCCGTGCTCGTCATCGGGCTCGTGGCCTTGACCTCTCTTTCCTGCCAGAAGAAAACTCAGGTCAAGGGAGTCGAACTGACCGTCAATTTTTCCGACAAGACGCTCACCGACAATTCCATCACCGATATCCAGTACGATTGGAAGACCAGCGGCGATTTCCCGCCGGTGAACAAGGACTACACCGTCTATGTCCATTTCTGGCACGGCGACAACCTGCTCTTCCAGGACGACCATGTTCCGCCCGTGCCGACCGCGAAGTGGGAACCGGGCCAGGAATACAAGTACCAGCGGCGGATCTACATCCCCTCCTTTATCGATGAGTTCGATCCCTCGTTCAAAGGGGAGGAGGAGCTCCGCCTGAGCGTCGGCCTCTACAACCCCTATGACCGGACGGGAGATTCCAAGCGCGAAGTCATGACCAGCCGGCTGAAGGTCTTCCCCCCTCCTCCCGACACGCCGGAGATCATCTATGAGACCGGCTGGTATGACCAGGAGGTCGACCCCAACGCCCCTCTCAAGAAATGGCGCTGGACAGGCCCTGAAGCCAGGTGCATCGTCGACAACCCGCACCGGGATGCGCTGTTGTTCATTCGCGGGGGGGTGAACAAGGATATCATCTCCGACCAGAAGGTCATCATCAAGATCAACGACCTGGTCCTCGATGAATTCATCCCCGTCGAGATCACCTTCGAGAAGAGCTACAGTGTCAAGAAGGAGATGCTCGGGGACAAGGACGAGTTCTCTCTCTCCGTCGGCGTTGACAAGACGTTCATCCCCTCGAAGGTCTTTCCTCAGAATAAGGACGAGCGGGAACTCGGCTGCCAGGTCGCTTTCATTTACTTCCGCTGAACGGCCGGCCGTTCGTTTCCAGCCTAGCGGATCCAGATCGGGGGGGTGGATTCTGCTTTCTGCTGTTGGAGGAATTTCTCCAGTTCCAGTCGAACCTGGGTTTCTTCTTCCTGGGCGTTCTGCAGCTTGATGAAAGTCTCCGCGATGGCCTGTTGGACGGCCTCTTTAGCGCCCGCGTCCCCGAGGCCGTAGAATTCCTGCCAGAGCGCGCTCATCTTCAGGGTGAGCAGCTCTACGTATTCCTTGGCCTTCTCCCATCTTTCCTGAAGCGTCTTGAGATCCGCAGGGGCGCTGCTCTCTGGAGGAAAGGCGGTCGTCGCCGGAGGCTCTTGAGGCTCGGCCGCGGTTGAGGGCGGCGCTTCAGGCGCCTCCGTATTTCCCGGCAGGAGCTCAGGCGGGGCCGGGGGGATCTCCAAAGCGGGTTTTTTCTTCATCTTGGCCAGGTCGGCGTTGGTCACCACCACCGACGTCCGGCCCTTCAGCTTGGCCCGTCTTTCCCGTTCTTTCTTGGCGATCTCGGCCAGGGTTTGAGGATAGAGCAAGGAAACCAGCAGGGTGATGAGGAAAGAGAGAGCCAGAAGTCTCTTCGCCGACATCCTGAGACTATGCTAGCGTATCGCCACAGAACTGTCAATCCGGGTTTGCCCCGGAAGCGGCCGTGCGGATATGGAGGCCCGGAGCCTGAACGGAGATCTCGACGGCTCCATCCAGGTCGGTCCGCAGGACGAGCATGCCGGCGGCTTCGTATCGCTTCAGGATTTCCGGATGAGGGACTCCATAGATATTGCCGCGACCGGCGCAGATGACCACGACCCGGGGTTCGACGGCGGCCAGGAAGGCCGCAGAGCTCGAGGTGCGGCTGCCGTGGTGCGGCGATTTAAGAACCTGCGAGCGAACGATGATCCGGTTGCCCACGATGGCCTTTTCGGAAGCTCGGCCGATATCGGCGGCCAGGAGGATCGAGATTCCGTCCGAGGTCAACCTCAACACCAGGGAATCGTCATTTTCGACCCTTCTTGTGAACGGGGTGGATTCTTCGGGATGAAGGGCTTCGATTATCACCGGGCCCTCCTGGAGTTTGAATCCGCGGAAGACCCGTCTCTGGAGCGCCGGCTCGGAGAGACTTCTTTTGAGCTCCTCGTAGGCCGGGCTCTTGTCCGGCGAGAACGCTTCCCAGAACTCGGCGACGCGGAAGTTCCTGGCCACGGCGACAAGGCCGTTGAGATGATCGGGATGGGCGTGGGTCAGGACGGCGTAGTCGAGTTTCTTGATGCCGCGGCGCCAGAGAAAAGGCGAGACGACCTGCTCGCCGATGTCGAAGCTCGAATTTGGGGTTCCTCCGCCGTCGACTAGCATTTTTTTCCGGCCCGGGAATTCGACAAGGATGGAATCGCCCTGGCCGACGTCGAGGAAGGTCACCCGGAGAGCAGGGGAGGAGCGCGGCGGGAACGGGTAGGTGATAAGGGCAGCCATAAAGACCGCGAACAGGCTGAAGCTAAGGATCCTCTGGCCTCTGAACCGGGGACGAAGAAGAAGGAGAAGAAGGAAAAGAAAGTAGCCGATGACGACGGCCGGCGGCGGAGTGGGAATCCGGTAGGAAAATACCGGGATGGAGTCGAATAGACGGGAAATCCAGAGGAAAACATTGATCAGGAATTTGATTCCCTGAGCGAGCAGGGCGGCCATGGCCGGGCTGGCCGGAGAGAGTGCCAGGAAAACGAATCCCGACCCCATGATTAATCCGACCAGGGGGATGGCCGGGATGTTGAGAAGAAGCGCGGAAAAAGTCACCCGATTGAAGAGACCGGCCAGGAGCGGGAGAATACCCAGCTGAGCGGTCAGGGAGAGCGCCAGAAACTCCCCGATTTTCAAGGGGAGACGGGACAAGAATTTCGATACCTTGGGATAGAAAAGGATGATGGAGAGTGTGGCGGCATAGGTCATCTCGAATCCCGGGTCGAAGAGAGAGAACGGATTGAGCAGGAGAAGGACAAAGGCGCTGAATGAGACGGTGTTGAGAAGACGGGTCTGCTCCCAGAGAAGTTTGCCCGAGAGATATAACAAGGCCATGATCGTGGCCCGCATAACGGAGGCCCGACCTTCCACCATCAAGGCGTAAAAGAACAAGAGAACGATCAGAACGGCATAGGAAGGCCGTCTGGGGAGGCGGACGATTTTAAGGATCGCCAAAATCAAGAAGGAGATGATGCCGATGTGAGCCCCGGAAATGGCGACCAGATGATACAGTCCGGACCTCTGAAGGCCGGAGGTCGTCGCTTCATCCATCCGCCCGCGCTCTCCGAGGAGAAGGGCTTCGAGCAGAGCGCCCTGCCTGGACAGGGCGGTCCGGTCGTCCGAAGAGAAATGGTCTTCGATCTGCCGTTCGAAAGCACGGCGGAGCGAAGAGATAAGACGCGGCAGCGAAGCCCGGCCCGACCGCGGCTCTTTTTCGACGAGAAGGGCGCTCTTGGCCACGGCCTGGGAGTGGATTCTCTGCATTTTCCGGAGGTCGGCCATCCGCGATCCTCCGAAATTGCGGAAGTTATGGGTGGATAGCAGTTGGGCTGAGACCTTGACCCGGTCTCCGGTTTTGAGCTCCAGCGGCGATGGATAGGCCGAGGGATGAAGGACGGTGACCCGGAGATTTCCCCGGGCTTTGACTTCCCTTCCTTGGAAGGATGCTTTTTCTGTCCTGAGAAAAAGGGTGGTCCGCCCGATGCCGAAGGACGGCGATCTGTACAGACGGCCGCAGAAATCCGAATATCCGGAAAAGTCCAGTTTCCCAACAGGGTTTCGTTCGTAGGCGTTGTCGGCCTGGACATAGACGCTCGCGCCGAGAAAAATCGTTGCCAGGAGAGCCAGGCCAAGGGAAAGAGTGTTCTTCTTCAGGAAGTAGGCCGGCCAGGCTGCGCCGAGACAACTCAGGAATCCGATGACGGCGACGGCCGGGGCGAGCCGGGAGCCCAGGAGAATGCCTGAAGCCAGAGAGACTGCCAGAAAGAGAAACGGGCGGCAAGCCATCGGATCTCAGATGGTGACGGATTCCTGATAGATACCATAGACGTCTCTCAGCACATCGGAGATCTCACCCAGCGTGGCCGTCGCCCTGACCGCAGCGATCAGGAAGGGCATGAGGTTGCGGCCTGACCCGGCCGCTTGCCGCAGGGCCTCGAGGCTACTCCGGACGCCTCGGCCGGAGCGGGCCTTCCTGAGACGGCGGAGTTTCTCGACCTGGACCTTCTCGATCCTGCGGGCCGGCGAATGGAGCCGGAACCTGATCTTTTCCCGGCTATCGGCATATTCGTTCAAGCCGACAATGATCTGCTCTTTGCTCTCTATGCGGTTCTGGTAACGGAAAGCACTTCCCTGGATCTCCTGCTGGACGTAGCCGGCCTCGATGGCCCGGAGAATCCCGCCCATGTCGTCGATCTTGCGCAGGTAAGCCCAGACCCTCTCCTCAATGGAGTCGGTCAGAGTCTCCAGGAAGTAGGAGCCGCCGAGCGGGTCCGCCGTGTCCGCCGCGCCGCTCTCGTGGGCGATGATCTGCTGGGTGCGAAGGGCGATGCGCGCCGATTCCTTGGAAGGCAGGGCGATGGCTTCGTCCCGGGAGTTGGTGTGGAGCGACTGCGTGCCGCCGAGCACGGCCGCCAGCGCTTGCAGGGTCACCCGGATGACGTTGTTCTCGGGTTCCTGGGCGGTGAGCGTCACTCCGCTCGTCTGGGTATGAAAGCGGAAGGCCCAGGAGAGAGGGCTTTTCGCCTTGAACCTTTCCTTCATCAGCTTGGCCCAGATGCGGCGGGCCGCCCGGAACTTGGCGATCTCCTCGAAAAACTGATTGTGGGCGGCTAGGAAAAATGAAAGACGGGGTGCGAAGGAGTCCACTTTGAGGCCCGCACGAACGGCCGCCTCGACGTAGGCGATGGCGTCGGCGAAAGTGAAGGCCAGCTCTTGGACCGCAGTGGCCCCGGCCTCGCGGATGTGGTAGCCGCTGATGCTCATGGTGTTCCAGCGGGGGACGTTCTTCCGGCAGAAGGTCAGGATGTCGATGATGATCCGGAGGGAGGCCGGGGGAGGATAGATATAAGTCCCCCTGGCGATATATTCTTTCAGAAGGTCGTTCTGGATGGTGCCGCTCAGACTCGACCAGGGGATGCGCCGCCGGGAAGCGACGGCCAGGTACATAGCCAGGAGAACCGCCGCCGTGGCGTTGATGGTCATCGAGACGCTGACCCTGTCGAGGGGGATCCTCCGGAAGAGGGTTTCCATGTCGTCCAGGCAGTCAATGGCGACTCCCACCTTGCCCACTTCTCCCTGCGCCTGGGGGTGGTCGGAATCCAGGCCGAGCTGTGTGGGAAGGTCGAGAGCGACGCTCAGGCCGGTCTGTCCCTGGGAAAGAAGATAACGGTAGCGCCGGTTGGACTCCTCCGCCGTGCCGAACCCGGCGTACTGCCGCATCGTCCAGAGGCGGCCGCGGTACATCGTCGGATAGATACCGCGGGTGAACGGAAACTCACCGGGATTCCCGAGGTCCCTTTTCGGATCGAACCGGTCTACGTCGGGAAGCCCGTAAACCGTCTTGACCTCGATGCCGGAGGAGGTCTCGAAATTGGGTTTGCGTCCCTTCTTCATCGGCCGGAATGGCGGCTCGTTGAGGACCAAGTTCAAACGGCCGGAGGAATTGTCCGTCTTACGACTTTCGTTATTCCTTGATCTCCCCTTCGGCATAACCCTTGGCCGGCTTCTTGGCGTATTCCTCCTTCTTTTTCTCGAGGAAGTCCTTGATGGCCTCGATCCCCTCCTGGGCTTTCTCTTTCACAACCTGGACGCCCTTTTCGGCCTCTTTGCTGATCTTTTCATAGTTTTCCTTAGCTTTCTCTCCCGTCTTGGAGGCCTCGGTTTTGATCTTCTGCCGGGTCTCTTTACCGCTGGCGGGAGCGAAGAGGATTCCAAGGACAAAGCCGGTTGCGGCGCCGATCAAGAAGGAGACGGCGACTTCCGTGGCGCTCGAGCCTTTGTTATCAGCCATTTTTCTTCTCCTTTCTTTTCTTGAATTTTTTCCAGAGAAATGCGGCGATAGGAAAGAGCAGACGCCAGTAGCGCGAACCGGGAGCCAGAACCCGGGTGGTCAGGAGGAAGGAGGCTTCGGCCAGCTGCGAGGCCGTCCTCCTGGAGGCGTCCATGACATCGCCCAGCTCAACGACTCTTTCCTTGATCAATCCATTGAGCTCGTTCAGGTTCTCGACCAGTTTGCGGACCTCGACCATGGTCTTTTCCCCCTCCGCGGCCGTGCGCCGGAGCTGGGAGAGGAAGCGGGCGAGAAGAACGGCCACCACGACGGCCGTGAAGGTGAGGACGAGGAGCAGGAACTGATTGAGGGTTAACGGCATATTAGCCCCAAAATAGAATAAAACCGCCCTTTTGTCAATTTGTCCCTATTTCCAGAGGATCCTGCGCAGGCCCGATAGAGCGTGTTCCTTCTCGATTCCCTGGAGGATCTCGGCGTAGCGGCCCTCCTGAGACAGGCTCACAGCCTCCTCCCAGTCCGCGAAAAGGGAGGCGACGGGGAACTCGTGTTTCTTTCTGGCCAGCCGGTTGATCCCCCTCAGGGCCTGCCAGTGGGTGATCATCAGCAGGGCCAGGGCGGCGAAGGCGACGTTGGGGCCGGGGAGAAGCGCGGCCAGCCCGCTCAGCGGCAGGAGCAAAGTCTCTCCGATGAGAATCAAAACGTGTTTTGACCTTTGTTTGTATAGAAACAATGAAAAGCGCAGCCGGATGCGCTTCTCGGACCTGAGGCCGGAGTGGTGGATGGAGACAGCCTCGTCTTCGATTTTCAGGATACGGATGAAGGCCTGCTCCTGGCGGAGGCTTCTTTGGGGAAGGAGGGTGAGTTTCTTCTGGGCCAGCTCCCAGGCTCTTTTAGAGCGCGAGACGGGGATGGAGATGTCCTTTTCCGGCTCGGAGGAAAAAAAACGATATTTTTCGCGGTGGTCCCGGATAAAGAAAAAGTCCATGAAACCCAGGTATTTTATCACGTCTCCCTCAGATGCGGCAAGCCAAGGACAAAAAAGGTAAGCATCTTTATGTGATGAACATAATAGACAACTTGGGAATGTCAGCGCTCCCGCTCAGGTTTTTAACGCCGTTCCCTCAGCGTTTTTCCATTCCCAAGTTATTCATCACTTAGACGCTTCCACAAGAAAGGCACTTTTTATGATGCCTTATCTTCTTTTATGCAGGAGGTAGATGAAGAAGGGGGCGCCGAAAAGGGCGGTGATGATGCCGATGGGAAGTTCGGTGGGAGAAAGAACGGTTCTGGCCAGAAGATCACAGAGGACGAGGAATGTTCCGCCGGTGAGCGCGGATAGGCCGAAAAGATAGCGATGGTCGGGACCATTGATGATTCTGACCCAGTGGGGGACGATCAGGCCGACGAACCCGATAATTCCGCTCACTGAGACGGAGACGGCGGCAAGAAGCGTGGAAACGGCCAGAAATATCTTGCGAACCCGGGCGACCGGACTCCCCAGGGATTGGGCCACTTCGTCCCCGAGGACGAGGAGGTTCATGTCCTTGGCCAGCCACTGGGTGATGAGAAAGCAAACGGAAAGATAGGGGGCGACCGTGCCGACCTGCCGCCAGTCGGCCAGGGTGAAGCTCCCGAGCAGCCAGAAGACGGCCTGCTCGAAGGAGTCGGACCTCAGGAAGAGCAGAAACGAGGTCAGCGAGGAAGCGACGGCTCCGGCGGCAATGCCGGTCAGGAGCAGCGTCTCGACTTTGAAGATCGTCTTGGTTCGGGAGAGAAGGTAGACCAGGGAAACGATGGCGAATCCACCCCCGAAAGCGAAAAGAGACCCCAGGGGGAAGCCGAGGACAGTCGTTCCCAGACCGAGGAACAGGCAGAGGACGGCGCCGAACGAAGCTCCCGAGGAGACACCGACGACGAACGGGTCCGCCATGGGATTCTGGAAGTAGCCCTGGAGGACGGCGCCGGAAAGGGAAAGGCTGGCCCCGACGAGAAAGGCCAGGAGCGCCCGGCAGAGACGCAGGTCGAGGAAGATCGTCCGGAAGGTCTGGTTCCCGTGGAAGAGGAAATTCAAGAGGTCGGCGGGGCTGGTGTGAACAGCCCCGATCATCAAGGACAGCCAGAGCGCGGCGATCAGGATAAGGAGCAGGGCGATCGAAAAGGCGATCCTTTTCCTATCGGGCTTCATCCGCGGGCCTCGAATATCACAGGATGAAGAATACGGGCAACCGCGTCCAGGGCGTCGATGAGCCGCGGCCCGAAGCGGCCGGCGATATTCTCGTCCAGCCAGTGGATGGCGTTTTCTTTGACCGCCCGGACGTCCTTCAGGCGCGGGTCGGCTCGGAACGATTCTCTGGACTCGGAGAAACGGACCTCATCCTTGGCCATGATGATGATGACGTCCGGGTTTTCGTGGATGAACTGTTCGCGATTGAGCTGCAGCCAGCGCCGCTTGATCGTTCCGGAGATGTTTATCCCTCCGGCCTGGTCCAGCAGGTCGTTGAGGTAGCTACCTTCGCCGCAGGTCCAGAGCCCTTGGCCGTAGACGGAGAGAAAAACCTTGGGCTTTCTCGAGATGTCCCGGAGGAGCAGACGGATCTCCCGATACCTGTTCTTGAGGCTGTCGACCAGGACTTCCGCCGGCTTTTCCGCTCTTGTCACCCGGCCGATCTTAGCGATCGTCCGGAACAACCCGTCCACGGAATTTCCCAGGTCCAGGACAAAAACCGGGAAATGGAGACGGCGGAGCTTGTTGAGCAATCCCAGCGGATTTCCCCGGAAGGCGACTATCAAGTCGGGATGGAGGGCCTCGATCTTCTCGAGGTTGAGATCCACCATCCCGCCGATCTTTTCTTTTTGGAGCGCTTCCGCCGGAAAGTCACAGAAGCGCGTCACCCCGACGACCCGGCCTCCCAGGCCGAGAGCAAAGAGGATCTCGGTGATGTTCGGGGCCAGCGAGACGATTCGCTGCGGCGGTGCTGCGGTCAGGGTAAATGGTCTATCGAGGTCATCGTAGATGATGCTTTCCTGGGGAACCACAACGGCCGCCCAGAGCGAAAGAATAAGGAAAGAGATCATCTCTGCACCTGCGGCTTCGGGGAATGCTTGGGGATCAAAGAGATCTCGGGAAGCTGCGAATACCGGTTCTCGCGGATATCCACATCGGCCTGAAAAACGTCTTTGATCTTATCCCGGGTGATCATCTCGGCGGGAGGCCCTTGGGCCAGAACCTGTCCCCTCTTGAGGAAGATGATCTTCCCGGCGTAAGGGATGGCGAGGTTGATATTGTGTTCGGTCGAGAGGATCGTTTTTCCTTGTTCCTTTTGGAGCTTCGCCAGAATGGCGAAGATTTCGAGGCCGTAGTTGAGGTCGAGGTGGGAGCTGGGCTCGTCCAGGAAAAGGAGCGGGGTGTCCTGGGCCAGAGCCCGGGCGATCAGGACCCGCTGACGCTCACCACCGCTCAGGTGGGCCACCTTCTTGTCCTGAAGCGGGGCGATCTCGACCATCTCCAGGACGTCCTTGATGAGGCGCCGGTCCGATGACGAAAGGCCGGTGAGCCTGCTCTGGTGGACATACCGGCCCATGGACACGAGCTCGAACACGCTGAACTCGAAGGTCAGATCGACGATCTGGGGGACGAACGCGATCTTCCGCGAGACTTCCCGCCGCGCCAAGCGAAAGAGGTCTGTGCCGTCAATCGTGACCTCCCCGGAGACATCTTTCAGAAGTCCTTGCAGTGCCTTGATGAGAGTACTCTTGCCGGAGCCGTTGGGGCCGAGGATACAGGCGAATTCTCCCTTCTCGAGGCGGAGGTCGATGTTCCGGATGACATCGCCGCCCCCGTACCCGGCGTGTAAACTCTTGACTTCAAGGATGCCCATCGGAATGAGGTTTTATCCCTTTTGCCGCAGAAAATCAAGAAATCGCCCCGGGGATCACTGTCCTTGGGGGTTCTTAAGCGAAGCTGAGACCGGATTTCCCAAGTTTTTGAGCCTGTCCGGATTTTCCCGGGCCGCTGTAGGCGCGGCGGTAAAGCTGCACGATACCCTTGATCATCGCCCGATGCGGGCAATTATAGCAGAAATGAGGAGCGGGCACCTTATTTAGCCGAGGCGAGGGGTATAGGCGAACAAGTCAATCCGAAACGCCTCCAAGACTCTGTTTGAACTTCATTAACCTCCCCTTCCCCTCCTGGCCAATCAGGAGGGGCCTGAAAAAGGTCGCCGTTCCGGGAAAAGGTCGGAGGCGAGCGGGCGTCGCGAGGAACGCAGTGACGTGGCGATCCCATGGGATTGCTTCGCTTCGCTCACAATGACAGTTTCCTCGCTTGGGAAACGAGCGAGCTGATGAATCACCAACTGCGACCGAGGCGAGGGCTTGGGTAAGGAAGTCCATCGACGACTGAGCGGGCAGGGTTTCTCTCCGCAGGAGAGAAGAGCGAAGGAGGAGTTTGGAGTGAGGTTCCTCGCTGGGGAAACGAACGGGCTGACGAATCCCAAGCCCGAGCCTTTCCTTGACATTTGGCGGAGGATGCATCTAATATTGTTCGGTACAAAATCCCAAGATAATCAAGGGTTTAACTTGACCGGGACGGACTGAGATGAAAGACGTATATCCATTCCAGGAGATCGAGGAGAAGTGGCAGGAGATCTGGGCGCAGGAGAAGGTCTTTGCGGCGGGCGACGACCCCGCTAAGACCGAGTTTTATTGTCTGGAGATGTACCCATATCCCTCCGGCCGGATCCATATGGGTCATGTCCGGAACTATTCCATCGGGGACGTCATCTCCCGGTTCAAGCTGATGAAGGGGTTCAACGTCCTCCATCCCATCGGCTGGGACGCTCTGGGCATGCCGGCCGAGAACGCGGCCATCAAGCACGGCATCCACCCCCAGAAATGGACCCTCGACAATATCGCCCACATGAAGAAGCAGCTCCACCGGCTGGGATTTGGCTACGACTGGTCGCGCGAGGTCAACACCTGTCTTCCGGAATATTACAGATGGAACCAATGGATCTTCTTGAAAATGTTCGACCGCGGGCTGGCCTACCGCAAAAAGAGCTGGGTCAACTGGTGCCCGCAGTGCCGGACGGTCCTGGCCAATGAGCAGGCGGCCGGCGGGGTCTGCTGGCGCTGCGATTCCGGCGTCGAACAGAAGGAGATGGACCACTGGTTCCTGAGGATCACGGCCTACGCCAAGGAACTGCTCGAGGGCCACGGTCGGCTCGAGAAATGGCCCGAGCACGTCCTCCTGATGCAAAGGAACTGGATCGGGGAGAGCGAAGGAGCCCATATTTTCTTTGCCTTGAAGGGCGATTCTCAGAGGATCGAGGTCTTCACCACCCGGATCGACACGATCTTCGGCGCCACCTTCATGCTTCTCTCGCCGGAGCATCCGCTCAGCCGGGACCTTCTGGCCGGATCGCCGGAAAAAGAACGACGGCGCCAGGAAATAGTGCGGGCCGTCCGGGATGCCCGGATGAGGAAGGAGGAGGCGGACGCCGAAAAGGAAGGGATCGACACGGGCAGGAAAGCGATCAACCCCTTCTCCGGGGAAGAGATTCCCATCTGGATCGCCAACTATGTGCTGATGGACTACGGGACGGGGGCCGTCATGGCCGTGCCCGCCCACGACCAGCGCGACTTCGAGTTCGCCCGGAAATACGATTTGCCCGTCCGGACCGTCGTCTTGCCCGCCGGCAAGCCCGGTTTCGAAGAGCCCCTGGAGGGAGCATCCGAAGAATACGGGAGACTCGTCAACTCCGGCGCCTTCTCGGGCTTGAGTTCCCGGGAGGCCATGGAGAAAATGGCGGGGCTCGCCCAGGACCGCGGGTTCGGGCGCAAGAGCCTCACCTACAGGCTGCGCGATTGGGGGATCTCCCGCCAGCGGTACTGGGGCACTCCCATTCCCATCGTCTATTGCCAGACATGCGGGACGGTCGGTGTCCCTTATGAAGACCTCCCCGTGGAATTGCCTTACGATGTGAAATTGACGGGGGAGGAAGGCTCTCCTTTGGAACGGGCCTCTCATTTCGTCAACACAACCTGTCCGAAATGCGGCGGCCCGGCGCGGCGCGAGACGGACACCATGGACACCTTCTTTGATTCTTCCTGGTACTTCTTCCGCTACCTCTCACCCCATAAACAGGATGGTCCTTTTGATCCCGCCAGCGCCGCCTACTGGCTTCCCGTCGACCTCTACATCGGCGGGGTGGAACACGCCATCCTCCATCTCATCTATGCGCGGTTTTTCACCAAGGTTCTCAGAGACCTGGGCTGTTCGTCGGTCGACGAACCCTTCCCCCATTACCTGGCCCAGGGCATGGTCACCAAGGACGGCGCGGTCATGTCTAAGTCGAGGGGGAATGTGGTCGACCCCGACGAAATCGTTCAGAAGTACGGCGCCGATTCCTTGCGCCTGTTTATTCTTTTCGCCTCGCCTCCGGAGAAAGAATTCGCCTGGGCCGAAGACGGGATCGAGGGGCCTTTCCGGTTCCTCAACCGGGTCTGGGCCATCGTCGAGGAGAACAAGGACCTGTTCGGGAGCGAGGCGATATCTCTTAAGAGCCTTGAGCGGACGGACGGAATGACCCTGCTCAGGAAAACGCACCAGACGATCCGCAGAGTGACCGAGGACATCGGGAAACGGTTTCACCTCAACACGGCCATCAGCTCGATCATGGAACTGTGTAATCTGGCCAAAAAGGAGAAAGATACCCTCCGGCAAAGCGACGCGGGAAGGGGAGTGATGCTGCTGGCCTTGGAAAGCCTGATCATCCTTCTCTCGCCCTTCACGCCCCATCTCTCGGAGGAGTTGTGGGAGAGAACGGGCCACCGCGGGCTTCTGGCCCGCTCTCCCTGGCCGGACTTCGATCCAGAGCTGGCCAGAAAGGAGAAGGTCACCGTCGTCGTCCAGGTCAACGGCAAGCTCCGGGACAAGTTCGAGGCCGATCCCGACGTCGGCGAGAACGAAATGAAAGAGCGCGCCTTGGCGCTCGACCGCATCCGGGCGACGATCGCCGGACGGACGATCCGAAAGGTCATCTGCATCGAGAACAAGCTGGTCAATATCGTCGTGTGAGCGAGATGGAAACGAAGAAAATTCTCGGTTTGGCACTCGCCTGTCTGGGCCTCATTCACTGCGGCTACTATCTGCGGGGAACGGGCAGCTCACTTCCCCGGCACATCAAACGGGTCGAGGTCCCCATGTTCAAGAACATGACCACCCGCTTCGACCTGGATGTGACCCTGACTCGGAGTGTCATCGACGAGCTCCTCAACCGCGGCAAAGTGGAAGTGACCAGCGACTCGGGCGGCGCCGACGCTCTCCTGGTCGGCGAGATCAATGCTTTCAATGTCATTCCGATCGCCTTCACCGACCAGAGTACGGCCGACCGCTATACGATCACGGTGGTGGCCAAGATCGTCCTCCGCGATCTGACCAACCAGAAGGTCATCTTTTCCAATCCCTCCTTTGTTTATCAGGAGGAGTACGAGGTGCCCCAGGGGACCAGTTTTGAAACCTGGGAAAGCCAGGCGATCAGCAAGGTGGCGGAGAAGTTCGCCAGCAGCCTGGTCAGCACTCTGCTCGAGGGATTTTGAATGAGGGCCTTCGACCCGCTGGCCGTCGAGATCAGGGAAGACCGCCTGGCCTCCTGCTATTTTTTTTACGGGGAAGAAGAGTATCTGGCCGAGCTGTTCATCCGCCGACTCAAGCAGGCCTTGATCACACCGGATGCGCAGGGTTTCAACATCGAGAGGTTCGATCTGGCCGGGATGCGCTGGGCGGATGTCATCGACACGGCCAGAACCGCACCGTTTTTCTTCACTCCCTGGCGCATCGTCGTCGTCAGAGCTTTGGAAGCTAACGGGGAACGCAAGAACACCAAGGAGCGCGGGGAGGGATCCCGGAAGTTCTCTTCTCTTGATGAAAAGATCATCCGCGAATACTTTCGGTCGCCGGCCTCGAGAACGGTCCTGGTCGTGGTGATAGCCGGCCGGGTCAAGAAGACCCACCCGCTGGTCAGGTTTTTCGTCTCCCTGCCCCCATCGAAAGTCCGCAGCCGGAAGCTGACACCTTTGAAGCAGGACATCCTTCATGACTGGATGGCCAAGCGGCTGGCCGCCTTGGGGAAGTCGGCCGCTCCCGCTGCCTTAAGCCGCCTGGAGGAGATCGTCGGGAACGATCTCCGCCGGATCGACCAGGAACTGGAGAAGCTGGCCGTCTACACGGCCGAGCGGAAGATGGTCGATCTTGACGATGTCCATCAGGTTTGTGACTGGACGAGGTCGTATGTCGAATGGGACCTCACGGATGCCCTGAAAAAGGGGGACTCGAGACAATCATTGGTGACCCTGAACCGGGCTTTTCAAGAGGGGGAAAAGCCCGAGAACGTCCTCCGCGTCTTGGCCAATTTCTTCCGTGACATCCTGCTGGCCAGGCTCTGGCTCAGGGAAGGCCGGGACCGGAAAGAGATCTTCTCTTTCCTGAAACCGCAGATCAAGGAGACCTTCGTCAAGCTTTATGCGGATGAATTCAGGGCCATTTTTTTTCTTGTCGACAGCCTCCCGCTCGAGGAACTGAACTGGGCCATCCGGGAACTGGAGAAGATCGATCTTTTGATCAAGACGTCCGATGCTTCCGCACAGGTCCTGATCGAGACGTTCGTCATCGAATACTTCGGCCGGCAGAATCAGGGCCGGAAAGAGCGGCTGGCTAACTGGAAGGGGAGGGATTGATCAGTCCCACCTTCCGGGTGAGACGGGATTTGAAACGGGCGCCTTTGTTCTTGTGGATGGCGCCCTTTTTGACGGATTTGTCGATCAGGGAGATCGTCGAGGAAACAAGCTTCTGGGCGGTTTCCTTATCGTTCTGTTGGATAGCTTCCCGGAGGTTTTTGACTTGGCTGCGGAGGACGGACTTGTTCTTCTTGTTGACGATGTTCCTCCGGATGCTGCGGCGGTGCTGGCGAATCACGGACCGGTGCTTAGCCATATTCGACTCCTTTTTTGAATTCATATGATAGAGTATGCGGCCTTCAAAGTCAACGGATGAAAAGGTAAGTAATTGATGATAATCGTTTTACAAAGGGTGAAGGAGGCTTGGGTGGAGGTGAGAGGACGGACCGCCGGAAGGATCGGCAGGGGGATCTGCCTTCTTGTGGGGGTCGAAAAAGGCGACACCCGGGAGGACGCCGAGTTCTTGGCCGGGAAGGCGACGGAACTCCGTATTTTCCCCGACAGTGAAGGCCGGATGAACCTTTCCCTGGCCGAGGTCGGGGGAGAGGTTTTGGCCGTCTCCCAGTTCACCCTGGCAGGTTCGACAAGAAAGGGAAGACGGCCGAGCTTCGACGGGGCCGAGGAGCCAAGCGTTGCGGCGTCCCTCTTCGAAGTCCTGATCGGTCGGATCAGACAGAAAGGATTCCGCCTGGAAACGGGGATTTTTCAAGCCGAGATGAACGTCCACATCAACAACGAAGGGCCTGTGACCTTCGTCCTTGAATCCCGCAGATCTCGTGAGAAGGAGGGAGCCGTCAGCCGCTGAAGCGCACGCTGCTGATCTTCCGGAGAGATGCGACGGCCGCTTGTCGAACGTAGGTGCTCGGGTCCTTGGTGAGCTCGATGAGGAATGTTAGAGCCTCTTTTCCGCCGATCTCTCCGAGGGCGTCCGCGGCGCTCTTCCTGACATCGACGTTGGGATCGGACAGGACCGTGCGAATGGCCGGAATCGCGGCGCCGTCTTTCCTCAGGCCGAGAACCTTGAGCACAGCGCTTTTCATGTACCAGGGAGGCTGGGACAATTTTTCATAGACAGGGGAAAAGTTCCAGATCTCTCTCTCGCTGAGTTCATTGATCAGGAAATCACGGTTGGATTCGCAATGGTCGGAGAGGCCTTCCAGCAGGACCTTGAGCACCCAGGGAGCCTTGAGCCTGGCGATGGCTTTCAGGATCTTGAGGCGCTTGTCTTTGTCGGCCTGGGAATTCAGTTTCCGGAGGACGGCAGCGGCATAATATTCGTCCTTTTTGTCTTTTTCTTCAAACTCTTTGAGGGCGCGCTTGGCCGCATTGGCGAGCGCCCGGAAGTCGTCCTCGATAAAGCTCTTGTAGACTTCGGACTCCTGGAAGGACGTCTCCCTCAGGAACTTGAGGGCCGTCGCTTTGACCAAGGGGGAAGCTTCTTTTTCTCTAAGCACGGAGAGAAGAAACATGATCCTCTCTTCCCTGGACAGGGTTTCAATGTGGGTGTAGAGAAATTTGATCTTTTCCTGGGGAAGGAGAGAGGAGAATTGTTCCGTAAAATCCTCGAGCGTCATGTCCGCCGAACCGATATCCGATGAACTCAAACCATATCGAGAATATGGCCCAGTTTCTCTTTTTTCGTCTTCAGATACTTGAGGTTAGCTCTGTTGGGAGGGATTTCGATCGGCACCCGGTCGACGATCTCGAGCCCATAGCCGGCCAGCCCGATGAACTTGCGGGGATTATTGGTCATCAGCCTGATCTTCTTCACTCCCAGGGCGACCAGGATCTGGGCTCCGATCCCATAATCCCGCTGGTCCGGTTTGAAGCCGAGCTGACGGTTGGCCTCGACCGTATCCGCACCCTGGTCCTGGATCGCATAAGCTTTGATCTTGTTGGTCAGACCGATCCCCCGGCCTTCTTGATTGAGGATGTACAGAACGATCCCCTGGCCTTCTTTCTCGATGATCTCCATGGCCCGTTGGAGCTGCTGTCCGCAATCGCAGCGGCTGGAGCCGAAGGTGTCCCCCGTCAAGCACTGGGAGTGCGCCCGGACCAAGATGGGTTTGTTCGCCTCGATTTTCCCTTTGAGCAGGGCGACATGATTTTCGTGATGGATCATGTCCTCGAAGATGTGGATCCGGAAGTGCCCATGCCGGGTGGGAAGGTCGGCTTCATCGATCTTCTGGACCAGGCTCTCGGTCCGCATCCGGTGCTGGATGAGGTCGGCGATCGTTAGGATGGGAATGCCGTGCTCCCGGCTGAAGGCCTCGAGTTGAGGCATCCGGGCCATGGTTCCGTCCTCGTTCATGATCTCGCAGATGACGCCGGCCGGCTTCAGCCCGGCCAACCTGGTCAGGTCGACGGCCGCCTCGGTCTGACCCGCTCTGGACAGGACACCGCCCGTCTTGGCTTCGAGGGGAAAGATGTGTCCCGGACGGACCAGGTCGGACGGTGCTGTCTTGGGGTCGATGGCGGCCTGGATAGTCCTGGCCCGGTCGAAAGCCGAGATCCCGGTGGTGATGCCGTCCTTGGCATCGATGGAAACAGTGAAGGCGGTCTCGAAGCGGGAGGTGTTCTCCCGCACCATCAGCGGGAGTTGAAGCTCGATGAGCCTGTCTTTTGTCAGAGGAAGGCAGACGAGGCCGCGTCCGAAGCGGCTCATGAAGTTGATGATCTCCGGGGTGGCCTTTTCGGCGGCGACCATCAGGTCACCTTCGTTCTCCCGATCCTCATCGTCGATGATGATGATCAGCCGTCCCGCGGAGATCTCCTCCAATGCCCGTTCCACCATGACGATAGAAGACTCCTTTTCCATCGGGTCGACCTTTAGATTCTTCTTTCGGTTCGTTGTCAAAGGGCCGTTTTCTTAGGCCCGGCTTTTTCCTCGCAATGTCCAATTATACACGTATTTGCCGATAATGTCACACTCCAGGTTCAGCATCCGGCCTGGCCGCAGGTCCTTGAGGTTCGACTTGGCGAGAGTGAGGGGAATAAGTTCGACGTCGAAGGAGGACGTCCTGAGCCCGGCGACCGTCAGACTGACACCGTTCACTGCCACCGATCCCTGGGGAACGAGAAAAGGCCGGAGGTTGCGGGGGAAGGAAATGGTGAGACGGCGACCGGGAGCTTTTTCTACGATCCGAAGCACTTTGCCCAGACCATCGATATGCCCGCTGACCAGGTGCCCGCTGAGCGGCGACTGGAGCGTCAGCGGCAGCTCCAGATTCAGCTTCTCGCCGCTCCTGAGCAAACTAAGGTTTGTCCTGGCGACGGTTTCCTGAGAGAGATTGAAAAAGAGGGTGTTCGCCTCGCGCCGGAGGAGGCTCAAACACACTCCTTCGACCGCGACACTCTCCCCCTCTTCCAGGGAGGGAAAAGATGGCGATACCTCTATGGCAATATCCTTTTTGCTTGATCGATAACCCTTAAAAAACCCTTGATGATGAATGATTCCTGTGAACATCATAGGTATCCTTCGATGACGATATCGTTTCCGATCGTGAACGTGGAAACCTGGCGGATCGCCCAGGAGTCCTGCACCCGCCGGACGCCCGCTCCTTCGAGAAGGGAGGGCGCGGCGGTACCGCCGATGAGTCGCGGAGATAAGGTCAGGAAGAGTTTGTCGGCAAGCCGGCCCTCGATCATTGTCGTCAGCAAGCGGCTTCCTCCTTCGACGAGCAGGCTGGTGATCCCGCGCCCGCCCAGATGCGTGAGAACCGCGGAGACGTTGACCGGCCGCGAGGTGCCGGGGATTTCGACGACCTCTACCCCTCGTTTTTCGAGAAGGTCCCGTTTTCGAGACGGGGCTCGCCCGGCCGTAAAGACGATGATACCTCCTTCGGAGAGAGAGGACAAGATCCGGGCGCGGAGCGGAAAGCGAAGGTGAGAATCAAGGATGACGCGGATGACCTTTTTTCCTGCCCATTGGGGATGGCGGACGGTGAGCAGGGGATCGTCCTTGAGGATCGTCTGGATGCCCACCATGATGGCATCCTGTTCTCCCCTAAGGAGGTGGACGTAATCCCTGGCTAGGGGGGAGGAGATCCAGTGGGAATCTCGTGTCCGAGTGGCCGTCCGGCCGTCAAGACTGAGGGCGGCCTTCAGGGTGACGAAGGGGATGCCACGGGTGATGTGTTTGATGTAGCTTTCATTCAGAGTGATGTTCCTCTCCTGGAGGAGGCCGACGGAAACGTCGATCCCGACCGCCCGCAGCTTTCGGATTCCCTTCCGAAATACGAGCGGGTTAGGATCGAGCGAAGAGACGACGACCCGTCTCGGCTTGGCCCGGATGACGGCGTCCGCGCAGGGAGGAGTCCTCCCCCAATGGACACAGGGCTCTAAGGTGATATAAAGCGTGCTTCCCCTGGCCGGGCGGCCCGCCCGCTCCAAGGCAATGGATTCGGCGTGGGGTTTGCCGGGACGTTCATGATAGCCGTAGCCGATGATCGCGTCCCGGCGGACGACGACGGCCCCGACATACGGATTCGGGCTGGCCCAGCCCCTGGCTTTTTCGGCCAAACCGTAGGCCATCTCGAGATAGGCAATATCCTTGAGGTCGGTCATGAGAGCAGGGCGTTGACAAACTCCCGGGGGGAGAACGGCAGGATGTCGCCGGCATCCTCTCCCACCCCGATATACTTAACGGGGAGCCCCAGTTCCTCGACGATGCTGATGACGCTCCCTCCTTTGGCCGTACCGTCGAGCTTGGTCAGGAAGATACCGGTGATTCCGGTGAACTTGAGGAATTCCCGGGCCTGAACGAGGGCATTCTGGCCGATGGTCGAATCCAGGACCAGCAGGATCTCCTGGGGCGCAGCGACGACCTCCCGGGCGATGATCCGCTTGACCTTTTCCAGTTCGGTCATCAGGTTAGCGTTGGTGTGGACCCGCCCGGCGGTATCGACAAGGAGCAGATCGTGGCCGTGGGCCTTGAAGGATTGGAGGGCGTCATAGACCACCGCCGCCGGGTCGGCGCCATAATGGCCGCGGATGACCGGGACGTTCAGTTTTTTTCCCCAGATCATCAGTTGCTCTTGGGCAGCCGCCCGGAAGGTGTCGGCGGCGACCATCAGGACGCTCTTTCCCATGGTTCGAAAATGCAGGACGAGCTTGGCCAGAGAGGTTGTTTTCCCGCCGCCGTTGACGCCGACCATCATGATCACCGCCGGGGCGGGACCGATGGCGGGTTCGGTGGGATAGCGGCCGAGTATCCGGATGAGTTCCTCACGGAGAGCGTTTTGAACAGCCGCAGCGGGATCCTCTTTCCTCGTTTTTTCCTTGAGCGCCTGGATGATCCGGTCGGTGGCGGAGGCTCCTGTGTCCGCCAATATCAAGGCCTCAGCAAGATCCTCCAGGATGGCGTCACGCGGCCGGCCGCTCTGGAAAAGGTCTTCCAACCTCTCCCGGAAGGCCTGACGCGTCCTGACGAGTTTTTCCCTGAGGTTGCCCAGCACGCCAGACATTATATTTTTGGGATTTTCTCCCGTCAAGAGGAGAGGCTCGGGGTAGTGGCATCGAAACCGCGCCCGCTCACTCCTCATACGGGTTTCTTATGCCACTACTTCTCTCTGACCTTTCCAGAGACACCAACCTTTTGCCCTCTTGATTCC
>JBAQGA010000175.1:0-2332 GCA_049287565.1 Candidatus Aminicenantales bacterium
ATATTTATCTGTTGACCCGGAATCAATTGACGAAATTGACTGATGACCCGGGCACGGATGAGTGGCCGGTCCCCGATTCCAGGGGAGAATCCATCGTTTTTGCGTCCAATCGAAGCGGTGACTATGATGTCTACCTCATGAGCCTGAAAAACCGGGACATCAAAAAGCTGACCGCCGATTCCCGCAATGAGGTGTCTCCTTCGTGGAGCGCCGACGACAGATTCGTTTATTACGATCTCGAGACTGGACGAAACACCTGGCAGACGATGAAATTGGACATCCGTTCCGGTCGTTCGCTTCCGCTGTTCCCTGACGCTCCCTATAAAACTACGATCGTGCCTTTTGAGAATCGGCGGGGAAGCGAAATATTTTTCACGGCCAAGGCTCTTGTGGGCTGGTTCGTTGCTAAATACAACGTTCCTGAAGGAAAATTTACGCAACTGACGGAATCGGGAAGCTGCCGGCCCAAGGTATCTCCCGACGGCGAGAAAATCGCCTATGTGTGTTTTGATGACGATGGTTTGGGGGATATTTACATGATGAATTCCGACGGCAGCCAAAAGACCAATTTGACAAAGAATCGCAGTCATTTTTACGATTACTACCCCTGTTTTTCTCCGGCGGGGGATATGATTGTCTTTTCATCGAGTCCAAAATACAAAAAGAAAACGGGATATCAGCTCTACACTCTTGATCTTCAAAGCGGCGAGGTTCAAAGAATATTCGCCTCGAACGGAAACAACAGTTTTCCTTATTGGTTTTAAGGAACGTCGAAAAAAACGCGCTGCCCGAGGAAGGCCAAGTTTTCTGCCGGCTCGGAATGTGTCGCCCGGGCCTCAGCGGACGTAACCGAGCGCGCGCAGCTGTTCGATGCTCTTTTTGTCGAGCTGGATGTCCACGTAATCGGCGTTGAAGCGAAGGCAGGACTTTTCGAAGGCGAACATGTTCGTCGCCAGCTTGTTAGCCGTCTCCTGATCTTCGGCATAGAGGTCCCGGTTCTCGCCCGGGTCGCGCCTCAGGTCGAATAGGGAGTGAGTGGCTGGAGACTCGAAAATGTATTTATAGTCGCCGTAGAGGCAGGCCTCCTGGACTGTTTCTTTGGGAGTGCCCGCTCTATGATGCAGGTGGGAATAGATGTAACGCTCCTCGGCCTCTCCGGTCTTTCCTTTGAGCACGGGCGTGAGGTCCTGCCCGGCCAGTTCTTCCGTCCGGCGGAAACCAAGGAGGGAAGCGAGCGTAGGCATGATATCCATTGTGGACACGTTGACCGCTAAACGCTTCGCGGCAAAGAGCTCCCGTTTGGGCCAGAAAACCAGCAGAGGCACGTGGATAACGGTGTTATAAAGTGACTTTCCGTGCCCGTAGAATCTCTTCTCTCTCTGCTCTTCCCCGTGGTCGGCGGTGACGACAAAAAGCGTGTTCCGCGACCATCCGAACCTAGTGTAGAGTTCTTCCAGGCAGGAATCGACAAGGGCGATCTCCTTATCGTACATTGCCTTCATATCGGTGGTCTTATCCCCGGTTTTTTCGCTTTCCTCCAGCGAGACCTTGTAAGGCAAGTGGACGTCATTATAGTGAAGGTAAAGGAAGTAGGGGCCTCCGGCCCGGATTTCTTTTTCCAGATCGAGGACCTGCTGATTGATGAACCGTGCGCCTTTGTGGACGAAGGTCTCTAGACGGTCGAACCCCTGTTCAAATCCTTGATGATAGGAGATGTTAGCGTTGTCCGCGATACCGAAGGTCTTATAGCCGCCCTCGCGGAAAACCTCCGGCAGGGTCGTCACCTCTTCAGGAATCTTATTGATCTTGATGTGAGGGTACCTCCTGATCAGCTTCACCTGAGCCAACAGACCCATGACGACGCCATGCTGGAAAGGATACAAGCCCGTGAAGATCGAGGCAGTGGCCGGGGCGGTCCAGGAGGAGGCGGCATAGGCCTTGTCGAACACGACCCCCCGGGCCGCCAGTTTCGAGAGGAAAGGCGCCGTCTCCTTGGGATAGCCGTAGAAGGGGAGGCGATCGGCCCGCAGGGTATCGATGACCACGAGGACGACATTGGGCCTGGGGGGCTGCTTGCGCAGCAACAGCCGGGCGGAGAACAGGACCGCGGCCAGGCACACCGATACAAAAAGGATCGTTTTAAGCTTCATGAGGCAACATAATAATGTTACCAGAAGGGACCGCGGCCCGTCAATCGGTTTTAGACCAGGACTTACCCCAAAAAAATTATGGATCGAAGAGCTTTGGTTGAACAGGCAGAGGGTTTTGTTGGTCCAAGAGCTTCTTCAATCCCTTGGTTTGGCTGTAGAGAAGCTGTCTGATTCCATCGGCC
>JBAQGA010000176.1:0-10122 GCA_049287565.1 Candidatus Aminicenantales bacterium
ATATAATGAAAATCCAGCGTCGCTTCGCTCCGACGGGTGGCCTGTTTAGACCAGAATCGGTGGCCAGTTTCGCCAGAATACGCATATGACGTCATCATAGCGGCGCAGGTATTCAAGGACGGATCCAGAAATAGTCAAGATAATGGAATTGAGCGGGTCCAATTGCACGGCTCGCTCAGCCATTGCCAGTGCTTCATCCAGACGACCCATATAGCACAACAAGTTCGAGTAGTACACCAGCGCTTCCGGATAGTTGGGTTTGAGTTCGAGGGCCCGTTTGAATGCTTGCTCTCCCCCCTCCCAGTCCCAGTCGTTCCATGTTTTGATGGCAGCCAATGCATAATGAACCTCAGCCAAAGTGTTATCCAATGCAAGCGCTGTTAGAACTGCATCCTTCGCTTTTGGCGTCGCCTCGCTGGGGATGACTAATCCCATCTGTTGGCGTCCGGTCCAGACGAAAGCAATTCCTGTATAGGCCAGGGCGTAGTTGGGATCTGTCTCCAGGGCTTGTTCAAAGTAGTGCAGCGCGGCATCGAGTTCCGGTGGAGTCAGCTTGTAAAGGTGATACATGCCCTTGAGATAGGCCTCATAGGCCTGGGGATTGACCTGGAAGGCACTCGCGAGGCGTGTATCTTCTTTCGGCGTAAGTGTGATTTGGACCTCGTCCACAATGGCCCGTGCCACTTCGTTGTACATGGCCAATATTTCGGTCACAGGCCGCTCATACGTCTTTCCCCAAAGGTTCTGCTCCTCAGGGAAAGCATCGATCAACTGAACCCGAATCCGCACGCTTTCGCCGACCTGCTGCACCGAACCCACTACGACGGCATCAACATTCAACTCCCGGGCTATCTCCGGCAAGAGCTTGTTCGATTCTCTGTACCGCATCACGGACTGACGCGAAATCACCCGAAGCGCGCTTATCTGGCCCAGCTGCCCGATCAATTCATCAGTCACTCCATCGACAAAATATTCCTTCTCGACATCCCCCGTAAGGTTCTTAAGCGGCAGGACCGCGAGGGAATCGATGGCTTCCGCGCGGCCGGTAAAGAGGCTCAGGGCTAGGACGGCCATGATGATGGTCAAACCCGTGGCGCCTACGTAAAGAATGGCCCGCTTTCTCTTCCGAAGCTTCGCCCTCCTCAGCCTCGCTTGGATCTCATCCGGCACGATGCCCGCGGAGATGGATTTCAAATCATCCAACAGATCCTCAATCTGCTGGTACCGTTTGTCCGGATCCTTCTCCAGAGCCCGGTACACCACCTGCTCGATAGACACGGGAATGTCGGCCTTGATATCCGTTATCGGTTTGGGCTTCTCCTTAAGGATCGCATACACGATGCTCTGCTCGTGCTCGCCCTTGAAGGGCAGCTCGCCGCTTAGAATTTCATAGAGGACCACCCCGAATGACCAGATGTCCGTCCGACGGTCGACCTTTTCCCCTCTGGCCTGCTCTGGCGACATATAGGTGACCGTCCCCATGGTCGTCCCTTCCTGGGTGACCAGGGTGGCTCCCGTGACCCTGGCCAAGCCGAAATCCATGACCTTTGCCAGGCCTTTCTCCGTCACCATGATGTTGGCGCTCTTGATGTCCCTGTGGACAATGCCCTTCTTATGCGCCTCCTGCAACCCTTCTGCGACCTGTGTTGCGATCTTTAACGCTTCCTCGAGTTCGAGCGGGCCCGAATCGATCTTCTTTTTCAGGCTCTGGCCTTCGATATAGGCCATGGAAATGAAGGCTTTCCCCTCGGCCTGGTCGAATTCATAGACGGTGCAGATGTTGGGATGATCCAAGGCCGCCGCGGCCTGGGCCTCCCGCATGAAGCGATCCTTGACGTCGGGAATATGGGTCAGCCCCGGCGGCAGGAACTTCAAGGCGACGGTCCGCTTGAGCTTGAGGTCCTCGGCCTTGTAGACGATGCCCATCCCGCCCCGACCGATCTCTTCGATAATCTTGTACTTCCCGGCGATGAGGGCACCCATCGAGACGACGGGTAGAGGGGTGGTCAGGGTTTGGGTCAGGGAGGTCGGAAGGGTTACTTCCACGTTCAAGGGCGTCGCGCAGTGGCTGCAGAACCTCGAGTCGTCCTTGTTCTCTGCATGACACTTGGGGCATTCCATGACCTGCCCTCCTTCCCGGATTCTGTAGATATATCATCGGCGGAGCGGACGGTCAAATATAAAACGAGATCTCCGGCGATAATAATTTCCTTTTTATTGGAGGGTTATCAATAAGAGCGCGGGCTTGGGAATTATTTCGGCGCCGCTTCCGGGCGACGAAGGCGGGGATCGAGTGGCTCAGCGGAAGCGGATCGAATAGAGGTCGGCGTCCTTCATGACGAAGCGAAGGCGCACCGGCTTTCCGCCGACTTCCTCCAGGGTCGATCCTTGCTTCCATTGGACGGGCCGGTCGACCTCGTCGCCGTAGATCTCGGGGCAGTCGTCGAGCAAGAACCCTTCGATCGGGCTTCCCGCCTCATCCTGGACTTCGACCCGCACGGAACCGGCGGCCGAGGTGGCGAAGTTGATGACGAGCTCGCGGCCGCCGAAGAGGAGCGGCCGGGTGACCATCTTTCCTCCCCTGGCGTCGGCGTGAACAGAGACGAATCCGTCCAGCCGGAGCGTGTGACGCCGCATCCGGCAGTCCTTCTGGTAGTAACCCTCGCTCGAATAGAGCGAGATCTCATCAGGAGCGCCCGGCAGCGCCGACTTGGTCACGAGAATTCCCCAGGCGATCATGTTGTTGCGGTTCACCCAGCGCTCCGGCTCAGGCCCCGGCCGCAGGAAAGCTTCCCCCCATCTCTTCCAGTGAAGCCCGTCGCGGCTGGACATGAATAGGCTGTCGGAGAGTCCTCCGAACTTGTGGCGTCCGGTTGTCCGCTCGGGCAGGAAGCGTTTCGGGAACCCGAGAAGGATATGGGGGGCCCGGAAATAGGGGATGATGGCGTTGGTGTAGAGGTGCTCGACGGGCGCTTCTCCCCAGTTGAGCCAGCCGGACGCGGTCCAATTCTGAAAATCCGGGGAAGTCGATTGGAGAATATCCCTGATCTTGTTCCGCCAGCCCCGGTGGAACAGGAGGTACATCCCCCTGAGCGGGTCCCAGAAGGCCAGGTTCTGGGAATCGAAGGCATATCCCGCCAGGATCGGGTCATCCCTGAGCAGGGACCAGTTCAGGCTGTCGGCGGACTTGAAGGCGAAGAGACGGTCCCCCTGGCTCCCCGCCGCTTTGTATCGCTCTTCGGGTGGGCAGGCGGGGTTGGTGTCCTTGAAAGGCGTGAAATTGTGAGCACCGACGCCATCCCAGACGATGTTGTTTCTCTTTGACCCCTCATAGAAGTAAAGGCCGAGCTGCGGCTTTCTCCAAGTGATGCCGTCGCTGCTCTCCGCGGTGCAGACCACCTGTTCGCTGTAGATGTCGGACTCCGGGTCCCAGTGAGAGCCGCGGTAGTACATCCGGAAGATGTCGCCGTCGGGAAAGACAGTGATATAGGCGCTCGTGTTCCCTTCCCAGTACCTGTCGAACTCGATGGCCGTCTCCATGGGGACAGGATGATGGAGAAGGAGGGATGCCCCCTCCAGCCGTTCGATCAGGAAGTCGTCGACAAAAAGCTCCAGCCGGGTTCCGATATCGACCGCGCCGGCGGGAGTTTGGTCCGGCGCGTTATTGCCCGGGATCGGCAGGAGAAGACACAGACAAATAGCAAGGTTTCGCATGGCCCGATATTCCTTTTGACTCTGATTTTAACTTTCCTTTGAACTGAACTCAAGCCGGAATTTATGGAGGAAGAAAATCGGGTGCTGGACTTTCGGAGAGATAAATCCCGGCGGAAAGAATAATCGGCCGTTCACACAGGGGTCAGTGGAGATAAGTCCTAAGGTAACGGGCCGTTATCGATTTCTTTGACTTGGCCAGCTCTTCGGGCGTCCCCTGGGCCACGATCTTCCCCCCGTCCTCACCGCCCTCCGGGCCGAGGTCGATGATCTTGTCGGCGCACTTGATGACATCGAGGTTGTGCTCGATGACGAGCACCGAATGGCCCTCGTCGACGAGCCTTTGGAAGCAGCGCAGCAGCACCGCCACGTCCTCGGCGTGGAGGCCGATGGTCGGCTCGTCGAAAAGATAGAGGATTCTCTTTTCCCGCTCATGGATGAGGTGGTAGGCGAGCTTGATGCGCTGGAGCTCCCCGCCCGAAAGGGTCGTCGTGGGCTGTCCCAGCCGCAGATAGCCGAGCCCGACCTCTTCCAGGGAAGACAGCTTCCTCTCGATATCGGCCCGGTCGGAAAAGAAGTCAAGCGCCTCGCTGACGCTCAGGTTCAAGACCCCGTCGATGTTCTTCCCCTTGTATTTGACCTCGAGGATTTCGCCGCGGAAGCGCTTTCCCTTGCAGGCGGCGCAGGTCAGGACGACGTCCGACAGAAACTGCATCTCGACGATCTGCTGTCCCGCTCCTTTGCACTCCTCGCAGCGCCCGCCCGCCGTGTTGAAGGAGAAGAATCCCGGCGGATATCCCAGCGCCTTGGCTTCGCGCGTCTGGCTGAAGAGGTCGCGGATGCCGTCCATGGCCTTGGTGTAGGTGGCGGGGATAGAGCGGGGCGATGTGCTCAGCGGCGACTGGTCCACCATGATCATCTTGTCGATGAGCTCGAAGCCCCGGATCTCCTTGAACCCGTTTGTGGACTCCCCGGTCCAGCCGAGGTAGAGAACATCATGGAGGAGGGTGCTTTTTCCCGAACCCGAGACGCCGGTGACACAGGTGAATGTTCCGAGGGGGATCCGGACGTCGATATCTTTCAGGTTGTGCTTTTGGGCGCCGTGGATGGCGATGTAGCCGGCGCCCCGGCGCCGCTTCGAGGGGACGGCGATCTCTCGTTCTCCCCTGAGGTATTCCGCGGTGAGGGAGTCCTTCTTTTTCAGGAAGTCGGCCAGCGGGCCGCAGAACAGGACTTCCCCTCCGTGCTCGCCCGCCCTGGGGCCGAGGTCGATGATGTGGTCGGTAGAGCGGATGATCTCCGGGTCGTGCTCGACTACCAGGACGGTATTGCCGATCTCTTTCAGGGATTTGAGGATCTCGATGAGCCGGCGGTTGTCTCGGGCGTGCAGGCCGATCGACGGCTCGTCCAAAACGAAAAGGGTCCCGACCAGCGAAGCGCTCAGGGCCGCGGCCAGGTTGATCCGTTGGGCCTCGCCGCCGCTCAGGGTGAAGGTCATCCGATCCAGGGTGATGTAATCGAGGCCGACCTCGAGGAGAAACTTCAGCCGGCCCAGGATCTCCGCCACGAGTTTCTCGGCGACGTGGTGTTCGTAGGGGGTAAGCATGAGGCCGCGGAAGAAAGCGGCGGCTTCCTTGACCGTCAGGCGGGTGACGTCGCCGATGGAGAGCCCGCCGACCTTGACGCTCAGGGCGCGCGGGTTGAGCCGTCTCCCGCCGCAGGCGGGGCAGGGGACGTATTTCCGGTAGCGGCTCAGGAAGACCCGAACCTGGACCTTGTAGTTCTTGGTCTTCAGCCAGTCGAAAAACCCCTTGACCCCCTCATACTTCCCCCCGCCTTCCATGACGAAGCGCTGCTGGTCAGGCCGGAGCGATCGATAGGGGACATGTGTCGGGATGTCTCTCTTCTTGGCTTCCCGCAGCAGCCCCTTCATCCACCAGCGCGACACGGGTTTCGTCCAGGGCTCAACGGCGCCGTCCTCGAGGCTCTTGTTCGTGTTCGGGATGATCTTGCTTTCGTCGAGCACGGCCAGGTCGCCGAACCCGTGACATTCCGGGCAGGCTCCTTGGGGGCTATTGAAGGAGAAGAGGTTGGGGAACGGCTCCTCGTAGACGATCCCGTCGGTCTTGCATTCCAGCTTGTCCGAGAAAAGGAATTCCCGTCCGTCCTCGGCGCGGACCTTGATCCGTCCATCGCCCTTCTTGAAGGCCATTTCCAGGGAATCGACCAGGCGCTCCCGGTCCTCCCGGTCGAGAGCCGGCTGGTCGACGAAAACGTCGAGGTTGCCTCTCTTGGGGAGCCGGACCTTGTCGAGCTCAATGACCCGACCGTCCCGGATAATCCGGAAAAATCCCTCTTTCTTGAGCAGGGCGGTGCCCTTGTCCAGCGGCCAGGAGAAGGAGATCGTCACCCGGCTGCGCGGGGGAAGGCGGAAAAGCGTCTCGACGACGGCGTCGATGGTGTCGCGGCGGACGGGCTGCCCGCACTTCAAGCAGTGGACCGTGCCGATGCGGGCGAAGAGGACACGCAGGAAGTCGTGGATCTCTGTGACCGTGGCCACGGTCGAGCGGGGATTTTTCGTGGCCGCCTTCTGCTGGATGGCGATGGCCGGCGTGATCCCTTCGATCAGGTCGGCGTCGGGCTTGTCCATGCGCTCCAGGAACTGGCGGGCGTAGGCGGAGAGCGATTCGATGTAGCGGCGCTGGCCCTCGGCGTAGAGGGTGTCGAAGGCGAGCGAGGATTTGCCGGAGCCGCTGACGCCGGTGACGACGATGAGCTTGTAGAGGGGGATGTCGAGGTCGATGTTCTTCAGGTTGTGAACCCGCACGCCGCGGAGGCTGATTCTCTCGTCCATGGATCGCCTAATACAGTCTTTTATTATACCGCATTCATCCCAATTCATCTATCCGCTTTGCCCGAAGCCGCGCGGCATCTTTTTTTAGCGCCATCGTCATCCAGCCTGCTTTACTCATTCATAACTGACATGCTTGTGTTTACGTAAAATGTGGTAGGCATCCAGTCTTTGTGCCCGTCAGAGGAACAACTCGGCCGCAATATGAATATGCGGTCCGGCAAGGAGGTGACAGGATGAAGCGAAAGAAAAGAGTCCGGTATTCATTCCTGAGGCTGCTCACTGCGGCGGCTTGTTTGATGATTATGTCGGGGGCCGACGGGAATAGCCAATCTCAAGGTCTTCAAACGGACCCGGCTTCCCGGTTCCGTTGGGGAAGGGATGCTGATCAGCTTATGGACAGCATGTACCGCATCGACATCAAAGATATCATGGTCACCTTCGATTATTATCCCGAATCCCATTATGCTGACGCTTCCGCCCGGATGGAGTTTTTCATGCGTCCCGGCCAGAGCCGGCCGGTGATCCATTTCGATCCGGCGATCCGGTACAACACGGTCAGCGTCCTTTCATTAAACGGCGAGCGGCTGGATATCTCCAGCACGGCGGATGTCCGCATCCTGGAGTATGAAGATACCACCCAGGACGCGCTTGAATTCCAGCGCGATCTCCCCTCCGGTGTACTGCATGGGCTGGAGATTGTCTACCGCCTGCCCCTGCCGGAGCTTTATCCCCGCTTCTCGACCGAAGTGAATGATCTTGAAGGCAGGGGAAACGAGGAGATTTTTCCAACCATCAACACCCCTCATGAACTGGCCAGGCACAGGCTGACCTTTCGGGTTCACGGCAGCCGGGCTTTCCGCTGCATCGGGTCAGGGCAGGTGGTCAAGACAGGGGCCGCGCCTCAAGAGTGGGTTTTGGACACGGAGCGGGAGATCGCTTCCTATACTCTGATGTTCGTTCTTGTTCCCGAGGAAGACACCGTCCTCGAGGAGAGGAATATTGGCGGTGTGGACGTCCGTATCCTGGCCTTTGTCGGCGGGGCTTCCGTTTCCGAGGCGTTTGACCGGCTTGTTCCCTGGCTGAGCGAACTGGCGGACAATCTGGGGCCCTTTCCCATGCCCCGGGGGATCAGCCTATTCCTGGTCAGCCACGGCGGGGGGATGGAGTACTTCGGCGGCACTATCACGTCCCTGTGGGCCATGGAACATGAGGTCTTCCACATGTACTACGGGTGCAGCACCGTCATGGCCACCTACCGGGACAGCTGGATGGATGAGGCGATCAATATGTGGTATGCATACTCAAAGGACCCCTCCTTTCCGCCGATCAACAGTGATTACCGCTCCAATATCGTCTCCAGCCGCTCGCCGGTGGCGGTGGGATTCGACCTCCGCGCCTACGACGAGGGGGCCCGGATGATGGAGGCGGTGGCCCGTGAGCTGGGGGGAAGAGCCGCCATGATCGCCTTCCTCCGCTACGTGCATCAGCTCAAGCAGTTCACTCCTTTCACGACCTGGGACTTTCTGGATTTTCTGGAGGTCTATTCGGGCGTGGATATGAGGGATCAATTCAACGGATGGCTCTTCCTGGGCAGCGAAACATCCATAGTGGATGGATGGACATCTCGTCATACCCTTCAGACTTCGGACCTGTCGCCACCCGGCCCGGTGCTCCAGAAATACACCCCTATGAAGAGGAGGGTCCGATGAAACCAGCCGTGTTTTATCTGCGCTTTGTTTGTTTGCTTGGCGCACTGCTCCTTGCGGCCCCGGCGGTGTGGGCTTCCCCGGAGAATGGGAAAAAACTCCAGATCGAGATTTTCGGCGGGTTTTCCACGCTGAACCCGAAGGACTTGAATGGAAGAGCGGAGTACGATCGGCTCTACGAGGATTTTTATACGGAACTCAGGTATGGCTACTATCATGATGCCTACGGGAATTCTGTCGCCTATTCCGGACAGGTGGACGGCGAGTTCAACAAAATAAAGCAGGCGCTGCCTGTCGGCATGAGGCTGAAGTATGAGCTGGGTCCGGCCCTTTCTGTTTCCCTCGGTTTCAAATACCTGTCCAACAGACGGGATTCCCGGGTGACCTATCAGTATGATGTTCGTCAGGTCGATCCCGACGGTGTTCAATTCTATGATGAGTTTTCTTTGTTCCAGGAAAATGGTCCTTACTCGATTTCCGCTAAAGCGTACATTCCCATGGTGGGGGTCCATTATAAACTCGGCAAAATCCGGTCCTTCAACCTGGAAGCCTTTCTGGCAGCCGGGCCCATGTTTGCCGAGTGCGATTTCATGCGCCGACGCTATGCCAGCTCCCTTGATTCCTATGACTATCTGACGGAACTGGATTCTTCCCTAGAGATGAAAGGCAAGGGAACCGGCCTGGCCCTGGAAGCCGGACTACAGATCAACGTGAAGGTGTTCAAACACCTCTATCTGCTGATGGAGGGAGGCTACGCCTATCAAATTGCCGGGCGGGTTTCAGGGCCGGGAAGCGCTGAAACCGCGACCCGGGATTCGAACTCGGACGGTTATACGGATAGCGCCGCCTGGGACGGACATTGGACCATGGTCGAGGGATATTTGGAGAACGAATGGGGGCGGTTCCCCTACGCCTACCCGACGGGTCAGCCTGGGACTGGGAACACGCCGAACTTCAAGCTGGATCTTTCCGGGGCTCAGATAAGGCTGGGGCTGTCATTCCGGCTGTAATCGGAAGCCGGCTGCTTTATTCATTGCTTCAAACAGATTATTATTGTTCTCTGGTATCTAGAAAAGAAGCGCTATGAGAATATTAGTGACCGGCTCGTCAGGCCAACTGGGGGCCGTCATTTGTTCCATGCTTTCTGAAGAGCATTCGATTATCGGGGTTGATTCCCTCCCCGGCAAATATTCATCCCATCTCGGAGATATCACCGATCAAGAATTTATTGTCTCCGTCACAAAGGGTGTCGAGGTCATCATTCACACCTGTTCGTTGCACGCCCCCCATTTGAAGGCACGCTCGAGCGAAGAATTCATTAGCACGAACATAAACGGGACTCTCAATTTATTGAAGAGCGCCGTCCGGAACAGGATCAGACGTTTTATCTATACCAGCACGACTTCCCTTTACGGTCAGGCCATGGTTTCAACGGAACGGGCCGTCTGGGTCACCGAGGATTTGTTGCCGAAGCTTCGGGATATTTATGATATCACAAAGATCGCGGCAGAAGGCTTGTGCGAGATTTATGCCAATAATTATGGTTTGCCGTGCCTCAGCCTTCGGGTTTCCAGGTACTTTCCCGAGTCGGACTATCTGCTGGCCATATATCGGCTTTATCGAGGAGTCGATGTGAGGGATGCGGCTAATGCCCATATTCTGGCTCTGGGTAAAGAAATGGATGGCCATGAAGTTTTGAATATCTCGGCGGCTTCCCCATTTTCCAAAGGCGAGACGGCTGACCTCCTTCATGACGCCCCCGGCGTTTTGTTGCGGCATTTTCCCAAAATAGAGAAGATATTTGCCCAAAAAGGATGGGTGCTGCCTCCGAGCATCGATAGAGTCTATTCC
>JBAQGA010000177.1:0-10704 GCA_049287565.1 Candidatus Aminicenantales bacterium
GGCCGATGGAATCAGACAGCTTCTCTACAGCCAAACCAAGGGATTGAAGAAGCTCTTGGACCAACAAAACCCTCTGCCTGTTCAACCAAAGCTCTTCGATCCATAATTTTTTTGGGGTAAGTCCTGAAGATGGGCGCATTGAAAATATCTTAGTGTTCCTATATAATTAATAGCTTTTAAGAGGCGGAAAGACATGCTAAAAGCCGTTAAGGACTTCTTCACCTCGATCAAGGTGGCCATCGTCCTTTTGATCATCCTAATTGGGGCCTCCATCCTGGGGACACTGATCCCCCAGGGCCGGAGCGCCCAGGAATACCTGGCCCGCTACGGCCAGATGGGGAGCCTCTTTCAGAAGCTCCAGTTCACCCGGCTCTACCAATCTTTCTGTTACATCGCCGTGCTGGCCCTTTTCGGGCTCAACATCATCGTCTGCACCCTCGTCCGCCTCGGGCCGAAGCTCCGCCGGGTCTTCCAGCCGAGGTGCGACCTCGACGCCAGGAGCATCCAGGTCCTCAACGTCAAGGACAGGGTCAAGATGGCCCTGGCTCCGGCGGCGGCCGCCCAGGCGGTCAAGGCCGAGCTCGGCCGTCATCACTATCGCGTCCGCGAACACACCGCTCCGAACAAGCACTGCCTTCTCGCCCGAAAAAGGGTGCTCGGCCTGTTCGGGTCCGACGTCGTCCATACCGGCCTCCTGATCATCCTCGCCGGAGGCATCATCAGCGGACTGGCCGGGCAGCGCGGCAGCCTCTCCCTCTCCGAGAACCAGACTGTCCCCGTGCCCGGCGCCGGTTTCTCGGTGCGCCTGGACAAATTCATCACCGAGCTCTACCCCGACGGCAACGTCAAGGACTGGAAGAGCCGTCTCACCGTGATCGAGGGAAGCCGGGAGCTTTACCAGAAAATGATCGAGGTCAACCATCCCCTCAACCACCGCGGGTTCGTTTTCTACCAGAGCGGCTACGGCTGGGACTGGGAAAATCCCACCCTCGAAGTCTGGCTCAAAAAGAAAAGCGACCCGGACTATTTAAAAAAGCTATCGCTGCAAGTGGGCCAGACGGCCGGCGTCGAAGGCGAGGATATCACCCTGACGGCCGCCCGCTTTCTGCCCGACTTCGTCCTGGATGAAAAGTACCAGCCCCAGACCCGCTCCTTCGAGCCCAGAAACCCTGCCGCCCTCATCCGGGGCGAGCGCAACGGAACAGAGGTCTTCTCCGGCTGGATCTTCGCCAAGTTCCCCGATTTCGCCCAGATGCACCAGGCCGAGGAGACCGAGTTCAAGCCCGAGCTCAAGGACGTTCAGGCCCCCCAATATTCCGTTCTCCAGACGGCTAAGGACCCCGGAGTTTCGCTGATCTGGGTGGGCTGCGCGGCCCTGATGTTCGGCCTCTTCCTGGCCTTCTACTGGCCGCCGCGGGAGATCCGCATCGTCCTGGAAGAGAGCCAAGGCCGGACGGAACTCTCGGCGGGCGGGATCGCGGTCAAGAGCCGGGAAGCTTTCCAATCGGAATTCGATACCATCATGAAAATATTGAGGAAGACAAAATGAGCGAAGCCACCATTTTTACCCTGACTTTTGTCCTGTATATCGGCGCGGCTCTTTTCTACCTGGCCTTTCTTTATTCCAAGCGGGAGAGCCTGGCCAGGACCGGCTCCGCCATCGCCCTCTTCGGCCTGGCCCTGCACACCATCGCCCTCATCCTCCGGACCATCGAGAGCGGCCATGCCCCTTTCACCAACATGTACGAGAGCCTTTCCTTCCTGGCCTGGGCGACCGTCTTCGCTTACCTCATCATCGAGTGGAAATTCAAGGTCCGGAAGCCTGGCGCTTACATGCTGCTCATCGTCGTCGCGTTGATGGCCCTGGCCTCCTCCCCGCTCATGCCCAAGGAAGCCACCCCGCTTGTGCCGGCGCTCCAGAGCTACTGGCTCTGGCTACATGTCTCGGTGACCCTGCTCGGCGAGGCGTTTTTCGCCGTCGTTTTCATCACCAGCATCATGTACCTCCGGGCCGACGCCAAGGAAAAAAAAGGTCTGGCCCCGAAATCGGGGCTCACCGCCGAGCGGCTGGATTCCATCAGCTTCCGGGCCGTCGCCCTCGGGTTCCCGCTTTTCACCCTGGGCGGGCTCGTCTTCGGCATGGTCTGGGCCTACAAGGCCTGGGGAAGCTACTGGAGCTGGGACCCCAAGGAGGTCTGGAGCCTGATCACCTGGTTCGTCTTCGCCCTCTACCTCCACACCCGGATCGTCATGGGCTGGAAGGGACGGCGGTCGGCGGCCATCGCCATCATCGGCTTCCTGGCCGCCCTGTTCACCTACTTCGGCGTCAACTACCTCCTGGCCGGACTCCACTCATATGCTTGAGCCGTAAATCATGAAAGACCTGATCGAGGGATTTGGACATGCCTGATGATGAAGGAATCATAACGAGCCCTCACCAAGAAGAAAAGCCTCTGAGAAAGAAGCGAAAGAAAAAGTGGCTCATCATTCTGGGCGCGTCCGTCTTCTTCCTTCTCCTTTTCGCCGGCGCCGCCGAGTACACCTCCCACTCCAAGTTCTGCTCCAGCTGCCACTACATGAAACCTTTCTACCAGAGCTGGAAGGAATCCCGGCACGCGGACATCGAGTGCAGCGCCTGCCATTACCCCCCGGGGATCCGATCGTTCCTGCGGGTCAAGCTGGAAGGCCTCAACCAGGTCCTTCGTTACTGGACAAAGCTCTACGTCAAGTCCAAGCCCTGGGCCGAGATCCCGGACGAAAGCTGTCTCCGGCAGGGTTGCCATGACAAAAGGCTCCTCGAGGGCCGGGTCCAGTTCAAGAGAGTCGTCTTCGACCACAAGGTCCACCTGGGAGACCTGAGGAGAGGCAAAACCCCCCGCTGCACCAGCTGCCACTCCCAGATCGTCCAGGGAGACCACATCACCGTCACCGAAAGCTCCTGCTTCATCTGCCATTTCAAGGCCAGCGAGCACTACCCGGATATCGCCAGCTGTTCGCACTGCCACCTCCGGGAAGACCTCAGTTCGGACAAGGTCCGCTTCAATCACACCGTGGCCTATGAGAACAATTTCAAGTGCGACAAATGCCACAGCCAGATCATCCTCGGCGACGGGGCCGTCCCCCGCGAGAACTGCTACAAGTGTCATTTCGAGAGAGACCGCATGGAGAGCTATGATGACACCGACCTGATGCACTCGACGCACATCTCTTCTCATAAGATCGAGTGCAACCAATGTCATCTGGAAATCCAGCACAAGATCGTCAAGGACATCGAGACGATCGCCGACTGCCGAACCTGCCATACCGGGTTTCACCAGGCTCAGAAGATCCTCTATGCCGGAGAAGGCGGCAAGGGCGTGCCCCACGCGACACCCAACGTTATGCTGGAAAAGGGCCTGAGCTGCAAGGGCTGCCACATGTTCCACGAGGAGGCCGGAGGAAAGCTGGTTAAGAGCGATACCCTGGTCTCCCGGGGAAAAGCCTGCGAATCCTGCCACGGACAGGGCTTCGGCCGGCTTCTCCGGAACTGGCAGCTTTCGACCCAGAAAAAGCTCGGAGAGATCAAGGGTGTTTACGCCAAAGCGGCCGTCGAAATCGCCGCCTCTCGAAGCACCGATAAGGCCAAAGCCGGCGCGCTCATCCAGGAAGCCGCCTTCAATATCGACGTCGTCGACAAGGGCAAGGCCGTCCACAATATCACCTATTCCCAGGAGCTGCTGCTGGCGGCATTCGGACAGATCGAAGAAGCGCTCAAGCTCATCGGGTCGCCCTACCGGCCGGAAAAACTCCTGGTCGAGACGGCGGCCGCTCCCGGACAGTGCTCGCAGTGCCACGCCGGAATCGAAGAGATCAACAGCGAGGTCTTCGGGATGTCTTTCCCCCACAAAACGCACGTCGTCGGCCGGAAGATGGAGTGCGGCCTCTGCCATTCCAATTCCCGGCGCCACGGCGAATTCACGGGCTCCAAGAAAAGCTGCGCCGCCTGCCATCACCAGGACGCCGGGAAAGATTGCGGCAGCTGCCATGTCGTCCAAAAAGCGCTCTATGAAGGAGGAGCTTTCGGCGACTGGGAGGCGCCCAAGGACATCATGGCCGAGGCCGGAGCAGACTGCGACGCCTGCCATGAGCGCCGAGGCGGCGGGATCAGCCGCTCCGACGCCGCCGGCTGCGTCAACTGCCACGAAGAAAGCTACAAAGACACCTTCGCGGAGTGGCAGACGACTTATAAAGAACTGAGGGCCGGGCTCGAGGCCGCGCTCGCCGAGAAGAAAAAGCAGGGGCTGAGCCGAGAAGGCAAGATCCGCCTAGCCGAAATCGAAAGTTCCGTCCGGAAACTCGACCAGGACGGGAGCTCGGGGATCCACAACTCCCAGTTCATCCAGGACATCTTGACAAAGCTCACCAGAGAAATAAAATCTATCGCATAATAAGCCGGCATGAACAGAAGGAAGTTCGTCAATTTTTTCTTGGGCGGCTCGCTCCTCGGGACGGCAGCCTCGTTCCTGTATCCCCTCATCCGCTATTTCATCCCGCCCCGCCAGGCTGAAGCTGCGGCCAAGAGGGTTGTCGCCGCCAAGGTCGGAGAACTGGCCCCCAACTCGGCCAAGCTGTTCCGGTTCGGAAACTCTCCGGCGCTCCTGATCAATACCGCCGACGGCGAGCTCCGCGCCTTCTCCGCCGTCTGCACCCATCTCACCTGCACCGTCAACTTCGAAGGCGACACGGGGACGCTTTACTGCCCCTGCCACAACGGCCGCTTCGACCTCACCGGCAACGTCCTCTCCGGCCCGCCTCCCCGTCCCCTGGACGCCTACGAGGTCGAGGTTTCGGGCGGCGATATCTACGTCTCCAGGAAAGACTGATATGAGCACGTGGCAGGAAAAAGCGCTGGCCTACCTCGAGCCGCGCTTCCAGCTTTCCGCGTTATGGAAGTTTGCCAGGAAGAAGAAGGTCCCCGAGCACAAGCATTCCTTCTGGTATTTCTTCGGCGGCATCTGCCTCTTCCTCTTTATCGTCCAGGTCCTGACGGGGATGCTGCTTCTCCTTTACTACACGCCGTCGGTGGACGCCGCCCACGAGAGCATCCAGTTCATCATGAGCCAGGTCCAATTCGGCTGGCTCATCCGTTCGGTCCACAGCTGGACGGCTAATATCCTGATCGGCATCATCTTCATCCACATGTTTAGCGCTTTTTTACTCAAAGCCTACCGCCCCCCGCGCGAGCTGACCTGGATGACCGGCTTCCTCCTCCTCGTCCTCTTCATGGCCTTCGGGTTTAGCGGCTACCTGCTGCCCTGGAACGAGCTGTCGTTCTTCGCGACGCGGGTGGGCACAGATATTGCAGGTGTCATCCCCTTCGTCGGGAAAGCCCTTAAGACGTTCATCCTGGGAGGGCCGCAAGTCTCCGGCGCTACCCTGACCCGCTTCTTCTGGCTCCACGTGGCCGTCTTGCCGGCCGTCGCCCTGCTGATCATGGGGATCCATATCGTCCTGGTGCAAACCCTGGGGATGAGCAAGCCGATCGGGATAAGCGAGTCCAAGGAGATCTCCTTTTTCCCCGATTTCATCCTCAAGGACTCCCTCGGCTGGCTTCTCATTCTGGTGGTCGTCGGCACGGTCTGTGTCTTCCTTCCCTGGGAGATCGGCCCAAAAGCGGACCCCTTCGCCTCCACACCTCTCGGTATCAAGCCGGAATGGTATTTCACCTTCATGTTCACCACCCTGAAGATCGTCCCCGCGCACATCTACAAGATCGAGGGCGAGGTCCTGGCCATCCTCGGATTTATGCTAGGCGGCCTCCTCTTCATGCTCGTGCCTTTCCTGGACCGCCGGGCGGCGCGGGAGAAGAAAAGCCCGCTCTTCACGGTCATCGGGCTGGCGATCCTGGCTTATATCGTCATCCTGACGGCCCTGACTTACCTGGCACCCAACCTAGGAAAATAAACATGCCGCTGAAGTCGACAATGCGAGAAGCGAAGCACCGAAACATTCTCGTGGTGTTCTTTTCCGCATTTCTGCTTTTGCCGATTTCCGTTTCGGCCCAGAAAAATTCCTGTGTCGATTGCCACCTGGAAACGGAGGACACCCTCAAGGCGCCGGCCGAGAGCTTCGCCGCCGACGTCCACAAGCAGTACGGGCTGGGTTGCCAGGACTGCCACGGCGGAAACCCGGCCCAGGAAGACGTCGAATTGGCCAAGGACCGGTCCTTCAGGGGCGCTCCGAAGAGGGCCGAGATTCCGGAGTTCTGCGGTTCCTGCCACTCCGACTCCGCCTATATGCGCAGGTTCAATCCCAACCTGCGGGTCGACCAGCTCACGCTCTACTGGACCAGCCGGCACGGCCAACTGCACAAGAAAGGCGATGCCACTGCCGCCGTCTGCACGGACTGTCACGGCGTCCACGGCATCCAGGCGGCCAACTTCCCCAAGTCGCTGACCTTCGCCTGGAACATCCCCCAGACCTGCGGCCGCTGCCACGCCAGCGCCGAAACCATGAAACCCTACGGGATCTCCGTCCGGCAGGTCGAGGACTATAAACAGAGCGTCCATGCCCAAGCACTTTTCGTAAAAAAGGACCTTTCGGCGCCGGTCTGCAACGACTGCCACGGTAACCACGGCGCGGCGCCGCCCGAAGCGACCTCGATCGCCTTCGTCTGCCGGCAGTGCCACCCCTCCGCCGGCGACCTGTTCTCCAAGAGCCCCCACAAGGAAGCCTTCGACGGGCTGGGGATATCGGAGTGCGAAGCCTGCCACGACAACCACAAGATTACACCTCCTTCCGACGAGATGCTGGCCGGGGGAAAGGACGACATTTGCCTGCAGTGCCACGATCCCGGGACAAAGCCGCACGAAACCGGGGTGAAGATCAAACGGCAGATCGAAGATTTCGTCGCCTCCTCGGAAGCCGCCAGGGCGCTTCTGGCCGAGGCG
The DNA here is from genome assembly GCA_049287565.1 of Candidatus Aminicenantales bacterium. Classification (GTDB taxonomy): domain Bacteria; phylum Acidobacteriota; class Aminicenantia; order Aminicenantales; family UBA8522; genus UBA8522. Next base: position 6,930 of record JBAQGA010000177.1, read on the forward strand.
GAAAAGAAGGGGGTTGAGGTCAGCGAAGCCCTCTTCAGGCTCCAGGACGCGACCACCGCCCTCGTCCTCGCCCGCAACCTCACTCACGGTTTGTCGCCCGCGGAGATCGAGGCTGACCTGGGCGAGGGGGCCAAGGCCTTGGCCGGGGTCAAGGCCCGGGGTGAGGAAGCGCTTCGGGAAGCCAGGTTCCGCCGCTCCGGCTTGGTCATCGCCACGGTCTTCATCCTTCTCCTGGCGATCGCTCTTTACCTCAAGATCCGCGACCTCAAGAGGTCATAAAGCCCTGCCGGATGGGGAGTCCGAAGCTTCAAATGTCCTCACCCCGTCTTCCTCCAGGCCACAGTATCCTATTTATCCGATAATTATTATAAAACTTATCGGAATGATATTGACTTTACTCGGCAAGTTTCTTAAAATAAAATTTAGCCGTTGCGGGAGCGCCGACAGAGTGCTGCGTTCTCGTTAATCCCAGGGAGGACCGATGAAAAAGACAATTCTACTCCTCGTCGTCACGGCGGCGGCCACGATCGGCCTGCTCAGCCAGACCTTCACCTATGTCGGCGCCGCCAAGTGCTCCGTCTGCCACAAGACCGAAAAGCAGGGTCGGCAGTACCCGATCTGGCAGGAAACCAAGCATTCCCAGTCGATCTCCGCGCTCAGTTCCCCCCAAGCCGCTGAAGTCGCCAAGCAGGCCAATATCCAGAACCCCGTAGAAAGCCCCGATTGTCTCAAATGCCACGCCCCCCTATACGAGAAGGCTGCAGAACTCAAGGCCGAAGGCGTAACCTGCGAGGTCTGCCACGGTCCGGGAAGCGAATACAAGAAGCTGAGCATCATGAAAGACCTGGTCCTGGCCAAGCAGAACGGCCTCATCGTCTACGACAGCCCGGAAGCCGCCAAGAAGCAGTGCCTGACCTGCCACGAGAACGCCCACGGCAAGAGCTTCGATTTCGCGACGGCCCTCGAAAAGATCAAGCACGATAAGCCGACCGAGTGAACTAATAATCCGTCCTTAAGGGATTGATTTTTTTCGCTCAGGAATGAACCCGGCCCCTGATTCATAAACCATAGGAGCCATCAGTCCTCGCGCGGGCTGGAAGGAGAACGCTTTGGCAAGGCGAAAAACGCAGGCCTTTATTTTCATGGTTCTGCTTATAGGATGGTCTTATCTCTACGGCCAGGAGGCCCCTCCCAGCCAGAACGCCGGGTGTCTGGTCTGCCATGGGAAATCCGGGTCTCTCGGGGAAAGGCTCAAGATCAACGAAGAACATCTCCCGTCTTCGGTCCATAGCGCTCTCCGTTGCACTGACTGCCATGCCGCTGAGGCCGGCGAGACGCCGGGAGACATCCCCCACCGGAAGGACATCCCGCCCCCCGACTGCACCGCCACCTGCCACCGCGAGGACAAAAAGACGCGCCCCGGCCTCGACCCGCTCCTCTACCCCGACAGCGTCCACGGACGCGCTTATCTCGAGAGGGGCGCCAAGGAAGTGGCCAAGTGCTGGGACTGCCATGGCAAGCACAACATCCATGCGGCCGCAGATCCGGAATCCTCGGTCTACCGCAAGAACATCCCGCTCACCTGCTCCACCTGTCATGAGGACATGGCGGTCGTGGTCAAGTACCACATCCACAGCGAAGCGCCGTACCAGGAGTATAAGAAGAGCGTCCACGGAAAAGCCCTGTTCGAGAAAGGGCTCGTCCGCTACGCGGCCATCTGCACCGACTGCCACGGCGTGCACGACATCAAGGGGGTGGGAGAGCCCCACCTCATGGCCAAACAGCCCCAGACCTGCGGCGCCTGTCACGAGCTCGTCTTCAGCGAGTACGAAGCCAGCGTCCACGGCCGCGAGGCCCTAGCCGGGAATGTGGACTCCCCACTCTGTGTGGATTGCCACGGCGAGCACGGGATCGTCTCGCCTGAAGACCGGGACTCTCCTGTCTTCGGCAAGAACATCCCCGACACCTGCTCCGCTTGCCATGCCCGCCCGGAGATCATGAAGAAATACGGCATCTCCGAGGACAAGATCACCACCTTCATCGACAGCCTCCACGGCATCGCCGTCGGGTTCGGCTCCAAGGCCGCGGCCAACTGCTCGAGTTGTCACGGCGTCCATAACATCCTGCCAGCTTCCGATCCTCTCTCCCGGGTCAATCCCGCCAACCTGCGCTCCACCTGCGGCCAGGCGAACTGCCATCCGAATATGCCCGAAAAGATCGCCCAGTCCAAGATCCATATCGGACCCGAACAGAAAAAACCGGCGGCCCTCTTCTACATCCAGAGGATTCTCCTCATCCTGGTCGTTGTCCTCCTGGTCATCACCGTCGTCTGGTTCATCCCCGGCTTCTTCAGGAAATCCCGGCTGCTCAAGAAGAAATGAGAACGATGGGGATGAGGTGCCTGGTCTCCGGAACCCTGGGAATTTCTCTGCTTCTTCTCATCTCTCCGGCACTCTTCTGCCAGACGGACGAGGACTGCCTGGCCTGCCACGAAGATAAGGAATTGACGTCGGAAGCCGGGAAATCCCTGTTCGTGGACAACGAGAAGTTCCAGGCCTCGATTCACGGCCAGGCCGGGACGAGCTGCGTCGACTGCCATTCCGACCTCGAGAAGGTCGAAGACTTTCCTCACGAGTCGCCCCCGCGAAAGGTTGACTGCAGCCGGTGTCACCAAACAGCCGCCCGGGAATTCCAGGAAAGCATCCACCAGTCGTCAAACAATAGTGGAACCTCCGCCATCCTGGTCAACTGCAAGGACTGCCACGGGACGCACGAGATCCGGGGCCAGGACGATTTCGATTCCCAGACCTTTTCCCTCAACCTGCCCGCCACTTGCGAAAAATGCCACCTCGAGAAGGTGCCCAGCAAGAAAGGGGCGGGATTCATCCGCGGCTACAACGACAGCGCCCATTTCAAGGCCCTGGAGAAATCCGGCCTGACCATGTCGGCCAACTGCAGCAACTGTCACGATTCTCACAAGATCAAGAAGGTGGATGACCCCGCGTCTCTCGTCTCGCGCAAGAACATCATCAAGACCTGCGGGAGCTGTCATGTCGGGATCCAGAAAGAATACCTGGAGGGGGTGCACGGCAAGGACTATGTCAAGGGGAATACAGATGTTCCCGTCTGCACCGACTGCCACAGCGAACACGCTATCCTCTCACCGGAGGACATCAACTCGAAGGTCTACGCCACCAGGGTGGCCGAGGTCTGCGTGCGTTGCCATGACGATGTGGCCTTGAGCCGCCGGTACGGCTTCCTCACCTCGAGGCTCAAGACCTATAACAAAACGTTCCACGGCACGGCCGCAAAGTTCGGCGAGAGCCGGGTGGCCAACTGCGCTTCTTGCCACGGCTTTCACGGCATCCGGCCCTCCTCCGATCCCGAGTCGTCGATCTACCCGGACAATCTCCCCCGGACCTGTGGAAAGTGCCATCCCGGCGCCAGCCGCCGCTTCGCCGAGGGCCAGATCCACGCCATCCCCGATGAAGCCGCCTTCGCCAAATACAGGTCATCGCATCTCGTCAAGAACATCTATATCATCATTATCGCGGTCATCATCGGGGTGATGATCATCTTCATCGGCGCCGATTTTATCCGCCGCCTCTTCGGAAAGGAAAAACCTGGAGAGCCCGCCGCTCATTCGGGATGATGAGACCTTCCTGAGGATGCACCTGCCCGAACGCATCCAGCACTGGCTCCTGATCCTGACCTTTTTTCTTCTCGTCGTCACCGGGCTGCCGCTTTTCTTTTACGAGTTCAAGTTCTTCCAATG
>JBAQGA010000178.1:0-3162 GCA_049287565.1 Candidatus Aminicenantales bacterium
CCAGGGACAGCCCGTGGTTGAACGCCCTTTCACTTTCCACCCGGAAATAATAATCATAGGACGGCGTGTAGCCCAAAGACATGATGAGCCAATTCCCCGCCAGCACGTGGGCGCTCAAGGGAACCGACAGGCCGGCTGAATAGTCCTGGACGGGCCCCCGGTCCAGGTTGATCCCATAGATGTTGCTGTCGTGCTCGAACCCGAATTGGACCACCGGGATAAGATAGACAGGTCCTAACTGGAGTTTCGACCTGGAAATGATGGATGTCCTCTCACTGGCGAACGATTCGTACACCTGGGCCGCGGCTGTCCCGGCCGCAGCGACGAGGAGAAAAACAAAAGCCGCCGCTCTTAGAAGAAATCGCCGGCCGAGCATCCTACGAGAACTCATAGAAACGGAATTCGAACTGCCTCAGGACAATCCCTTTTTCCCGGCAGAATTCAACCAGTCTTTTGATCTTGTCCCGGCTGATTTTTTCGGTCGAGACGACGATCTCGGAGATCCCGTTGCGCTCCGATATGTCCCCCAGGTCTTCAAGAGAGCCCATGATCGGACAGCCGTGGAGATCCCGGCCCCTTTTCCTCGGATCATCGTCAATGAACCCGACGGGCGAAACCGTGTACGAGCCGTTTTGCCTGATCTCCTTTAGGGCAGCGGAGCCCCTGTTCCCGGCGCCGTAAAGAAGGATTTTCCGCCCCTGGCTGGAGAGGCCCTTTTTGTAATAGGTCGTCAAGACCCGCTGGAAGAATCGGATGCCCCCCGCCAGGGTCAACAATAAATAGAAATCCAGGATGAAAAACGCCAGGCCGTGAAATCTCGGCTCGCCCATAACCAGGCTCACGGCCAGAAAAGCGCTCAGCGACGAGAGAAAAACGGCCCCGGATATCTTGACGGCCTCCTCGAGACCGGCCTGGACGCCGGCCAGCTTATAAAGTCCCAAGATATAGAACAGGCTGATCTTGACCAAAAGGAATATGGGTACGGCGCGCGCGAACTCGAGCCTCGTGGCCTCGCCGAACCCGTCGGACAAGAGGGCAAAGCTCAGCCAGACCGATAAAGAAATCGCCGCCAGGTCATAAAAAGCCAGGAAGAACCTTTTGTCGATAACCGGGAAATTGAGCAGGGGGATGAGAAGTCCGTTCTCGAGGATCTTGAATTCCTGATAATTCAAGCTTTTGACCGCGATGAAAAACGCGACGAGAACGGCGCCCACGAGCGGGATTATATCCAGGCGCTTGACGGCGACGGTCAAGAAGGCCAGGACGGACAAACCGACACACACTCCGTAAAGGATGGTCACGACTTCCCTGTGGGAAAGGCCGCGTTTCATCAAACGGTGGTGCACGTGGTCCTTGTCCGCCATGAAGATCTTGAGGTTCCTCAGGAACAAAACCCTGGTGACGCCCGTCTTCGTTTCATAGTCGATGACATGGATGGACTTGAGCAGGCGCCGCGCCATGGTCAGGAGCGTGTCCATGAGCGGAAGTCCCAGGGCGAGGACGGGGGCGATCAGGGCCAACAGGATCGGCCCCTTGGAGGAGCCGCGGATGGAGAAGACGGCCAGCAGAAAACCGAGAAGGAGACTCCCCGAATCTCCCAGAAAGATGCTCGCCGGATGGTAGTTATACCTCAAGAATCCGAGAATGCCGCCGGCAAGTACCAAAGCGACAAAGGCGAGCCCGTCGTTTTGGTTGAAATAGGAGATGGCGGAGATCGTCATGGCGGCGATCAGAGCCGTCCCGCCGGCCAGCCCGTCCAGCCCGTCGATCAGGTTCAGCGCGTTGGTGATCAGGACGATCCAGAAAACGGTCACGGGCAGGCTCAAAAGCCCCAGGTTGATGATGCTCCCGGATTGAAAAGGATTGGCGATCTCCTGCATCCCGAAACCGAAGGCAAAAGCCAGGACGCCCACGAGGACCTGGAAAGCGAACTTGACTCCCGGCTGGAGGCGTTTCTTATCGTCGACGCAACCGAGGACGAGAATGAGCGTTTGGAGAAGGACGAGGCTCGGCCAGCGGGTCAGGATGTCCTGGCTCAAAAGGTCGCGATTCAGGATGATCCCCAGGGCGACGGCCAGGTTGAAGGAGACAAAGATGGCCAGCCCTCCCAGGAGAGGCACCGGCTTCTTATGGACCTTGCGCTCGCTCGGCAGGTCGATGACCTTGGCCCTGACGGCCAGGGCGCGGACGAGCGGAGTCAGCAGGTAGGATGCGGCGGCGGCAACCAGAAAAAAGAGCAAAAAGCGCGCTATCGACAACTCTTCTCAGCCTTTACTCGGGTTTCAAGTCGCCCCTTAGCAGTGATGCCCCGAAAATGTTAGAGGAAAATATACTCTATAACCCCGCGTTTGTCAAAACCTTTATCTCATTCCTATCAAAGCAACAATCTCCTCTTTATTATGGCAAAAACAAATCGCGCCAAAGAGACTTGCCTTTCGGCTCTTCTGGGTTCTTTGGCCAACCTTGTGAACCACTCGAGTCCCATTTTTCGGAGACAAAGGGGAGCACGCCGGACTCTGCCGGAAATAACGTCAAAGGAGCCGCCTACACCCATGCAAATTGTCGCTTTAATATGGTGCCGATAACGATGAATCCATTTTTCTTGTCTGGGACTTCCCATGCCGACAAATAGTATTGACGCATTGCAAGAATTGATTTTATCAATAATGCATTTAGCTTCTTCATTTTTAAAATATCCGTGATTACTGCCTGCAATAATGATGCCGGGATATCGACCAAGCATCTGTTTTACAGCAAGCTTGTTGACTTGGGGGTCTGCACCAAGCAAGAACACAGGATACTTATCTTGCGCCGCTATGCTTAAAAGACTTTCAAACAGGTCAATCCCTGGGATCCGATTTCTTTTCTGTCTTTGAAAAAGCCAAAGACTCAAAATAACTCCAATACCATCGGGAATCAAAATATCGGCACTGTTTAGGGCCTCTGAGAGCTCCGGATCGTGCTGAGAGAGAATCACTTTCTCGGGATTCACCGAAAATATCGTCGTCTGTCGGCTGTGGAGGATGCGTTTACGGATATCATGGACAAGTTTTTCCAGACTGACCTCGCTTAGGGGAACCCCGAGAACATCGTATTTCTTATAGTTCAAGGGACACAGCGTAAGAAGTCAGAGCATGAAAAGCCCAGGCTTGAGCCCAACGC
>JBAQGA010000179.1:0-9947 GCA_049287565.1 Candidatus Aminicenantales bacterium
GTATTACCCGTCAAGGAGGTGCGTTTCGCTATCATGTTACCTGAACCCTCAATGGTCGCCGCAGCCGACGGCAGCTGATCATTATCCGGCGCCCAAGATAATAATCCCACTTTTAGTCACAGAGCCCTCCTTCCCTTGACAGACGTATAACCTGAATATATATTCTTATCAGCAATATGGAGATGATTGAGCAAAAAGAAGCTATCTAATGAAATGAGAAAAATGGTTTCTTTATGCCGTTTATATGTATTGTGGCTAGAAAGGCAAGATTAGACATGGCCTTAGACCTTATCCCAGAGGCTATCCGCACAAATTTTGAGATTCATGAGTGGAAACATGCATGTGCTGTATTAAAAGGTGATTTCAAGAAAGAATGGAGCGAAATCATCAAGGTCCTTGGAAAGTTTCGACTTAGAGAGAGTGATATACGATCGCCGGGAGGTGGGCTTTCACCAGTCTCGCAGTGGTTCAATAGAGAGTTCATTAATCTTGGATGGCAGAAAAAATCTTTTGAGACAAAAATCGTAGTGGATAAAAAAGAATTTGAGAGTCCAACACATGAAGTCGATTGCTTCAAAAATGGTGTTGCTCTTGAAGTAGAATGGAGCAATAAAGATCCCTTTTTTGATCGGGATTTGAATAATTTTAGATTATTGTTTGAACTTAGAGCAATAAGCGTTGGCATAATTATTACCAAATCGGATGAACTGAGTGAAATCTTCCAGCGGATGGGCAGAGATATTTGGAATAAGTATGGCTGGTCGACGACTTGGATGAAGAAACTATTGCCCAGAATAGAAGGCGGTGGGGGAGGGGGATGTCCTATCCTTGTATTCGGAATAACCCAAAAGCTATACGAGGCAGAAAGATGACTTCTGCAAAAAATGAAAGTAATAAACTGGCGGCTCATGACCTGTTGTCGCTGGGATTATGCAAGTACAAAACTATTCTTGCTGATCCACCTTGGCAATTCTCCAATCGCACTGGAAAGATGGCGCCTGAACACAAGCGGTTAATGAGATACTCCACAATGAGCCTTCAGGAAATCATGGAACTGCCCGTATCCCAACTTGCCCAGCCCTCCTGTCATCTATATTTATGGGTTCCGAATGCTCTAGTTCTGGAGGGCCTGGAGGTGTTGAAAAGATGGGGATTTACCTATAAGACAAACATCGTATGGTACAAAATTCGGAAGGATGGGGGACCGGATGGTCGGGGCGTAGGATTTTATTTTCGTAATGTGACTGAGCTAGTTCTTTTTGGCGTAAGAGGACATATGCGAACAATGACTCCAGGGAGAACTCAGGTTAATATCATAAGCTCCCGAAAACGAGAGCATTCCAGGAAACCCGATGAGCTGTATGGGATTATAGAAAAATGCAGCCCTGGCCCCTACCTTGAGCTTTTTGCCAGACATGAAAGATTGGGCTGGGATCATTGGGGGAACGAGGTGGGGAACAGCAGAGGCAAGGTTTTCCCCGCCTATCGGGGTGGAGAGATAGAGACAAAAAAGCAGCTAGCTTTACTTGAGAGCCAACCTTATAAAAGCAGGCGGATCAGACCCGAGGCAAAGCATAGGGGGAGGATCCGCCGTTCAATCTAAGCCAAAAAAATACTTAGATACACTTGCTAATCGAGAAAGAGTTGTCGTGTAAATTATTTACTTCAAAGAAATTCGCCGCGTTAATAGGAGCGGCTCAAGCTGAGCCTCAAGATATCGCCCGGCGTTCCTTGGGAAAGCGGTCGTATTCCCGGCTCTCAACGATCTCTCGAAGATGCCGGGTCAGCTCCCAAAGTTCGATGAACGTGTTGTAGAGCGCCACCGGCGCGACCCGGATGATGGCAGGCGGGCGGCTTCATTTTGTGCTTGACAGTCCGTTCCCGGCGCATCTACAATTGACCCACATTCCGAACCGAGGAGGGAAAAATGCCCGCTACACTCGCCCAGGTCCTGGTGGATACCGTCAAGAATTATCCCAAACCGGACTTCATGCTTTACAAGAAGGAAGGCCGGTATCAGCCTGTCTCGACCGAAGAATTCGGCCGCAGGGTGAAACATCTTTGCCTGGGGCTCAGAGATCTGGGGCTGCAAAAAGGGGACAAGGTCATCATCCTCTCGGAGAACCGGCCCGAATGGGTGATCGCCGACCATGCCAATCTTTGCCTGGGGGCGATCACCGTCCCCATCTATACGTCCCTTGTTTCCGAGCAGATCAGGTACATCATCGACGATTCTGACGCCAAGGCCGTCATCGTCTCCTGCGAAGACCTGTGGAACAGGGTCGAGGCCGTCCGGCCCAGCCTGGCCAAGGTCCGCCATTACATCACCTTCATGATGAAGCCGCCGGACGGCGTCCTCACCTACAGCCAGGTCCTGGAGAGAGGCCGCCAGCTCGACGAAAAGAACCCGGCGCTTTTCGATTCCCTGGTCGCCGCGGTCAGGCCGGAAGACGAAGCCTCCCTCATTTATACCTCCGGGACGACCGGTGTTCCCAAAGGAGTCATCCTCACCCACAGCAATTTCCTGAGCAACGTCACGACCGTTTCGCAGATAATCGAGTTCTCCGATAAGGACACCGTGCTTTCCTTCCTGCCGCTTTCACACGTCCTCGAAAGAATGGTCACCTTCACCTACATCTACAAGGGCTGCCGGATCGGTTATGCCGAAAGCATCGAGTCAGTGGCGGCGAACCTGCTGGAGGTCCGGCCCAATATCATGGTCAGCGTCCCCCGCGTCTTCGAGAAGATCTATGCCAAGGTCATGGATAACGTGCTCTCCAGCTCGGCTTTGAAAAAGAGGATCTTTTTCTGGGCGCTCAAGGTAGGCAAGGAATTCGGCCGCCGCAAACTGAACAACGAGCCGATCAGCGGAGGGCTCCGGCGAAAACGGAATCTGGCCCACAAACTTGTTTTCTCCAAGATCGTCGAGAAGACGGGAGGACGGGTGCGCTTTTTTGTCTCCGGCGGAGCGCCCTTGTCCAAGGATATCGGCGACTTCTTCTACGCCCTAGGGCTCGTTATCCTGGAGGGATACGGCTTGACCGAGACCTCGCCCGTGATCTCCGTCAATACGTTCGATAACATGAGATTCGGGACGGTCGGAAAGCCCATCCCCGGTGTGGAAGTGAAGATTGCGCCGGACGGCGAGATCCTGACCCGCGGCCCTCACGTGATGAAAGGCTATTACAGGAAGGAGGCGGAGACCCGGGAGGCATTCGAGGGCGGCTGGTTCCACACCGGCGACATCGGCCATCTTGATAAAGACGGCTTTCTGGTCATCACCGACCGCAAGAAGGACATCATCGTCACGGCCGGCGGTAAGAACATCGCTCCCCAGCCGATCGAGAACATCCTCAAGACCAACCCCTATATTTCCAACGCCGTGGTCATCGGCGACCGGCGCAGGTTCGTCTGCGCCCTGGTCGTGCCCAACTTCGAGAAAATCACGGAGTATGCCCGCTCCGGCGGCATCTCCTTCTCCAGTCCGGCCGAACTCGTCCATAATCAGCAGGTCGTCAACTTCCTCAAGGCGGAGATCGACCGGGTCACCCCCAACCTGGCTCAATACGAAAGGATCAAGCGCATCGTCCTCCTCGACCGGGACTTTGAGATCGAGAAGGGGGAGATGACACCGACGCTCAAAGTCAAGCGGAACATCATCGAGCAGAAATACAAAGCGCTGATCGACGCCTTGTACGAGGAAGAGAAGAATAACGGGTAGGCCTATTCGGCCTTCGCCTCGGTCACTTCCAAATATACAGCTTAAAGCTGAACATTTTATTCAGCGGGGTTGACAATACACATATTTTGTGTATATTATATGCAATGTAAAGTGAGATAAAAAATGCAGACGAGACACAACATTACTTTGGACGAAGAAATTTCTAAAGAGCTCGAGACCGTGGCGCGAGAGCTCGGCGAGAAAAAGAGCCATATCATTGAAAAAGCGCTGGCGGTATATTTCGATCTCCTTGATCTCAAGATCGCCCAGAAAAGGCTGAAAGCGCTAAAAACGGGGCGGGCTCGCCTCATTGACGCCGAAGATGTCTGGAAACGCCTGGATCTCTGAGCTTGTCTAAACTCAAATTCCTGGAGAAAGCCGTTGATGATCTCAATGGAATCGATCGCGCCCAGCAAAAAATCATCAAGGCGAAGCTCTTGATCCTGGCCGAAAATCCCGGGGCCCTAAAAAACAACATCAAGAGACTTGCCGGAAGCAAAGAAGACCTTTACAGATTAAGAGTCGGGGACTACAGAGTTATATTCAAAAAAGAAGAAAGACAACTGGTGATTCTCATTATCAGAATCGGCCACCGCAAAGAAATCTATTGGTCGATCGACTGAGCAAGAAAATACCATTAAGGCCCGAAAAACAGCGGGTGGGCCTATTTGGCCTTCGCTTCGGTCACTTCGGCCTCAGTCGAGGTCTCGTCGGCCTGTTCCCGCCAGAAGAGGATGCGGCCGCAGTTTTCGCAGAGGATGAGCTTGCGGGTGGAGAGCAGTTCGTTCAGAACCTGCGGCCGGATGCGCACGTGGCACAGGTCGCAGAAATCGTCCCTGACGGGGGAAAGGACGATGCCGCCCTTCTTACGGGAGATATTGAGATAAAGTTCAACCTGGGCGGTAGGGATCTCGGGCAGGAGATCGGCCCTGCGTCGATCGAGCCGCTGAACCCTGTCTTCCGTCTCCTTCTTCTTCTGGAAGATGGCCTCCTTCTCCCTGGATAGAGTCTCCTGGGTTTCGGCGAGCCTCTGGTTGGCCTCCTTGATGTCCTTCTGGATGTCGTCCTCCAGGAGCATTTCGGCGATGAACGCTTCCTCGAGACGATCCACTCTCTTTTCGGATTCCTCGATCTCCTTGAGGAGGGCCGTATATTCCTTGTTGGTCTTGACCTCGTTCAGCTGGCGCTTGTATTTCCCGATATAGGCCTTGATGTCCTTGACCTCGGCCTCGAGCTCGCGTCTCTTTTTTTGGCTGCCGGTCATCTTCTCCTTGGCAGCGGCCGCGATGAGGCTGCTCTCCGTGATCTTCTTGTCGATGTTTCCGATTTGGGGGGGGATGCTTTCAAGGAAGAGAGAAAGCTGCCGGATCTCTATGTCCAATTGCTGGAGCTGGATCAGCCTCTCGAAATCGATTTCCACATCTCTTCCTCGGAATCAACATGGGCCTACCAGGATTCGAACCTGGGACCTGCCGGTTATGAGCCGGTAGCTCTACCGCTGAGCTATAGGCCCTCCGGCTTCTTATAACAAATCCGCCCCGGATAGTCAAACGCAGGGAACGCCGGAACGTCCCCTTAATGATTGTTGGTAAATGAACGGAGCTTCCGGCTGCGGCTGGGATGCTTGAGCTTCCGCAAGGCTTTGGCCTCAATCTGGCGGATCCTCTCACGGGTGACCTTGAACTGCTGGCCGACCTCTTCCAGGGTGTGCTCATTCCCGTCCCCCAGCCCGAAACGCATCTTCAGGACCTTGGCCTCTCTTTCGGTCAAGGATTTGAGGGCTTCCTCGATTTGCTCGCGCAGGTTGATATGGATGACCGTGTCGGGAGGCGAGGGCATCAGCTTGTCCTCGATGAAATCCCCCAGGTGACTGTCCTCCTCCTCGCCGATGGGCGTCTCCAGCGAGATCGGCTCCTGGGCGATCTTGATGATCTTGCGAACCTTGTTTACCGGCAAGTCCATCTTTCTGGCGATCTCCTCGCTCGACGGCTCCCGGCCGACCTCCTGGACAAGGCTGCGGGACACCCGGATGAGCTTGTTGATGGTCTCGATCATGTGGACGGGGATACGGATGGTCCGGGCCTGGTCGGCGATGGCCCGGGTGATGGCCTGCCGGATCCACCAGGTGGCATAGGTCGAGAACTTGTACCCCCGGCGGTACTCGAACTTATCGACCGCCTTCATCAGTCCCATGTTGCCTTCCTGGATGAGGTCGAGGAACTGCAGACCGCGGTTGCTGTATTTTTTGGCGATCGAGACGACGAGCCTCAGGTTGGCAGCCACGAGTTCTTTTTTTGCCTGGTCGCTGACCTTCTTGCCGGTGGTGATGGTCCGGAGGGTTTTCCGCAGGTTCTGGGCATCGAGCCCGATCTCCTTGCGGAAAGCTCGGAGCCGATTGCCGACTTCCCTTAGCCTCTGCTTTAGGGCCGCCTGGCTCTTTTCCCCCCGCGCGCGCTTCAGGGCCAGGGTGAGCTCTTCTTTAGTGTCCTCGAGATCGTTGATCCTCCTGAGGTTCGCCCGGAGAGAATCGATGATCCTTTCCCGTTCGCCTGGCCGGATGTTGAGCTCCCGGATCAACCGGCTCATCTTGACGATGATCCGGCCGCGGGCGAAATTGTAATTCTTGGTGGTGGGGATCTTGTCCAACTTCCGGCAGAGGGTCCGGATCTTCTTGATCTTGGCCAGGACTTCCTCTTTTTTTTCCTCCAGCTTGTCCTCGGTGATCTCATCGTCGCTGAGGTCGAACATTTCTAGGAAGATGAGGAGGTTGGTCTTGATCTGCTCCTCCAGGCCGAGGACCTGGTTGAGGACGAGACGGGTCTTGGAGAGGGCCTTGATGATCGACTTTTCTCCCCGCTCGATCTCCCGGGCGATGGCGATCTCGCCTTCCCGGGTGAGCAGCGAGATGTTGCCCATCTCGCGCAGGTAGAGCTTGACAGGGTCGGTCGTCCGCTCCAGCCCGTGGACGGCGACTTGGCCGTTCTTCGCTTTCTTGAGGGGGAGGCCGCTCTTCTTGAAGCCGAGGATCCTGATCCCGTAATTATCCATCGAGCTGAGGAACGCGTTGAAATTCTTTCCCGAGCTCGTCTCTTCGTGGAAGGTTTTATCGATCTCCTCGAAGAGAAGATAGCCCTGTCTTCTTCCCTTTGTGAGAAGCTGGTCGATGTCTTCTCTTCGATACTTCTGGTCGGTCGACAAAACGGCCACCTCAAGGCTGAAACATTATATCACATCGACATGATTTTCTTGGTGAGGGCCTGCTTCTGGGAGAGAAGCGCGGCCAGCTTTTCCTTCTCCCCGTTGCGTTCGCAGCGGACGATCTCCTTTTGGAGGGCGCGCAGCTGGCCCCCCAGGGCCATCCTGCGCAGGGTCTGCAAACAGTCCAACGCTTCCTCGGGAGTGCCCCGGCCGGATCTTTCCTGCATCATCTCCGAGACCTGCCGCCAAAGCTCGGGCCCGCCGGCCCTGCCCAGCTCGGAAAAGACGACTTGTTTTCCCTTCCGCGCGCAATCCAGGATAAAAACCAGCGCCGCCTCGCTCTTCAGTCCCCGGAAATCTTCCTCCCGGACCTGCTTCAGGAGGTCGGCCGCCAGCCCTTGATCTTCGAGCAGAATCTGAAGAAGCCGTTTTTCTGCGGGAAAGAGGAACGCCTTTTCCTCGCTGGTTTTTCCGGGTGACGGTTTTTCGATGATCTGGCGGAGGAGCGCTTCCTCCACTCCCAGATGATCGCTGGCCTGCCGGAGGTATTCGCTCCTCACGATCGCGTCGGGGATTTTATCGAGCTCGGTCACGATGCTTCTGATGATCCTGGACTTTTCCTCGGGTACGTTCATCCGTCCCGTCAGGAGGGTCATCTCGATCAGGAACTGGAGCCCGGAAGCGCTCTTCTTGGCCAGGTCGAGATAGGGCTGCTGTCCGAATTTCCGGACGAAGGCGTCCGGGTCGAGGCTTTGGGGCAAAACAAGGACCTGAGTCTGGACGGCCCTTTCGAAACAGAGGGGGACGGCCCGGAGGGCGGCTGTCTTCCCGGCCGAATCGCCGTCATAGTTGATGATGATCCGGGGCGCGAATCGCACCGCCAGGGCGACCTGATGAGGCGTCAAAGCGGTCCCCAGCGAAGCGGCGATATTCCGAATGCCCGCCTGGTAAAGTGAAGCGAAATCGGTGTAGCCTTCGACCAGGATAAGCTCTCCGGCCTCACGGACGGCCTCCTTGGTCCAGTTCAGTCCATAGAGCACCTTTCCTTTGGAATAGACCGGCGTATCGGGGGAATTGAGGTACTTGGGCGTGGCCTCGGCGACTGTCCGACCGCCGAAAGCGACGATCTTTCCGGTCAGGCCGAAGATGGGGAAAATGATCCGGCCCCGGAAACGGTCGTAATATTCGGACCTCTTTTGGCCGGGAAGGACAAGGCCGGCCTTTTCCAGGAGAGCGGGCTCCGTGCCTCTCCCCTGAAAGTGGCCCAACAGGGCATTCCAGGAATTCGGCGCGTAGCCGACCTTGAGAGCCTCGAGGATATCGGAAGAAAGACCTCTTTTCTTCAGGTAGGCCCGGGCGGCCTCACCCTCCTCCGGCTGGAAAAGATTCCGGCGGAAAAAAGCCATGGCCAGCTCATTGACCTTGTAGACTTTCTCCTCGAGCTTCTGGAGTTCGGGTGAAAGCCTGGTTTTCTGGGGCAGCGGAATATGGTATTTCTCGGCCAGGTAGTTCAACGCTTCGGGGAAGGTGAGGTTTTCTTTCTCCATGACCAGCGTAAAAACATCGCCGCCCACCCCGCAGCCGAAGCAGTGAAAAAGCTGCTTCTCCGAGTCCACGGTGAAGGAGGGGTCCTTTTCCGAATGGAAGGGGCAGAGCCCGACATGCTTTCGGCCGCGTCTTTTCAGGGATGTGTACAGGGAAGCGATGTCGACGATGTCGGCGGCTTGCCTGATCTGGTCGATGATCTCCATTCTTGGCGCTGGTCAGGGGGAGAAGGTCTAAGTAAATATAGGGAGGGACCTCTCAGTTGTCAAGCGAGCCCCGCCTGTTTTTCTTTGTTTGTCAGCATTTTTAAAGATGGTTGATCAGGCTGGCCAGGTAGGCGGCCCCGAACCCGTTATCGATGTTCACTACGGCCACACCGCCGGGGCAGGAGTTGAGCATGGCCAGGAGGGCGGAGATGCCCTGGAGGCTCGCTCCATAGCCGACGCTGGTGGGAACGGCGATGATGGGCGCGCTGACCAGTCCGGCCAATACACTGGGGAGGGCGCCCTCCATGCCCGCTACGGCGATGATCAAACGGGCTTTTCTGACTTTCTCCATCTCCCCGAAGAGGCGATGAAGTCCGGCCACGCCGACGTCGTAGATCCTTTCGGCCTCGTTGCCCAGCATCTCGCAGGTCACGAAGGCTTCCTCAGCCACCGGGATATCCGACGTTCCGGCTGTGATGATGACGATCTTCCCCCGTCCCGGTGCCGGGCGCTTTTTTTTCAAGGTGATAGTTTTTCCCAAAGGATCATAGCGGCAGCCTGGGATCTTCGACCTGATCTTACGATAGAGCTCCGGACCGACCCGGGTGATGAGCAGACTGTTTCCCCTTTTGCAGATCTCCCAGGCGATCTTGATGATCTGTTCTTCGGTTTTTCCCTGGCCGAAGATGATCTCGGGGAATCCTTTCCGGACTTCCCGGTGGTGGTCGATCTTGGCGAAACCGAGGTCCTGATAAGGGTAATCCTTCAATTTCTGGAAGGCCTTCCGGGGAGACATTTTCCCCAGAGAGACCTTTTCCAGGACCTCCTCAAGCTCCGTCTTCATGATGATTATACTACCACAGCCGGGTCCGTTGACCAAGGTCGGATACCGAGCCTGTCCCGTAATCATCTTTGTGATGAGCTCAATAAATAGCTTGGGAATGTCATCGCTCCCCTCAGGTTCTTAACGCCGTTGAGGCTCGGGGTATATGGTTCGTCAGTCCGCTCGGTTCCCACGTCGGCTTCTTGGAGGGAGAAAGCTTCGCTTTCCCCCTTGATTGCCCAAGGGGGCAAGGGGGATTAATACAATAAAATCGAAGTCTTTAAGATGTCTCTGAGATGGGGGCCATTCCCCTTGGAATCCCCGCTGCTTTGCTCCGCAAACCAGCAACCTCGCTCCTTCTTCCTTTTTCCCATGGCTCGGGGCAGTGGCATAAGAAACCCGTATGAGGAGAGAGCGGGCACGGTTTCTCGACCGGAGGGAGAGAAGAGCGAAC
>JBAQGA010000180.1:0-36905 GCA_049287565.1 Candidatus Aminicenantales bacterium
CCCCCTTATAACCCCCTCGGCAAGGCATGCATTCCTCCCCGCGGCAAGCCGCGGGGTATCCTGCAAAGGAGTTCCATGAAAAGAATGTTTGAGAGATTTGATATTGACATGCGAAAAGATCCGGTTCTCGTCTTTCCGACACTCCACTATCAGAACGGAGGAGTAGAAACGGATCCTAAGGGAAAAACAAATGTGGCCGGCCTTTTTGTAGCCGGCGAAATATCCGGTGGGGTCCACGGCAAAAACAGGCTGATGGGAAATTCGACCCTTGATTGCATGGTTTTTGGGAGGAGAGCGGGAATCTACGGTGCCGAATATGTAAATAAAATGGGAAGGAAAGGGAAGTTATCGTTGGAGCACGTTAAAAAATATGTGGATCTGCTTAAAAAATCTGGAATAAAGCCGGAGAGAAAGTCCCCTGTCCTTTTGCCGGATTACAGAGGCAAAGCAGTTCTGGCAAGGATGATTGACATTCTCTAATATATTGGATTTTCTTTCACTGCTTTGAATGATCAAGGATTCTCGTTCGGGGGACGTGGGGTCAGCGTTCGAGGATCTCTTTTTCCTTGGCGGCGGCGATCTCTTCGATCTTCTTGGAATAATCGTCGATGATCTTCTGGAGTTGCTCCAGGCCGTTGAACTTTTCGTCCTCGCTGATCTTTTTATCCTTCTCGAACTGCTCGATCTCGTCCTTGGTCTCGCGGCGCATGTTCCGGAGGGCCGTCTTCTCGTCCTCGAGCATCCTTTTGATCTTCTTGGCCATCTCCTGACGTCTCTCGTCGTCGAGCGGCGGGATCGGGATCTTGAGCGTCTTCCCGTCATTGATGGGATTGAGCCCCAGGTCGGCCGCACGGATGGCCTTATCGATCATTTCAAGAAGCGATGGGTCCCAGGGCTGGATGGTGATCAGAGTCGGGTCCGGAATGCCCAGGCTGGCCAGCTGATTGACCGGGGTCAGCGTCCCGTAGTACTCGACCTTGATGTCCTCGAAAAGACTCAGGTTGGCCCGGCCGGTCCGCAGTTTGCTGAGATCCTTGCGAAAGTGATCGGCCGAAACCTTCATCTTGGCTTCAAGAGCGCGCAGCGCGTTCTTGACCATGCCTCCTCTCCTTTAATGGACCAGAGTCCCGATTTTCTCACCCAGCACGGCTTTCTTGATGTTGCCGCGCTTATTGAGGTTGAAGACCACGATGGGCACGTGATTGTCCTTGCACAAGGATATGGCCGTTGAATCCATGACCTTGAGGCCTTTCTTGATGACCCCGAGATAGCGGATGGTTCCGAACTTCTTGGCCTTTTTGTCGAGCATCGGGTCGGCGCTGTACACTCCGTCCACCTTGGTGGCCTTCAGGATCACCTCGGCCCTGATCTCCAGCGCTCTGAGGGCCGCGGCGGTGTCGGTGGTGAAATAGGGGCTGCCGATCCCGGCGCTGAAGACGACGATCCGGCCCTTTTCCAGGTGCCGGATCACCCGGCGCCGGATAAAGGGCTCGGCCAGAGCTTTGATCTCCATGGCCGAGACGTGACGGCTGACCAGGCCCACCTTCTCCAGGGCTTCCTGGAGGGCGATGCCGTTGATGACCGTGGCCAGCAGGCCCATCTGGTCGGCGGCCGCCCGGTCCATGCCCGCCTCGGTGCCGCGGATGCCGCGGAAGATGTTTCCCCCGCCGATCATGATGGCCACTTGGACTCCCAGGTCACAGACTTCCTTGATCTCCTGGGCGATGGCCATGGCCCTCTCGAGATCGATCCCGTAGGAGTGCCTGCCCAGCAGTGATTCCCCCGAAAGCTTGAGAAGAATGCGCGTGTAAACCGGCTTTTGGCGAGCCATCGGCTTATTAGTTCTTGCCCAGTTCGAACCGGGCGAAGCGTCGGACCTTGATGTTCTCCCCGAACTTGGCGATGGTGGAGGCGATGAGCTGCTGAATCGTGGTCTTGTCATCCTTGATGTAAGGTTGGTTCAAGAGGCAGACCTCTTCGAAGAACTTCTTGAGCTTGCCCTCGACGATCTTCTCGATGATCTGAGGCGGCTTCTTGGTTTCCTGGAACTGCCCGCGGATGATCTCCTTCTCCTGTCCCAGCTCCGCCTCCGGAATGTCGGCCGAGGAGACGAAGCGGGGGTTGGCGGCCGCGATCTGCATGGCGACGTTCTTGGCCAGTTCCTTGAATTCTTCGTTCCGGGCGACGAAGTCCGATTCGCAGTTGATCTCGACCAATACGCCAAGCTTGCCTTCCATATGGATATAAGAATAGACAATTCCCTGGGAGGCTTCCCGATTCATCCGCTCCTGGGCGCGGCTGGCTCCCTTCTTGCGGAGGACGGCGATGGCCTTCTCGATGTCGCCCTGGCTCTCGGCCAGAGCCTCCTTGCATTCCATGACTCCGATCCCGGTCCTCTGCCGGAGCTCCTTGACCATGTCCGCGGTGATTTCCATCATTCTCT
Organism: Candidatus Aminicenantales bacterium; assembly: GCA_049287565.1. Lineage (GTDB taxonomy): Bacteria > Acidobacteriota > Aminicenantia > Aminicenantales > UBA8522 > UBA8522. Next base: position 2,444 of record JBAQGA010000180.1, read on the forward strand.
CCTTGCCGGCCTCCAGGCTCAGCTTCTCTCGACCTCGGGTGTCTTCTCTTCCGAGGCTTCCCCCTCTTCCGCCTTGGCGGCTTCCAGCTCCTTCTCCAGCCGGCTCTTCTTCCCCTCGATCACCGCCTCGGCGACCTTGGAGGTGAACAGATCGATGGCCCGGACGGCATCATCGTTGCCGGGGATGGGATAATCGATGTTCTCGGGATCGCCGTTGGTATCGACGACGGCGACGATCGGGATACCCAGCTTTTTGGCTTCCGTAATGGCGATCTCCTCCTTGGCCGAGTCGATCACGAACAGGGCGCCGGGCAGGCCGACCATCTTCTTGATTCCCCCCAGGGTCTTGGACAGCTTGCGGTGGAGCTTTTCCATCTTGGACTGGTCCTTCTTGGAGAGAAGCTCCCAGCGGCCGTCCTCCTTCATCTCGTCGAGCTCGACCAGCTTCTCGACGCTTCCCCGGACGACCCCGAAGTTCGTCAGCAGCCCGCCCAGCCAGCGCTGGTTGACGTAGCTGCACTCGCACCGGTTGGCCGTGTCGCGGATGATGTCCTGGGCCTGCTTCTTCGTCCCGACGAAGAGGATGTCCTTGTCGCCCTCGGACACGCCGCGGGCGAACAGGAGCGCCTCTTTGAAGATCTTGATCGTCTTCTGCAGGTCAATGATGTAGATCCCGTTGCGCTGACCGAAGATATATTCCTTCATCTTGGGATTCCAGCGCTTGGTCTGATGGCCGAAATGGACCCCGGCCTCTAAGAGCTCTTTCATCGTCACGGAAACCAACTTCGATCCCTCCCTTACCGTTTGTGATACTGCGGCGCCTTTCTCGCGCCCAGCAGCCCGTACTTCTTTCTTTCCTTGATCCGGGAATCCCGCGTCAGGAAGCCGGCGTCCTTCAGGGTCGGTTTGAGCTCGCGGTTGAACTCCACCAGCGCCCGGGCGATGCCCAGCCGGATGGCTTCGGCCTGGCCTTTCAGGCCTCCCCCGTTGATCCGCATGAAGATATCGAACTTGCTCTCGGTATCGGTCAGCAAGAGCGGCTGACGGATGATGTATTTGTACGAATCGAGATGAAAATATTCAGCATACGGGCGGGGCCTCTTGTCGACAATGAGGGTGATATCCCCTTTCCCGGAGCGCAGGAAAACCCTGGCCACCGACGTTTTTCTTTTTCCTGTACCATAGTATTGGATCAGACTCAAGCGCGCCTCCTAAAACTGGTATTCCCGCGGTTTCTGGGCTTCATGGGGATGACTGGACCCGCGGTAGACCTTGAGCTTCTTGAAGACCTGCCGGCCGAGCTTGTTCTTGGGAATCATCCCCCAGACCGCCCGGCGGATGACCTCTTCAGGCTTGTCCTCGAGGAGATCCTTGAGCCTTTCGCTCTTCAGGCCGCCGGGATATTGCGAGTGGGAAAAATACATCTTTTTTTCGGGCTTCCGGCCGGTGACCCGGATCTTCTCGGCGTTGATCACGACGACGAAATCGCCGCTATCGCAGAAATCGGCAAACTCCGGTTTGTTCTTGCCGCGCAAGAGAATGGCCACCTCGGTGGCCAGACGTCCCAGAACTCTCCCTTCGGCGTTGACAATCCACCACTTCTTGTCAACATCTTCCTTTTTAGGGACAAAAGTTCTCATCACTGTTTTCCTCAGAGATAAGGATTAAGCAAAAGCTAAAAACAAATGATGCCATACAATACAAGATATCGGGGAAATTGTCAATCTCAGCGGCCCGGCCGAAAGCCCTCCAAGTGCATGAAAATCGTATGAGTTAGGCGGCCGGGATGGCCACGATGCGAATGATGAAGAAGAGGAATATGGCCGCTCAAACCCCGGGGAGAGCGGACCGGCAACAAATCCAGGGTGCTTATCCGACTTTCTTGAGCTCGTCTTCCAGCTTCTTCTTGTCGGCGGCGCGCTTTCGCGTCTCGTTCCAGCGCTCCATGGCGCGGTCGGCTTCGGCCTTGTACCGAGGTTCCTTGTCGGGCTCAAGCCTGATCAACACGCTCTGGTAGACGACACTTACATATGCGTAAGGTTCGGGATAATTCGGGTCAACCTCAATAGCCTTCTCGAGGTCCTGAAGGCTTTCCTTGGCATATTTAATTCTTTCCGCTACAGGTACATTCTGGAATCGGAAAGACCTGGCCCAACGGTTTACTCCTTTGGCATACCAGAATTCGGCATTGTTAGGATCGAGCTGTATTCTTTTATTAAGGTAATCATGCGCAAGGTCAACAAGCTCCGTGTTGAGCTCCGGGCTTTCATAATAATAATTTGCAATATAAGCGTAGCCTTGAGGGTTCTCCGGGTCGAGTTCGATCCGCCGTAGGTACATTGATTCGGCCTTGGACCGCACTTCTTCGTTCTCGCTCGCGTATCTCTTGTAGAACTCGGCCACGACATAGTAGTTTCCCATGTTGCCGGGCTCGAGTTCCAGGATCCGGAGGTAAAGCTTCTCCGCTTCTTCGAAATTCTTAAGCTTGTCGTACATATCGCCGAGGGAGAAGATGATCTCCTTGTTGTTGGGTTCGGCCTCGTAGGCCTTTTTGAAGGCCGCCATTGCCTTGTCGGCGACTTCCAGGTTCTCGGGCGTGTCCACCCCGACCTTGTAAAGGCTCTTGTAGCTTTCGCCCAGGAACCGGTAGGCCTGGATCATATCCGGGTTGTATTTCAGGGTGTTCTCGTACTCGGTCATCGCCTTCCGGTATTTTCCGTCCGTGAAGAGCTGGTTGGCCTTGGAGAAATGATAGTTCGCCCTGAGCTTGTTCACGCTCAGTTTCTCGCAGCTGGTGAAAGCCAGGACGACGGTGAAGACCAGCAGCAACGCGAAAACGAAATGGATTCTCTTTTGTCTCATCGCAGCCTCCTTAAATGATCGCAACGAAACCACTCCGAAGGATAAATGTATAATAGAACGAGGGCCAAGTCAACTCCTTCTCAACATCAGGCGGAGCGGCGTCCCCCACAGGTCGAACCGCTCCCGCAGGGCCTGCAGAAAGAATTTCTCATAGGCGGGAAGCAGGGCGGCCGGCGTGTGGGTGAAGAGGATGAAGGTCGGCGGCCGGACGCTTTTCTGGATCATATACTTGATCTTCAGCCGCCGCTTTGTCTTGGCGAGGGGCGGGTGGGTGGCGTTGATCCAGGCCAGGAACTCGTTGAGCCGCGGAGTCTCCACCTTCCGGGAGCCGCGCTCGTAAACCACCTCGGCCTGGTCCAGGATCTTGACGACTCCTTTGCCGGTCAGGGCGGAAACGAAGAGAAGCGGCGCATATCCGACGAAGGGCATCCCGCTGAAAACGCTCGCCTTGACCACGCGGGGCGATTCGCCCCGGGGGATCAGGTCCCATTTATTGAGGGCCAGGAGAAGCGGCTTCCCGGAGGCGGCGGCGAGGCGGGCGATGGCGACGTCCTGACGGGTGGGAAATTCCCCGGCATCCAGCACTTGACAGAGGACATCCGCCCGATCGATGTCTCTTTTCGCCCGGACGATGCCGGCCTTTTCTCTCTTGTCCCGCGTCCGGCTCAGCCGCCGGATCCCCGCGGTGTCGACGAGACAAAAAAGCTTCTTGTTCCGAACGACGAAGGTGTCGGTGCTGTCCCGCGTCGTGCCCGGAGCGTCGTTGACGATCAGGCGGCTCTCGCCGCAGAGACGGTTGATGACCGAGGATTTTCCGACGTTGATCCGGCCGATGATCCCCACCCGAAGAGGCCGGAGGCCATCCTGCTCGGAAGTCGCACTTGGGAGAAGGCCGGCCAACTCCCGTTCGAGGTCCTCCACGTTTCTCTTGTGCTCGGCGGCAACGGCCAAGATGGTCTCCGTCCTGAGGCGGTTGTACCAATCTCCCAGTCGGCTCTCCTGGACCTCGGAATCGATCTTGTTGAGGACGACAATGACCGGTTTGCCGAGTTTCCTCAGAGAAGCATGAAGCTCCTCCTCGGCCGGCGAGAGCTCCCTTTTTCCGTCAAGGACAAGGAGGAGGATGTCGGCCTTCCGGGCCGCTCCCCAGGCTTTTTCCGCGATCGCCCCGGCCAGGGGCGCTTCCGACGCGTCGAAGAGTCCGCCGGTGTCGGTCAGGATGAACTTTTTTTCCTCCAGCTCGCCGAGGGCGGAGACGGCGTCGCGCGTCATTCCCGGCAGAGTATGGACCAGGGACACTTTTCTTCCCAGCAGCCGGTTGAAGAGCGTGGATTTGCCGACGTTGGGAAAACCCAGGATGACGACTTGAGGCAGGCTTTTCATGGGAGCGGAGCCGTTAGCGGGCGTTCAGCGAAAATTGCGGAAGGAACGCCTGGTTCAGGTTGATATGACCTCCCAGGGTTTCTTTTTCGCTGCCCTCGACCAGGATGAAGACCTTCTTGATCGGTTTGAAATTGAAAGCCAGCGTGTTGACGACGGAATAGACGGTGCCCAGCTCGGCGGATGACCCCGAAGGATGCTTCTCCATGATATCCTTGGAGAAATCTACGTAGGCCACTCCTTCCTTGGTGACGAAGAGCTGTCTCAAGAGGGTCTCCGGCGGGAGAGGGTTCACAAAGCCCTTTTCCGATCCCCTGATCAGTGCCTCGACGACCTGCTCGGCCTCCCCGACGATCGAGGAGCCGGCGAGGATCTCTCTTTCCTCGGCGTGAAGGAGGCTGTCTTCCTCGGACAGGAAAAAGAGCGTTACGGTCTTGGCCTCCCCCGGCGGCGCCGGTTCCGGCTCGCTCTCGGCGGGCGACACCTCGGCGGCCGCCTTGATCTTCTCCCCGCCCTCACCCCTGAACAGGACCACCGCCAGGACGAGGACGACGACAACAGACAACCCGAACAGGGACCACTGGACCGGCGTTATGCCGCGCTTTTTTTTCATAACATCAGCTTGATGTAGCGGACGAGGCCGCGATATATGGCCTGGGCGACGTTCTGCTGGAAGGCCTCCCGGACCAAATCTCTTTCCTCTTGGGGATTGGAGATGAAGGCCACTTCGACCAGGACCGCCGGGCAGGCCACTCCGGTCAGCACCTTGAACGGCGCCTGCTTGATTCCCCTGTCCTTCGTGCCGAGGAGCGAGTTCAATTCGTCCTGGATGATCTCGGCCAGGCGCTGGCTCTGCTTGAGATAGGCGGACTGGGCCATATCCCAGAGGATCATCATGATCTCGTCTTTGCTCTCGTTGTCGATGGGCCGATCAAGGTCGGCCGAGTTGTTCTCGAGGTAGGCCAGACGGCGGGCCTCCTCGTCGCTGGCGTTCAGGCTGAGGAAGAATGTCTCCGACCCGTTGGCGTTCCGCCGGTAGGAGCTGTTGGCATGGATACTGATGAACAGCTCGGCCCGGTTGTTGTTGGCGATGGACGCCCTGTCCTCCAGGGACACGTCTATGTCCTTGTCCCGGGTCAGCTCGACGTGGAAGGCCAGGTTTCTTTCGATCACGGCCTTGAGCTTCCGGCTGATGGCCAGGGTGACGTCCTTCTCGAGCGTGCCGAACTGCCCCTTCGCACCGACCTCCAAGCCGCCATGTCCGGGGTCGATGATGATCGTCCGGATCCCTTTCGCCGCAGGAGGGCTTATCCGAGGAGGAATCCCGGCCGCAACCGTGTCCGGCGTCTCCTCTTTGGCCTCGGGTTCAGGCGCAGCCGGCTGCGGCGGGCTCTGTGCGACCCAGCCAGCCGGCTCTCCGGTCTGCTCATAGCAATCGATGACCAGCTGGCGTTTCTTCTCGATACGGAAGGAATCGTAGCGGAAATGCTCGTTCTGGAGCTGGATGACGACGATGAAGAGGTCGTTGCTTTTGACCCAATTGAAGGATTTGAGGAGGCGGCTTTGAACAGGATCGGCTCGCAGGCGGAAGGACAGCCGGGACTGGATCTTGACCAGGAGCAGGCTGCCGTCCCGCTCCAGCGCGAAGGGCAAGTCCGAGGGAAAAGTGATAATAACCCGGCTGTAATCCTCATAATCCTGGGAGGTGACGCGGAGAGCGGGCTGGGCCGCCCCGAAGGAGAGGAGGGAAAAGAAGAGGAGAGAGAGAAAAGCCAGTCGCCGCATCGTCTTCTTAGTGCCTATCAATTCCACTCAATGCAACAGGATGGTGGAGGCGGCGGGAATCGAACCCGCGTCCGGAGACATTCAGCAAGAAGCCTCTACATGCGTATCCTCTTCCTTGTTCTCGTCGAGCGGCGCTCGAAGAGGAAAAGCGCCGTCCAACCAGCCCCCGAAGCATTTCACTCACCTGGTTCGGGGCCAACCGGGCTCGCTATCCTGCTGGTCGACGCCTCCCGGGAACCGCAGGAGAGAACCCGGGAAACGGCATGCCTATCTTCTAGGCAGCGACTGGTTGTGCTTCTGCACTTACTTGTTTCCACCGTTTTACGAGGTCGATGGAATCTCGACATGCAGCTTCCGCCTCACTATCCCCGTCGAATCCGTTCGCCCCCATCCTTCATTTTTATTATAGAGAGGCGGGAGGCGAATTGTCAACCTGCCCCGGGAATTTGCCGGCAAATTGAGATAAGGGAGTTTGACAGTCTCCTCCCACTTTGATAAAAACGGGCCTTAATGAAGTGCCCGGGACAGGACACGAGATACTGGAAGCCGGGGGATATCTTCGACGGGCGCGGCCCTCGCCCTTCCTCTGCTGACCATCGGTATCTACAAAATCGCTAAGAACTGAAGCGAGGCCGGATCAAGGTCACTTCTTTTTGAGGAATCTGTCCAGGAATTCGAAGGTCGCGTGGTAGGCGTCCATGAGGTTCCGGCGCAGTTTGAACTCGTGCGGCTCGTCGGGACGGACCATGAGCTCGATGTGGACGTCGCCCTTGGCCCGGAGTTTCTGCACCAGGTCGACCGTCTGGGAGAAATCGACATTGCGATCGTCGTCCCCGTGGATAAACAGAACGGGCGATGTCCAGGTCTTGACGGCGGCCGCGGGCGAGGATTCGAAGGCCAACTTTTTATCCTCTTGGCTCAACCCTGAGCGCCCTCCCCGGGCCGACCAGTCATGCACACCGGCCAGGTCGACACCCGCCTTGAAGACATCGGAGTTGCGGGCCAGCCCCTGGGCCGTCAGCAGGCCGCCATAGGACAGTCCCCAGAGGCCGACTCTCTCCGGATCGACCTCGGGCCGGGCCTGGAGGTATTTGGCGCCGGCCACCACGTCCTGGTACTCGGAAGCACCCCGCCAGCCCGAGTCAGGCGGGTTACGGAAGGAGCGGCCGTAACCGATGCCGCTTCGATAATTGATCGAGATCACCACATACCCGCGGCCGGCGAAATACTGGTTGATGCCGTAGGCCTCCGAGTAGAATTCCATGTAGTGCCAGCCCAGGAGCATCTGTCGGATGGGACCGCCGTGGGTATAAACGACGCCGGGGCGGCGGTCTCCCGGCTTGGCACCCTTGGGGAGGAAAAGCTGGCAGGGGATCTCGAGCCCGTCCGGCGCCTTGACGATGACGAGCTCGGGCACGACAAGGTCCTCCAGAGGAAATGTTTCCGGGAGATGGCGCGGGGCGATGATCCGGGTATCTCCCCCATTGGCCGGCACCAGGGCGATGGACATAGGATATTTGGCCGTGGCGTACATGAAGGCGATTTCTTTCCCTGATGCCAGGGCCACAGGATAGCAGCTGATCGTCGCCCCTTTGGTCAACTGGGCGGCCTTACCGCCGGACGTCGGGACCTTCCAAATGTGCCGGCCGTGGATGTCGGCCAGGTTGCTGCTGAAAAAGAGGGTGCCGCCGTCCGCGGAGAGATGGAAATGTTCGACCTCGGCCTCCCCGGGCGTCAGGTCGACCGGCTCTCCGCCGTCATGCGCCAGGCAAAACAGGTGGTTCCAATTGTCGTGCTCGGCTGTGAACAGGATCCGGTTGTTGGCTGTCCACATCAAATTGCGGATGGTGTGATATTCCGGTTCCGCTCCGCCGGGATTCCAAAACTCTTTTCCTCGGCCGGTGTCCGCCTCTGCCACCCAGATGGCCGGATTGGGCGGATTCCGGTAATCATACGTCTCGTTGTATTGGGCGCCGGGGCGCCGGAAAAAGACGATCCGCCGGCCGTCCGGCGACCAGGCCGGGTCGCTGTCCCTATCGACGCCGGGAGCCATCCAGGTGATCGCGTTTTTCTTGAGATCATAGACACCGATGAAGCTATGCTCCTCGCGGTTGGTGACAAAGGCGACCCGGGTCCCATCGGGCGACCAGCAGGGGTTGCTGTTTCTCCCCGCGGCCTTGAACAGCAGCTCCGGCTCAGGAGCCTCCCCGGACGGGCTCGGGTCCCGGAGTGAGACGCGATAGATCAGGTTGTCATTGACCACGAGAATCCAGTGGCCGTCGGGGGAGATGACCGGTCTGTTGCCGGCGCAGACGCGCCAGGGATTTCCCCCGTCGGTCCAGACCGCCCAGACGGCCTGCTCGACTCCGGCCGGGTCGCTGGTCGGGTTTGTGACCCAGCCTTCCCTATTCGGGTTCCCGCCGCGGACGTAAACGACGATAGATCCGTCCGCCGTGATCGCTACATCCGGGATCTCGAAGACCTCGTCCTTAGCATAGCCGGTCAGGTTGACCGGTAAGAAGTCCGGGCCGGCAGCGGTCCAGATATTTTTCGCTCCCTCGATGTTGAACACCCAGGCGATCCGGTCGGCATTCCGGGCCGACACCAGGTCCATCGGATAGGGCGCGCTCAAGACCTGCTCGAGCGTGAAGGGTTCCTCTGACCCTGTTACCGCCTGAACGGGAAAACCAAGGATAAAAACGATAAAAAGGGCTGAAATCCAAGGCCGGAATGTTTTCATGGGCGCCTCCTTTGGCATAGCCCAAAATAACATAAAGAGGGGGATGGAAAAAGGCTGAAAAGTTCGCCGCCTGGCTATTTCTTCTTTTTCGTCTCTTCCAAGGGCAGGCTTTCCATCAGCTTTTTGAGGGTGTTTCGCGCGGCCCGGATCAACTTGTTCATCGTCCCCGTTGACAGGCCGTAGATCTCGGCGATCTCACTCTGGGGCAGGTCCAGGTAATAATGGAGATACAGAATGTCGGCATATCTCGGTTTCAATTTCTTTATATACCGGGCGACCAGCCGGACGCGCTCCTGGTTTTCGACATGGACATAAGGATCGAAGGCCCGGCTGGGCTCGGGAATCTCATTAAAAATCTTCTTTTTTTGCCGGATGTGGTCGATGATCTTGTTGGCCGTAATAGAATAGATGAAAGTCCCCAGAGAGCTTTCCCCCCGAAATTTCTCCCGGCGGAGGGCTTCGATGACGCCGACGAGGATCTCGCTGGCGACGTCCTCCCAATCGGGTGTCGCGCGGCCGATGGAGTTCTTGACCCTGAAGCTGATCTGAGGCCAGTATTTCAGAACGGTCTCGGTCGGGTCGAGATCTGAGTTCTTTCCGGAGACGGGATGCTTTTTCAAGCGCTCCAAAGATTTCTCTCCTGAATCGGGTCGCTTATTCGTCATCGACCAATCGCTTTCAAACGCCACCTTTCTCTTGCTCTGAAATGAGGCAGACCCCTGCTCATAGCTTGCCCAGCTTACTCGTGGTCCCGGAAAAAAAGAATTGCCCTTTAGAGGGATTTGTGGGGTGATATTAGGGCGTTTCTATAATCCTGCGAACGATCTAAGAGGGCCTAACGGAAGACATTGATTCATATGGGGAAAGGTGGCGGGGCCGACGAGACTTGAACTCGCGACCTCTGGCGTGACAGGCCAGCGTTCTAACCAAACTGAACTACGACCCCGCCCGAGGGCACTGGAATTATAGACGGAACCCTACCTCTTTTCAATCCCCCGGAGGGTGATGTCATCGAAGCAGCCGGTGTCGTCGAACGACCCGACGCCGACCAGTCCGTGGCCGAGCGTCTTGTCGACGGCCGTGAGGATGGGCGTTTCAAGGTCGTCGAGAAAGGCCTCGATCTTCCCCCTCTCTGCATCATAGCTGACTTTATAATGATGCCACTCGTTGTCGGTCAGCCGGAAGACCGACTTTCCGGCCGGTTCGGTGTTGATCTTGATGCGGTCGGAGCCGTTGACCAGGCCGATGATGTTATGGGCCTCGTCGCTCGAAGCGGAAAAGTGAACGTAAAAGAAATGCGTCGGATCCTGGAAGTGAAACAAGATACACAGGTCTCGATGAGGATTGGCCGGGTCGGCCAGGCACTTCAGCCGCCCGCTCAGGACAAACGAGGTCACGTCGTGACCGGCGAGAAGTGCCCATGAGGTCGGCGCCCTCAGCTTTCCTTGCTCTCCCGGCGCGGTCAACTCGTAAACAATCGATCCATCCCGCTCGATAACCTGCCAATGAGAGGAGTCGTTCGGCTGCCAAGCGGAGGCCCGGCCGTCCTCAAAATCGCAGCTAACGAGAAGCGGCCAGTTCTCTGTAGAGCCTTCCCCTTTGAGGACATATCTCCCCATGAGGAAGAGCCAGAGACCGACCATAACAACGACAAAAGTGATGATAACGGCTTTTTTCCGGTTCAGCACTTCGCTTCTTCCTCAGGCAGAAATGCCGTCCCTGTAACCGGGGCGCATCCAGGGCAGCCCGTTCCCCCGGAAGAACGGGTCGAGCCGGGCAGTCATGGCCTCCATCTCCGCCGCGCCCATCGCCTTGAAATTCTTGAGCAGCGCGATATTCTTCTTTAGCACGTCCAGGCTGTCATGTCCGATGGCGGCGCTGGTGACATGCTCGAGCGTCAGGGCATAGCGGATCAGGTCCTCTGGGACGATGCCCTCGACCGTCTCCCTCGGCCGAATGACCTTGATGACCATGACGCCCAACCCTTTGGCCGCCGCGGCCGGGATCGCTCCTTTCTCCATGTCTCCTTTTGCCTCGGTATGGTGGTTGAGGGCGATCAGCATAGTATCAAAATCGTATCGCTCGGCCGCCGCCGTCATTGCCTCGGCGGAGAGATGGCCGGTGAACCCGATGAATCGCGTGACCTTCTGTTCCTTGAGCTTATGGAGAGCTTCGAGAACGCCGCCCTTTGCTCCGATCCTGTCGATGTCCTCCAGTGATTCCACCTGGTGAACCTGGTAGATTTCGAGCCGGTCTGTCTGGAGGCGCTTCAGGCTTTCCTCGAGGTGTCGCATGGCGCCGTCGTAGGTTCGCTCGGCGACTTTCGTGGACAGGAAGACCTCGGCGCGGCGGTCCTTGAGGACGAGGCCGAGCCTTTCTTCGCTATTCACACCCTCGAAGACATAATCGTGGGCGGTGTCCAAATGGTAGAGCCCGTGGTCCAGGGCGTAGTTCAGGGCTTCGACGCTCTTCTCCGGGTCATGGATCCGGCAGAAGCGGCTGCCGCTTCCGAAGCTAATAAGAGGGAGGGAGATTCCTGTCTTGCCGAGGGCCCGGGTGGGGAGTCCTTTGGAGTCATAAGGTGAACCAACCGCTCCACCGGGAGCGCCAGCGAAAAGCGACCGGGAGGACAGACCGCCGGCGGCCGCCGTCGTGGCCAGACATGTTTTCAAGAAATCCCGCCTGGTGAACTTTGATTGGCTCATTTTTCATTCTCCTCGGAGATTGATTTGTCCGGAATCAATGACATCGGATCTTCATCTCTATCTTGGCCAAACCGACAAAAAAATCAAGGCGAAAAAAGTGTTGCTGATTTCTCTCCGCTCGCATATATAATGGATGCTCTGCCTTGAAAGCCAAGGCAAATAATGATTTCAGGGAAATCACGATGACATCTAATAAAATCGCTTTGATTGGCCTTGTTTTCGTCCTTATTCTTTCTTTATCATCGGCTCCCGATTTAACTCCCCCAGGATCGAGCGCCGAAGACCTGAACCTGCTCAGCGGCAGCCGCCCGCCGGAAAAGCTTAAAGATATCATCATCCCGGCGAAAGACTGGCATCCCTATCCCCGTTCCGCCGAGCGCGCGGAATGGCAGAAGCTTCCGGAGAGAATCCGCCTGGCCCACATCCGTCGGGCCGAGGAGCACCTCGGCGCCGAGTGGGAAACACCCAAGGCCTCGGTCTTCCTCGAATACGTCCGGACAGGAAATCGGACGAACTACCAGCGGATCGCCAACCTCCGGCGGTCCCGGCTGGCCGACCTCGTCCTGGGCGAATGCTTCGAAGGCCGGGGACGATTCCTGGACGATATCATGAACGGCGTCTGGACGATCGCGGAGGAGACCTACTGGGGTGTCCCCGCCCATGTCAGCGTCCAGAAGAGTGGTCCCGGCCTTCCCGATGTGAGCGAGCCGACAGTGGACCTCTTCGCCGCCGAGACCGCCATGCTCCTGGCCTGGACGGATTATCTCGTGGGGCCGGAGCTCGACCGCATCTCCCCGCTCGTCCGGGAGCGCCTCCGCTACGAGATCGACCGCCGCATCATCTCGGTCAACCTGGAGCGGGACGATTTCTGGTGGATGGGTTTTTCGGGCCGGCCGGTCAACAACTGGAATCCCTGGATTTGTTCCAATTGGCTGACCTGTGTCCTGCTCGTCGAGCCGGACGAAGGGCGACGCATCCAGTCCGTCCACAAGATCCTTCGCTGCCTGGATCAGTTCCTGAATCCCTATCCGCGCGACGGCGGCTGCGACGAGGGCCCCGGCTACTGGAGCCGCGCCGGCGCCTCTCTCTATGACTGCCTGGAGCTCCTCAAGAGCGCCTCTGGCGGGAAGATCGATATTTTCGAAACGCCGCTGATCAAGGAGATGGGACGGTATATCCACCGGGTCCATATCGCCGGTCCCTACTTCATCAATTTCGCCGACGCCGCCGCCAAGGCGAATCCGGACCCGGGTGTCGTCTATCGCTATGGAAAAGCGATCGGCGATGACACCATGATGGGCTTCGGCTCTTTCCTGGCCGCCCAAAAAAAACTGGGAGAAGGATATGTACCCGGGCAGTTCGGGACGCTGGGGCGGACTCTGCCGACGCTTTTTTGTTTGGAGGAGCTCCTCAGTGCCCCGGCCAAAGAGCCCCTGATCCGCGATTTCTGGCTCCCCGAGCTCCAGGTTATGGGAGCGAGGTCCATGGCCGGGTCGAGCCGCGGATTCTATGTGGCGGCCAAAGGCGGCCATAACGCCGAAAGCCACAACCACAACGATATCGGCAACTTCATCGTCTATCACGACGGGCTTCCGGCCTTGATCGACGTCGGCGTCGAGACCTATACGGCCAAGACCTTCAGTGATTGCCGCTACGAGATCTGGACCATGCAATCGGCCTACCACAACCTGCCGACGATTAACGGCGTCATGCAAAAGGATGGCCGGGAATTCAAGGCCCACGACGTTTCTTATAAATCCGATGGGAAAAGCGTCCATTTCGGGTTGGATATCGCCGGGGCCTACCCCGAGGAAGCCGGCGTCAAGTCATGGCTGAGGACGGTCACGATGCGGAGAGGAAAAGACGTCGTCATCCGAGACCGCTACGTCCTGAAAGAGGCGAGAGAGGACCTGCAATTGAGCTTGATGAGTTGGAGGATCCCGGTGCTGGAGACGGAAGGAAAGATCCGGCTAGACATACTGGAGGAAGGATCTCCTTCGAAGCCCCTTTATATCCATTACGACAGGGCCAAGTTCCGCGTCGAGATCGAGCCCCTCCCGCTCGAGGACGCCCAACTGCGTTCCTCCTGGGGTGAACGGCTCTACCGCATCTTTCTGACCGCCCGGAAGACCCCCCTGAGCGGCAATTTTTCCATCCGACTTGCCGAATAGCTGCTCTTGGCCCTGTAGAAACCTATGAAAAATGGAAATTCCCCTCCTCCCGACCTCCTCCCACCCGGGGAGGAGGAGAGGTCCGTTTTCCAACGGGCACTTTGAGGCCCAGATTTCTCTCCCTCTATTAGGATTGAATTGACAATAATGCTGTGGCACCTTGGGGAGTATCCTCTTCCTGGTCGATTTATGTTGACTTGTTTTGTCGGAGCATGATATAAAAATCCCACTGAGGGTTGGCTTTTTCATCACGAGTAGGCAGGGCGTCTGTGTCGGGAAAGGCGATGTCGATACGATTATGACATCGTAATAGAGAGAAATGTTTAATCCCGGGGACAAAATCAATCACTATGAATTGATCCGGCTCCTCGGCGCAGGGGGAATGGGCGAGGTTTATCTCGCCAGAGACGCCATCCTCGACCGCAAAGTCGCCCTCAAGTTCCTGCCCGAAGAGATCGAGAAGGATCCGCATACCCGCGAGCGTTTCATCCACGAGGCCAAGGCGGCAGCAGCGCTCGATCATCCCTTCATCTGCAAGGTCTACGAGACCGGGGAGAGCAAAGGCAAAGCTTACATCGCCATGGAATATGTCGAGGGCCAGACCCTGAAGACCACTCTGGAAAAGGGTTCTCTCCCCCTACGCGATGCCATCCAACTCACCCTGGAGATCGCCGAGGCGATCGAGCATGCCCACGCCAAGGGGATCGTCCACCGCGACCTCAAACCGGCTAACATCATGTGCACGCCTCAAGGTCATGCCAAGGTCATGGATTTCGGCTTGGCTAAGCGAATACTGCCCAAGGGCGAGGCTGAAATCTCGCGGACACTGACTCAGGCCACGTTCTCCGAACAGGGCGCGATCAGGGGAACTATATCTTACATGTCCCCCGAGCAGGCCAGAGGAGATCAGATCGACGGCCGGAGCGATATCTTCTCTCTGGGGATCATCATCTATGAGATGATCTCGGGCAAGCACCCGTTTTCCAAGCCGAGCCCGATCGAGACGCTGACCGCTATCCTCCGGGACCAGATGCCGGCGCCTCACATCAAGCCCAAGGCCGTAAACCCCGTCCTCAACCCTATCCTCCGCAAGGCCCTGGCCAAGAACCCGGATGAACGCTACGCCAATATCTCCGATTTCGTGGCCGACCTGCGCAAGGCACAGAGAGAGATCCTGGGCGAAAGCCGGCCGCTGTCTCGGCTCAGGACGATCATCGGTGCGGCGGTCGTCATTATCGTCCTGGCCATATTCGCCATCGTAAAATTCGTCAAACCCCGCCCCATGCCCGGCGAAGCCGAGCCCAAATCCGTCACCGTCCTCATTGCCGACGTCTCGAATCAAACTGGGGATCCGGTTTTCGACGGAGTGCTCGAGCAGTTGCTGAGTATCAGCCTGGGCGGGGCCGAAAACGCGGCCCTTTTCGAGCGGAAGCAGGCCATTAGCCTGGTCAATCGCCTCGACCCGAGCGCCAGGGGCCGGCTCACCGAGACCAGCACACGACTGCTCTCCCAGAGGGAAGGAATCAACGCCGTCATCAACGGCTCGATCGAGCCGGCCAAGGGCGGGTACCTCATCAAGAGTTGGGCCCAGGACCCGGTCAGCGGCAAGACCGTGGCCTCGGCCGACCAGACGATCAGGAACAAAACAGATGTCCTCAAGGCCGCCGATTACCTTTCGACCAGGCTCCGGGCGGGGCTGGGCATCATTCCCGCGGACTCGGCAGAGGCCTTGATCAAGGAAACTTTCACTACGAATTCGCTCGAAGCCATGAAGGCTTACGCCGATGCTCAAGACCTCGACGCCCAAGGGAAAGAGCCAGAAGCCATCGCCGCGTACATGCGCGCTCTAGACCATGATCCAAATTTTGGGAGGGCCTTTGCCGGTCTGGCCGTGGTCTATTATGCCCAGGGAGAGTGGCAGCTAGCGGACAAGTATTTCACGGAGGCAATGAACCGGATCGAGCAGATGACCGACCGGGAGAAGCACCGGACGCGGGGCGGATATTATCTCTTTAAAAATAACTTCAAACGAGCGATCGAAGAATACACGGCCCTGCTCAAGCATTTCCCCAAGGACGTCGCCGGGCACACGAATCTCGCCCTCGCCTATTTCTTCGGGTATAAGATGCCCGAGGCCTTCCAGGAAGGCCTTCTGGCTCTAGAGGTCGATCCCGACAACTTGGACCATCGCTATAACCAAAGCTGGTATGCGCTGGCTTCCGGCGACTTTGAAAGGGCCAAGCTCGAAGCGCGGAAAACGCTGGAGATCGACCCCACCTATGCGAAGGCCTTCATCGTGCTGGGTTTGGCCGAGATGGGCCAGGGCAGGACGGCTGAGGCCGTCAAAATGTACGAGCAAGCGGAACTCCTTGACCCGATGGGTGCGTCCTACGCGGTGACGGGATTGGCCGATGTTGCTCTCTACGAAGGAAGGTTGGAGGACGCAATTGCGATCCTAAAAAAGGGAATCTCCGCAGATAATGAGAACAAGTCGACTTATCGGGCCGCCTTTAAATCCATCATGCTGGCGCAGGCCTATCTCGCCCAAGGAAAGAACGAGCTCGCCGTCGAGGCCGCCGACCAAGCCGTAAAGTCGAATGACCGGGAAGAAATCATGTTCGCGACGGGCCGGGTCTATCTTGACGCCGGCCAGGAGGACAAAGCCCGGAACATGGCCAGTGAATTAGGGAAGAAGGTCCAGGATGTCCACCAGGCATACGCAAAGTTGCTGGGAGGATACTTATTACTCAAGAGAGGAGATGCGGCCAACGCATTGAAGCTTTTCGATGAAGCTCAGGGGCTTGTGGATACATGGCTTGGACGGTTTGCGCTGGGGAGAGCTTATCTAGAGGCCGGGGCCTTTACCGAAGCCTATTCGGAGTTCGAGAAATGTGAGAAGCGGAAGGGCGAGGCGATGGCTGTTTTTCTGAATGACTTGCCGACTTTCCGCTGTCTGGACACGCTTGATTATTATGTTGGCCGGGCGCTGCAGGGGCAGGGGAAGAATGCCGCCGCCAAGGAATCCTATCAGAAATTCTTAGACATCAAGGCGAAAGCTGACCAGGGACAGGCGTTGGTCGAGGACGCCCGCTCCCGCCTGGATAATCTCTAACCTCAAGACTAAATCCCTGAACTCTTGTTTCTATAAGTCAGAGCTACCTTTGATTATACGATTAGTATTTTATAGTGAGCTTCCCTTATTAGCTATTTATCTCCCACTTTACGTATGCGGTGGTTATCTAAATCTGCGATGAAAATATCACTGAACGGCATGGGGATAGCCCCCAATCTCAGCATCTCCCCTGCAAGCCTTTCATTCCCGCCCCAAAAGAAGTACGGCCCTCTTTTTTTCGGGCCAAGGGCTAGGGTTTCCGGGGCCTGGGACACTCAGACTGCAGATCTTCACTTAGGGCAAGCCTGATCCCTGAGACCGTCCCAATCGGGCAGCGTAGAGGCTGGGAAACGGCATTCCGGATGGTTCTGTTGCCGATTGAGGGGAATCCGGTTATGCTAGGTCCGCTATGCCCAACTTGCGAACACTGAGTGGCCGGGGAAGGTCCATGTCCATAGGGGCCGGGCTTGGGCCCTGGCCCCCGGTTAGTTATAGACGCCGCATGATAGCAGGCGGATGATCGCCTCAATATTAGAGACGCAGGGACCGGAGAATAATCCTCATCGAGACGTCCTAACGTCTGGACAAACAGTCCCTAGCCAGGCCGGGAGGCAATATCAAGAAACCCCAAAAGCAGATCCAGTTCTTATCTTTTGATTATCAAGCCCTATTGTCTAGCCCCACCCATCACTCTCAAGAGGAGATACCAACCTAGTGTAGTGTCTCAATGACAGCTTTACAATGGCGGACCTTTTCAAGAATTTGGTTGACTTTCTTATGCCACACGAAGGGCTTGGGCTGCCGGTTGTTGACCCGAATATACTCCTCGATGGCGGAGATAAGGTCTGGAACGCTGCCAAACGTTCCCCGTCGGATCCGCTTGCGCGTCAGTTCGCCGAACCATCTCTCGATCAGATTCAGCCACGAGGAACTGGTCGGCGTGAAATGCATTTGGAAGCGGCTATGCTTGCCCAGCCACTTTTCAACGTCCGGATGAGAATGAGTACCGTAATTATCCAGAATCAAATGAAGATCCAATGTTCGGGGGGTTTCCCGATCGAGCATCCGCAAAAATTTCAGGAACTCCTCGTGACGGTGACGCGGATAACAAGTCCCAATCACTGTGCCATCCAACACATTCAGGGCGGCAAAGAGGCTTGTCGTTCCATTGCGTTTGTAATCGTGCGTCATCGTTCCGCACCGGCCTTTTTTCATCGGCAATCCGGGTTGGGTCCGGTCCAAGGCTTGAATCTGCGACTTTTCGTCGAGACACAAAACCAGAGCTTTATCAGGGGGATTCATGTAGAGACCGACCACATCCGTGAGCTTCTCCACGAAACGCTTGTCCTTCGATACCTTGAAAGTCTTGATCCGGTGCGGCTGCAAGCCGTGAGCCTCCCACACCCGAGCGACGGTAGCGTGGCTGAGACCGATCTGTCTGGCCAGCGTTCGGGTGCTCCAATGGGTTGCGTCGAGCGGTCGGGTCTGCAACGTTCGGTCCACAATAAGCTTCACGGTCTTGTCGTCGGTCCGGCGAGAACTTGGTCCATGCGAGGCATCTTCCGCGATCCCCGCAGGTCCTCGTTTTTTAAAACGGCTTCTCCACAGAATGACGGTCGGACGCGACGCGCCCAATCGTTGCGCGATGGCGCGGTTGGAACGTCCGTCGGCGGCCAGCAAGCAAATGCGCGATCGCAGGACGACCCTCTGCGGCGTTGTCTTCGCATTTACCCAAGCCTCCAAGGTCCTTCGTTGCTCCGTTGTCATGGGCAGGATAGGGGCTGGTTTCCACATGCCCTGAGTGTAACACAAACAATCCATAATTGTAAAGATATTATTGAGACACTGCACTAGCAGACTATATGGTAGGCCCGATCTTGGCGACGAAGGCGTCCCAACCTCCGGCCCAAGCATTGACGGGCGTGCCCCACGAGGAACTGCTCCTCCCCGCAACATAGAAGTTATGGCTTTCATCCAAGGCTATACTCTCGAGGCACCCTTCCAAGGATATGTTCCACTGCAGGATCCCGTCTTGGTTCAGCGCCGCGACATAGCCAGGATGGCCCCCCCCCACTCCGGTAACATAGACGTTCTGGCCCCCATCGACGGCAATGTCCCAGCCCAAGCCTTCCATGAAGGTATGCCACTGTCGGACCCCACTGCTATCGAGCTTCACAACAAAGGCATCCCATTCGCCTCCAGAATGGGGGTTGATTGGCGTCCCCCAGCTCGCCGTGCTATGACCTGATATAAACAAATTGCCGCTCGTATCGACGGCAATGGCATTGGCTTCATCCTGACCTGCTCCCCCAAAAAAAGTATGCCACTCGGGGTTCCCGCTGCTGTCCAGCTTCGCGACAAAGCCGTCTTGAGACCCATCTCCGGTGTGATCATTGACCGGCGTTCCCCAAGTTCGATCTCCCCATCCGCTCACATAAACGTGCCCGCTTGCATCCACGCCGATTCCGGTTCCCAGTTCACCCCCGTCCGCGCCTATGAACGTGTACCACTGGACGGTCCCGCTCGAGTTCAGCTTCACGACGAAGACGTTTTGACAACAACCAGGGAGGTTGATGGGCGTGCCCCAGAAGCCATCACTCCAGCTATTGACACACACTCCCGTTGCATAGACATTTCCGCTAGCATCCACCGCTATGTCGTCGCCGTGCTCCCCCCACTCTCCTCCGATGAAGAGGTTCCATAGAAGGTTCCCGCTTGAGTTCAGTTTTGCGACAAAGGCATCGCCCTGTCCTCCGTAGGAGTTGAGTGGCTGGCCCCAGGTCGCACTGCTCGTGCCCATCGCATAGACATTCCCGTTGCCGTCCACGGCGATCGCGTTTCCTTCGTCCGTATCAGACGAGCCCAAGAAAGTGTTCCACTGGAGCTCCCCTGTGCTGCTCAGTTTCGCGACAAAGACGTCTCGGCCTCCGGAATGGGGATTGATTGGGTTGCCCCAAGTCCCATCGCTCCAGCCCGTAAAGTAGATGTTCCCGCTTGGATCCATGGCGATGCCGAAGCTTTGATCATCCACGGACGATCCCGCGTAGGTATGCCAATGAATGAGAGGAATGACCGTCAACACTCCGGAGTCGGTAGAGGAAAACCCGACCTTCTCCGCATGAATTTGCGCAGTTCCTGAAGAGTGACCCGTAAAGGTAGCGCTTTTCATATCCCCAGAGGGAACAAGGTCCCCGTCCACGACCCCCCCGGTTTTGTTGATGAGCGACCACGAATCGGCGGCCACATTTTCGATGAAAATCGTCGTCGCATCCCGAGCTATTGCATACACCGTGATAGAAGAACCAGCTCCCATACTCTGAGCAGGAACTTCCGTCCCCGAACCATCGGCTGCGGTTTCCACGATGATATGTGTAGCTTCGGCTCCCGTGATGTTAAAGGGATTGGAGTCGACTTCTGTCAGGCTGCCTGAGTTTGCTCTTAACTGATACCCCGTGCCAATTGTGTCTATGCTCAGGTCATCAAAGGTGGCAACTCCACCAACCGCTTCCTTATCAACATCGCCGCTTAGCGCAGCACTTCCCGCATTTCGGAGCGACAGTGTCATCGTGTTCGTGGCAGTGGTCACCAAATTTCCCGCTGCATCCTGAATTTCTACAGTCACAGGCGGTGTTATCGTTGCACCCACTGCCGTATCGCTCGGCTGCTGGACGAACGCCAGCTTGGCGGGGACTCCCGACGTTTCGGTTTCCGTGACGGTTAAGAATTGATTGACAGCTATACTGGTTAGAGTTTGAACATTTCCTGAGGGCCATTCAATCCGAATTTCATCAACGATCGCCGCATCTCCGAGACCGAATTCCGCGTTCAGGCTGTCTTGGGAAGAAGCCCCCCCGGAAATTTCTCTTAACTGCCAAACTGGACTGCCGCTGATCATGGCGAGAACCTTAACCTTGGTACCAATAGCTGAGACGTTCGAAGCCGTGCCAATGCACTTGATGTTTATCCAAGTGCTGCCGTTTCCGTTGTTAGCATACAAGAAATCGTTAGAAAGGCCATGTCCATTTGAAACAAAAAGGTCCAGGTCTCCATCGTTGTCATAATCCCCCCAGGCACAATCGTCGGAACTTCCTCCATCGGTCACCGCTACCCCGGAAGTGACCTTCGTGAAACTGCCGTCCCCATTGTTCGTATACAAGAAATTGTTTTCATTTATTATATTCGCAACAAAAAGGTCTAGATCTCCGTCGTTATCATAATCTCCCCAGGCGCAACCGTAAGAGTTTCCTACATCCTCCACCACTGCCCCGGAAGTGACCTTCGTGAAACTGCCGTCCCCATTGTTCGTATACAAGAAATTGTTTTGACCGAAATTGGCGACAAAAAGGTCCAGCTCTCCATCGTTATCATAATCTCCCCAGGCGCAACCATAAGAGTATCCTCCATCCGTCACCACGGCTCCGGAGGTGACCTTCGTGAAACTGCCGTCGCCATTGTTGGCATACAGGAAATTGTTTTGACCATTTTCATTCGCAACAAAGAGGTCCAGATCTCCATCGTTGTCATAATCCCCCCAGGCACAATCGCGGGATCTTCCTCCATCCTCAACTATTGCGCCAGAAGTGACCTGCGTGAAACTGCCGTCGCCGTTGTTGGCATGCAGGAAATTGTTTTGACTATATGCATTCGCAACAAAGAGGTCAAGGCCTCCATCGTTATCATAATCTCCCCAGGCGCAACCGTAAGAGTTTCCCCAATCCTCCACCACTGCTCCGGAAGTGACCTTCGTGAAACTGCCGTCCCCATTGTTCGTATACAAGGAATTGTTGTAACCGACATTGGCGACAAAAAGGTCCAGCTCTCCATCGTTATCATAATCTCCCCAGGCACAACCCCCGGAATATCCTACATTCTCAACTATTGCGCTAGAAGTGACCTTCGTGAAACTGCCGTCGCCGTTGTTGGCATACAGGAGATTGTTTTGATTACTTCCTACTGAAACAAAGAGGTCCAGATCCCCGTCGTTGTCATAATCGCCCCAGGCACAACCCGTGGAATCTGCTCCATCCGTCACCACTGCGCCAGAAAGAACTTTAGTGAACTGATCAGGTGGGAATACGGAACCTGTCCCGTTGAGAGTTATATCGTAAGGATTTTCATCGGAATCATTGTTACCAATCGCAATCGAGGCAGATTTTGCTCCTTCTGATGTCGGACTGAATCTTAATTCCAAAGTCGTGCTTCCACCAGAAGCGACGGGAGAAGACGGTTGAGTTTCTACATGGAACTCATCGGAGTTTGTGCCGGTGATGGTGATAGGTGTAGTAATTGTCAGTTGAGCAGCACCAAGGTTTTCAATCGTAAAGAGGGCATATGTATTGGATCCAACGGCAGCCGATCCAAAATCATAGCTGCCACCGTCGTTTAGATCTATTCCTCCTTGCTTGATATTGATTTCAGGGAGGAGAGCCGGGGCAACGATGGAAAACACGGCGTCGCTGACATCGGCCGGAGTCCCGGTCACCGCCTCGCTGATTCTGACGAGGCAGTTAGTGGACGGCGAGTCGGGTATGACCCAGGAATAGCTTCCCGTGTTCGCCGTCGAGGCGAGGATGTCCGAATAGTCCGCGCCTCCGTTCGTACTGACCTCAATTTGGACATTATCGATAACTCCGGATGACGTCCAAGTGATGTTCTGGGTGGAACCGACTGTCCAACCTTCGCCCCCGTTCGGCGACGACACCTGGATCGTCTCCGAACCGGCCAGGCCGAGCACCGCGTCTATGCCCGTTACGGCCGTCCCATAAACGGCGTTTACAATATCGGCGGTGGCGAAGGAGCCTTTGCCGTTGTACCACTGCGACGCATAAGTGCTTTGACTGGCATCAAAATAGATCCGCGCCGGGAAGGTGGGAAGACCTGAAAGCGTATAGTAGCCCGTGGAGCCAGTTGATGTGCTCCCGACCTCGCCCTGGGCAAAATCATACGCCTTCACCGTGAAGTCCGGAATGCCGTTGCCTTCGCCGTCGGTCACCCGCCCTTGAATATATCCACCTCCATTGTAAGTCAGGAGTTGGGCATCGATGCCTTGTGTCGTCTCACGAGGTTGAACCGGGATCAAGTCCGCCGCCTCAAGAGAATACTTGCCGTTGTACCATGTGACAATGTATCCACCTGAAACCCCAGA
The DNA here is from genome assembly GCA_049287565.1 of Candidatus Aminicenantales bacterium. Taxonomy (GTDB): domain Bacteria; phylum Acidobacteriota; class Aminicenantia; order Aminicenantales; family UBA8522; genus UBA8522. The sequence goes on from JBAQGA010000180.1 coordinate 25,344, forward strand.
GCCGGAAAAACGGAGCTTGACGTTTCCCTCGGCCGGAATGCGGATGTGACCTACGAGGTAATCCGGATTATCCGGCCGGTCATAACCGGGATTCCGCGATCCGTCGGGATTATAAGCCGTGATAAGCGTTTGGACGACCGGCTCGCCGGTCGCGCTCGTTACGCGGCCCGAAATCGCCCCTCCGTCGGCCAGCTGATCGTCGTTGCCTCCATTCGTCTCGTCGGCGATGATGGAAACCACATCGGCGCTCGCGAAATCCGTCTTTCCTTGGTACCATTGGAAAAGGACATAGGGATCGGAAGGAACCACAAAATATTCGTTAAACGTAATATTTAGTTTAAAATTCCCGGGCGTAAAGGCGATTTTGTAGTCACCGTTCAAATCCGTGACCGCGACCTGCTGGAGACCTGCAGCAGAATAATCATTTTCCAGATACGCCTCGATAAAGAGGTTCCCGACGCCTTCCCCCCGACTGTTTGTGATCCGACCCGTGATCTCGCCGATGCCGGTCAGGTCTCCCGCGGCAATAGTCAGGGTATACCGTACATCTGGAGGTCCCCAAATCACGATGTAATACATGCCGGCCGGGACATTGGAAAGATAGACAGTTTCGTCAGACCTATTGCTATAGACGATGACGAGCAAGCGGCCGGTCCCGTCATAGATAGACGCCTCCAGGTCGGTATTATAGCCGGACGGAGACTCGGCATCGCTCGTCGAAACCCGGATGTCCTGACCTTCTTCGACGGCGACCTTGAACCAGTGTGGCACCCATTCCTCTCCTGTAGATAAGGGGGGAAAGTAATCCTCGTAAATGCCGGGCGGGATTAAAGGCGCGCTGGCCTGATCCGTCCCTGCTGTCACAATATCAAAGGGGCTCGACGTCGCTCCCGCCAGACCGCTCGAGGCAGCCGTCAGCGTATATCCGGTGCCATTTTGATCGAGGCTTAGGTCATTAAAAGTAGCGATCCCAGCCACGGCCTCTTTGGACGTCGTGCCGGTCAATACGGCCTCCCCGGGATTAGCGTCGAGCGATAGTGTCACCGTGTTTGTGGCCGTCGTCGCTAGATTCCCCGCTACATCCTGAATTTCCACGGTGACTGCCGGCATTATGGTACCACCTGCTATTGCGCTGCCCGGTTGTTGACTGAAAGCCAATTGAGAGGCCGAGCCACCAGCCCCGACGCTGTAATCCTGATTGCTTTGAGCCGAACCTAAGACTGAATAGGTTCTGCTCGCCGGGGAAAAGGCATATTCGCCCAGGAACGGAGTGACCGTCCCGGACCAGAATTCGGGTAATTCATCCTCATAGGAACCCGGAGTCCCGTTTGCGCCGCTTATAGGGGTATTCGGCAGGCCGCGCATGACGACCCCGTTGAGTGGGTCCCCGTTCTCATCGTAAACCATCCCAGAAATGGTGAGATAGTTGCCTGTCGACAAGTTGACGGTAATGCTGAGCGCCTTGGAAGGTGACGAGGTGCCTGCGCCGTCTGTGACGACAACTGAGAAGCTATATGTCTTCGGTGGATCCACGTAGGGCTCTTTTTCGATTGTCCCGCTGATAACGCCGTCCGAATCAAGGCCCAAGCCCGGAGGTAATGACCCGGAAGCCAGGCTCCACGTCCGCGGCCAGACTCCTCCTGTCGCCTCGAGCTTTGCGCCGTACCAGTTATACAGAACGCCGCTGGGCAGATACGTCGTGGTGATGGCCAGAGGATCCGCCTGGCCATCGTCATCAATAAAGAGGCTGAGCTCCTGGGTATCGAAATCCCCGGTGCTGTCATCCACCCTGATGATGAAATGATAAATTCCTGCGGCCGTCGGAGTCCCGCTGATCACTCCGCCGTATCCCAGGCTAAGCCCGTCGGGAAGGGCCCCTGAGTTCAGCGTCCAGGTATAGGGCGCTGTCCCTCCGTCCGCCATCAGGGCGGCTGAATAAGGAGCGCCCACGACACCATCAGGCAGAGAGCTAGTGCTGATGACAAGCTTCGTCGCCGAAGACGTATAGGAGAGTTCTTCCCTTGGAGTCGTACCGGCAACTTCCGTATCGTAAGCATGGGACGTCGCCGCAAACCCGATGCTCTCGATGAATTCCTGCACGTTGAAGGCCGCTCCCGACTGCATGACCCTGAACTGGCCCTGAGCGCTCGGGGCGAAGTCGATTACCCTCAGGATGGCCTCAACCTCTTCGCCGGGCGGTACCGCAAAAGTGGCGTTTTCGAGGCCCCCGTTTCGGATATTCGGGTTGCGGATGTTGGGGTTGACGATATTCGAGTTGCGGATATTAGGGTTCGAGACATTCAAAAGGAGCTCGTGATGGCGCTCCTCTCGGAGCTCGCACGGATTCTCCGTTTGCTCATAATAATCTCCGGATGGAGTGTAGTGAACCCTATAGATAAGAAGCTGGGCATAGACGCCTTCCGGCAGGGATTCTTTCGAATAGGTCTTCAGTGTATATGTCGAAGTTGTGTTGCCCTCGTTTTTAATGGTGAATACCGCGTCGGATATCTTGGCGCCTTTGAATTCGGACTCATCATATTCCTCGAGGTTCACATTGCGGATGTTCGGGTTGACGATGTTCCAGTTGCGGATGTTGGGGTTGGCGACATTGTCGTTCCGGATATTGGGGTTGACATAATTAGTATTCCGGATATTGGGGTTCACAATGTCGGAATTTATCAGGTCCCAGTTCCGGATATTCGGGTTACGGATATTGGGGTTGACGATATTGTGGTTAAGCTCGTCCCAATTGACGATATTCAGATTCCGGATGTTCGGATTATGATATTCCTCAGGGGGGGAATAACTGGGGCTTGTCGGATCAGGGTTCAAGGTGACCGAAGCGGTCAGGCCGTTCGGCACCGGCGTGCCGCCAAGCTCATCGATTTCCTCCACACCAACCTGCACCGAGGCATATGCCTCGGAGGAACGGACAAAGACTGTCCGCGCGATGGTCGAATAGGGCGCGATCATCGCGTCTAACACGTCTAGGTCTTCAAACTCAGCGAATGAGGCGTCGACATCGGCGGGTTCCGGCTCAATGGTCAAGCGGAAGGTTCTTATCTCGGAGCCGGGATTTTTGACATAGATGACAAAGGCCCGCGGGATCAACCCGTCTCCGGAATCGTAGTAAGTTCCCAAGTTTCCAAGGGTCTTTGTGTTGCTCGGGGATGCTGCGGCTATCCCCTGAACCAGGGTGGAGGTGTAGATATTCTGGTTCCGCATGCCCATCGTTGAAGGATGCGTGTTGCCGCACTCTACGGAGCCAAATCCAGGCTGGTTCGAAGAGGGAGGAGTGTAATTCGCCCAGTCTCCGTTCGCGGGCGGCCGGACATCGCGGTTGTCGGTCCACACTACATGAAAAACGGGTGCATTCGACTTCTCGGTGTTGAATTTCCAGCCGTTCGCTCCTAGGACGAACTGAGGAGAGGGTGTGACCTCGATATAATCGCCATGAAAAGGCGTCGTTCCGCCTTTAAACATTTCAAAGTTCGGGGGGTTATACTGTTCCTGCTCGAGCAAACTGCTGCTGCCTGGAGCGAGTGCCCATAAGTATTTTGAGACTTGAACGGATTCCTGAAATGAAGGGCTTAGCCCGGGATTTGCCTGGGCGCAGCGCACATCCGTCGTATGCCGGATGGGCATGTTGTCCCCGATCCAAGAGCCAACTCCATACAGGGGTGCATATTCGTCATACCGTTGGTCATACCAAACCAGGACGAGCCTGCCCTGAGCATAGATCAGGTGAGGCATGAACTGATGGCCTTGATAAGTCGGATCAGCCATATTGACGATTGCAGTTGGCTGAGTCCAGCCTCCACCGCCCTGCGATGTGGACATCACAATCCGCGCTTCTCCAGTCGGCCCCCGCCCTCTCTCCGTCCAGGCCACATAGACAATCCCATCCTTGTCAACCGTCATGGTCGGGTAACTGTTGGTGCGGAAGGACGGCCCGGCAGGATCGCTGATGTCATCCCCCAGAGCATCCGTGGCCGGCTGATCGAAGGGATTGATTTCAGCAATTACGGTCGGCTTGCTGAAGCTCTGGCCGAAGTCCATCGACTTCACAATGGCGATAGAATTTGTCTGGCTCGGATGGAGAAAGCGCCTGAAAGCCACGTAGACGGCACCGCTCGCCGGATCAATAGCGATCGTCGCCCCTTGGATGATATGCTGGCCCTCGCTGATCTTTATGGCCGATCCCCAGGTGGCACCGCAATCGGTCGATCGTCTGAACATGATTCTGCTGCGGATATTTTTGCCAGTATTGCCAAGGAAAACAGTATAAGCACAATAAATATTGCTCTTGGGAATCGATTGACCATCAATCGTGACATTCCCGGTACCTCTTGGAATATCAACGGCGATCCTCGGCATATCGATAAACTGTCCGGATGTCCCCTGGTCGATGACCTTCGTGTCGAGGTACTTGATGGGGTCGCCAGCGATATTCTCGACATTGTTGTTATCTATAAAACGGGTCAGAAAAATTGAGCCCCCACCTTTAGCTTGAGCCCGATTAAAGGCCATGCCACTGTAATAGAAAAGCCCGTTGGTGCCGGCCCGGACTATGGGGTCGGCGGCCGTCGAGAATTGCTTGAGAGGCGAGGCCAGTCCCTGCGGCGATTGGTCCTGAGGAAAACCATAAATTAGGGAGGTCACCCAACTTTCTCCGCCGTCAAATGACTTGTAGACACCCACCCAGGCGTCACCGGCCATGGCCCCTTGAGCTTTTCCCGGCAATTCACCCTCAGAAAATGGGATATCGACTGTCCGGTAATCATTGGCGCCGGCGAGAAGATGCAACGGGTTGCGCGTCGAAACCGCAATTGACGGCTCGTTCTGGCGCTGCAGCCAGGGATCTCCCCCCGGCAGTGTCGTCCCAGAGACCATGTTGACGTTCCGGCCGGCGATGATGGACTGGGTACCACCCGCTGTCGTTTCAACATTTTGGGATCTGATCGGAAGCCCGATTAAGACCACTGCCAAAAAAGCTAAAGAGAGATAAAAAGACAGGCGGCGGAAGGACATGATATGCCTCCTTTCTAGGAAAGGGCGCTCGAGGAACTGTAATGAGAATAGGAGCGGAGATCTAGTGCGGAGAAATAGTCCGGACAGATTCCTTGAAAGGAAACGCCCAAACCCTTTGAAAATAGCGCCCCAGCCTCCTTTTTAGGCTTATCAAAAATATAATGTTTTTCCTTGTCTGTCAAGCACTTTTTGTCATAAAGCCGCACTTCTTTGGCCTACATTTTCCCTAAGGCGGCGATGCGCTCTTCGATCGGCGGGTGGGTGCTGAAGAGCTTGTTGACGGACCCCTTGAGGTCCTTGAGGGGGTTGACGATGTAGAGATGCGCCGTGGCCTTGTTGGCCACCTCGAGCGGCTCCTTGTCAGCGGAGATCTTCCGCAGGGCCGAGGCCAGACCGGGCGGGTAGCGGGTCAGCATGGCCCCGCTGGCGTCCGCCAGAAACTCGCGCTTCCTCGATATGGCCAGCCGGATAAGCTGGGCGATGAGCGGTGACAGGATGGCCATGACAAGCGCCAGGGCGAGGATGAGCGCAGCGCCGCCTCCTCCGCTCTTACCCCGGTCTGAGCTCCGCCTCCGGCCTCCCCCATACCAGAAGGACCGCCGCATCCAGTCGCTGAGGAGCGCCACCACCCCGACCATGACCACGGTCAGAGTCTGGAGCCGGACATCATAGTTCTTGATGTGGGACATCTCGTGGGCGATGACGCCCTCGAGCTCCACGCGATTGAGCTTTTCGAGAAGGCCCGTCGTCACCACGATGACCGAGTTCTGAGGGTTCCGTCCGGTGGCGAAGGCGTTCGGCGCCGTGTCGTCGATGACGTAGCAGCGCGGCTGGGGCAGCCCGGCGGCGATCGTCAGTCCTTCGACGACATTATAGAGATAAGGGAATTCTTCTTTCGTGACCGGCCGGGCCTTGCTCATGGCCAGCACGATCTTGTCGCTCGCGTAGTAACTGCCGATGGTCATGGCCACGGCGATAATGACCGCCGCCACCAGGCCCTCCGTCCCCAGCCCCATCATTTGCTCGAACAGCCAGGCGAGGAGAAAGATCAGGGCCAGGAAAAAAACGACCAGGAAGAACGACCGGCGCTTGTTGGAGCTTATCTGCTCATACATATCTTTTCCCCCGCGTAACCCCAAGAAAAAATGGGTGGCGTGGCGTTGTTCGATTATCTGCCAAGGTGAGGGATTTGGGCGAGGAAGTCCGTCGACGACTGAGCGGGCAGGGTTTCTCGACCGGAGGGAGAGAAGAGCGAAGGAGGAGTTCGAAGCGAGCTTCCTCGCAGGGGAAGCGAGCGGGCTGACGAACCCAACCCCGAGCCTCCGCTTGAGATAAGGGCGGTTTTTGGTGTAATATGTTTCCTGCTCTTTTCTCGCGCCCGGTTGTGTTGGAAGAGCGATTCTGGGCTTTTTTCACCCATTCTGAGGAGGCTTCGAGATGAAAGATCATACTCCGGACATGATCCGAAACGTCGCCCTGGCCGGCCACGGTTCCTCGGGGAAGACCTCCCTCGTCGCCGCTCTGCTTTTCAATTTCGGGGCGACCAGCCGGTTGACCAAGGTCGATAAAGGGAATACCGTCACCGACTACGAGCCGGAAGAGGTCGACCGCAAGATCTCGATTAACGCCGCGGTCTGCTTTGTCGAGCTCGACGACCACAAGATTAACTGGGTCGACACCCCCGGTTACAGCAATTTTCTCTGGGACACCCGGGCCTCATTGAGGGCGGTGGACGGAGCGGCCGTCCTGGTCTGCGGAGTGGCCGGAGTCGAGGTCGGGACCGAAAAGGTCTGGGCCATGCTGGAGGAGTTCCGGCTGCCGCGCCTCGTCGTCGTCAACAAGCTCGACCGGGAGAACGCCAATTTCAAGCGGGCCCTCGAGTCCCTCCGCCAATTTTTCGGCCGGCAGGCCGTGCCGGTCCAGATCCCCATCGGCGAGGAGAAGGATTTCGGCGGTGTCGTGGACCTCGTCCGGATGAAGGCCCTGATCTTCGAGAAGGACGAAAGCGGGAAATTCAAGGAGGAGGAAATCCCGGCGGCGCTCAGCGCCGAGGCGGCCAAGAAAAGAGAAGAGCTCGTCGAGATGATCGCCGAAAACGACGAGAAGCTCATGGAGAAGTACTTAGAAAAGGGAGAGATGTCCTCTGAAGAGGTCCGGGCCGGCCTGAAAAAGGCGGTCTTCAATCGCCAGATCTATCCGGTTTACGCCTGTTCGGCATTGGCCAACATCGGCGCCCAGCCGCTGGCCCAGGGAATGATCGGACTCTTGCCGTCGCCTCTGGAGAGAGGGGCGGTCAAGGCGACCATCAAGGGAAAGGAGGGAAGCCTCAAGTTGTCCATCGACGAGCCGCTGGCCGCTCTCGTTTTCAAGACGATCTCCGATCCCTATACCGGACGAATTTCCCTGCTTCGGATTTTCTCGGGCAAGATCAACCCGGACAGCGTTGTCAGCAACGTCACCAAGGAAACCGACGAAAAGCTCGGCGGGCTCTTTTTCCTCCAGGGCAAAGAACAGAGCCCGGCCGGTCAGGCCAAGTGCGGGGATATCGTGGCTACGGCCAAGCTCAAGGTCACGTCGACGGGCGATACCCTTTCGGCCAAAGGGGAGGAGATCGCTCTGCTCCCCATCAAGTTTCCCGAACCCTCGATCTCTTTCGCCATCGAGCCCAAGACGCGGGCCGACGAGGACCGTATCTCCCAGGCGTCTCACCGGATCGTGGAAGAGGACCCGACCGTCCGCTTCGAGCGGGACCCGGACACCAACCAGCTCCTCATCTCCGGCAGCGGCGAGCTCCACGTCCGGATCATCACGGACAAGCTGAAGAAGCGTTATAACGTCGACGTCGATCTCAAGCCGCCCAAGATCTCCTACAAGGAGACGATCAAAGGGAGGTCCGATGTCCAGGGGCGGCACAAAAAGCAGACCGGCGGCCGGGGCCAATTCGGCGACGTCTGGATCAAGATGGAACCCCTTCCGCGGGGCCAGGATTTCGAGTTCGAGGACAAGATCTTCGGCGGGGCCATTCCCCGCAACTTCATCCCTTCCGTCGAAAAGGGCATCCTGGAAGCGCGGAAGAAAGGCGTCCTGGCCGGCTATCCGACGGTTGACTTCAAGGTCATCCTCTACGACGGGTCCTACCATGAGGTCGACTCCTCCGACATCGCCTTCAAAATCGCCGCTTCCAAGGCGTTCAAGCTGGCGATGCGCGAGGCCAAACCCACTATCCTCGAGCCCGTCATGTCCGTCGAGGTGTACTCGCCCGAAAATTACATGGGTGACATCATGGGTAACCTGAACGGCCGCCGGGGCAAGCTCCAGGGGATGGAGCAGAAGGGCAACATGCGCATCATCAAGGCGTCGGTTCCCATGGCCGAGATGCTGGACTTCGAGCCGACCCTGACCTCGATCACCGGAGGGCGAGGGTCTTTCCTGATGGAGTTCTCGCACTACGAGGAAGTCCCCTCTCACCTGCAGCAGAAGATCATCGCCGAGGCGGTGAAAGAAGGGCGGGCCAAGCCCGAAGAGGAATAGAGCTCTCTCTAGAACCGAGCGCCCAGCTCAAGGTAGGCCACGGCCTGCATGGTGTTGGGGTCACCGACACCCTTGCTGCCCAGGCTGAAGACCAGCTCCAGGGGACCGAGGGGGGAATTGATCACCACTCCCGTTCCCGCTCCCCAGAGAGTACCGGGCGAGTAGGTGACCTCCGGCCAACGTTGCTCGAAATCGAAGGCCACGTTCGCCATAACCTTAAACTGGACCAGGTTTGTGTCGCCGTACCTGAATTCGCCCCTCAGGATTTTCATCGTGTTTCCTTGCAGTTGGTCATAGCCCATGCCGACAAAGGTCGCCGGGCGCCCCTGGTTGAGGTGCTTGTAGAAGGGGAGATCTCCCCGGGACGTTCCCCAATATCCGTATAAGCGGAGGGTGTTTTTCTCCCGGAAGGTGGTATAGACATCCGCCGAGGCTTCGGCCAGTTCATAGGCCCTGTCCGACCCCAGGGATTCGTAGCTCCCTTCGTACAGCGCCCGGAGATAAAGGCCGTTCTTCGGAACCCTGAGGTCATCCAGAGTGTCGATCGTAGCCTGCACTTCGACCTTACGCAGGTCCGGCTTCAATTCGGGTAACGGCTCCAGCGGAAAAAACGCGGACTGCGACCGGATGTTCATCCACTCCTGCTCGTAGGCCAGTTCCAGGTTCAGGCTCTTCTTGAGGAGAAAGCCCAGCCCGCCTCCCAGGGAAAAGGAGCGGTCTCGATAACTCGTGATGACCCGGCCGTCGCCCCCATAGAGCCGGGTGGGGATATTCTTGTGCCTCAGATAGAGCAACGGGTAAACGGGAAAATCCAGCGTCTTGGTCGGGTAGGAGATCTTGGAGAAAAAACGGGTCAGCCCGGCGACTTCGAGCTCGTTCTCCAGCCGCAGCCCGGAAAAGGGGAAGTTGGTGGCATAGAGGCCGGCAGTGGCGACCAGGTTGTGGTAACCGTTATAACGCAGCCCCAATCGCAAATTCGCCCGCGGCAGCTCACGCAGGGTCAGGCGCAGATCGATCGTATTGTCATCACCTGGGAAAATATCATACCGGATGTTCTCGAAGTAGCCGAGGGCGTAGAGTTCGTTGACCTGCCGGCTGATTCTTTTTGCGTCAACGAACTCGCCCGTCCTCAAACCGAACAGCCTGGCGATGAACGGGGCCGGGATCTTATCATTGCCTGTGACCACCACAGACCCGAGAATGCGCCTCTCACTCGGAGTTATTGATCGGCCGCGGGATTTCGGTGATCGTCTCAGACCGAATTTCTCCTGGAACGCCAGGATCGCGGGCCGGGCCTTCCGGACCGCCTCCTCGCCTCGCTCCTTGATCCGGGTCATCTTGTCGGGGGAAAAGTAGTCGGTGCTGGAGAATCCCTTGAGGTCGGGCCAGATGAGAAGGTCCACCTGGGCCATTTTGTCCTTTTTCTGTTCGAGCTCGACGGTCTGGAGAGACTGGCCGAGGATTTTTTCCGCCGTGGCGAGCTCTTCCCGGGGGCTCAGGGGGCTGGCCAGGTCGACGGCGATGACGATATCCGCGCCCATATCTTTGACCACATCGACCGGCAGGTTATTGAGCACCCCGCCGTCAACGAGAAGGTATTCGCCCCATTCGACCGGCGCGAGGAGAGTCGGGACGGCCATCGTCGCCCGTAGCGCCCGGGCCAGCGAACCGTTCTTCAAGACAACCTGCTTCCCGCTGATGATGTCGACGGCCAGGCAGCGGAAGGGGATGGGGAGTTCGTCGAAATCGATGTCCCCGGCGAGGGGAAAAGTCAGGGAAGCGAAGAGGTCGAAAAATTTCTGCCCGGAGACCAGGCCCTGGGGAGTCGAGGGGATTCCCTTGCGCGGGAAGAGCGCCAGCTGGTAGCGGCCGTCCAGCCTTTTCTCGAAATAGGGCTGGAGGTTTCGCGGCGGCCGGTCGGAGAAGAGGTCATCCCAGTCGGCCACGGCGAAGATCTCTTCGATTTCGGCGCCGGAATAGCCGGCCGCGTAAAGGCCACCCACGATTCCGCCGGCGCTGGTGCCGGCAATGAAATCGATCGGGAAATCGAGCTCGTCGAGCAGCTTGAGGACGGGGATGTGGGCGGCCCCCTTGGCTCCGCCGCCGGCCAGGACAAGCCCGATTTTCGGACGATCCTCGGGGTGCGCAGGCGGGATCAAAAGCAGCAAAGAAAAAGCGATAAAGAAATATCTCTTGCGACCTTGCACTTTTCCCCCGGCCAAAATTCCGGTTTAGCGGCAGCGCTCCCAGTCGGAATCGCTGTAGAAGTCGTCCAGCTCTTCCCACATGTCGCCGAGCTTGCAGATCATGATGATAAGATCCTGGGTCTTTCCGGAGAGGTCCCTGACGTAGTCGGGAAGAAGGGCCTCTTCCCGGAAACCAAGCCGGTGGAAGATGGTCTGGGCGCCCTTTTGGGGCCTCATCATCTTGGCGACGATCGTCTCGACGTTTTTGGCTGCGGCCAGGAAATAGAGTTCCCGGATCATGATCATCCCGAGCCCTTTTCTCCGGAAGGGCCGGGCCACGATCACCCGGACCTCTCCCTGGTGACGCCGCCATTCCTCGCCGCTGAGCTCCAAAGCGCCGTCGCCTACGATCTTGTCCTTATGGAGGGCGATGATCCGGAAGACCCGGCCATGGTCGGTGAGCCGGATGCGTTCGGCAACGAGCTTGCGGTCGGTAACGTCCACCCGCAGGTATTTCCGATCTTCGGGAGGCAGCGAGCGATAGAAGGCCATCAGCTTGTCCAGGTCTTTGAGCGCGAGCTTCCTGATGACGACCTTTTTCCCGTCCTTGAGGGTTTCGGTTTTGTCCATGAGAAACGACCTCCTCCACGCGAGCGTCCAACCGGAATCGCTACTCATATTAGGGAGCTGACTCGAAGAAGTCAAGACGACCGCTCAGCCCCTGAACATTTCTGTTTGTGCGATTCCACTCGGCGCAGGAGACCACCCTCTGCCCCCGCACCCCGGGGAACCAGTCCCGTCGGTTCCCCCCATC
>JBAQGA010000181.1:0-25496 GCA_049287565.1 Candidatus Aminicenantales bacterium
GATAATGTAGCACTATTGCTACACTAACAGAGATCTGCCCTCCTGTCAAGCCCCTTAACCCATTTCTATGACGTAGGCCCGACCAAGCCGATATGATTGACAGCAGGTAATTTCCGACGATATAGTATGTTTACCGGAGGGAGCGATGCTCACGAATGATTCTCCAGGAAAAATAATCGCCGCTCTTGGGTGCATTGGAGGATCCTCGATGCTCGCCGCCGGAATGCTGATTCTGCTGATTCCCATCTGGCTCTCCGGAAGCCGGCAGTCCACGCTCCTTTCCAAAGAGGATGTGCGTCACTTCCTCCTCACCGCGGAGATCATCAAGAGCGAAGAGATCGGGAAAGGCCTGACCCATCCCTGGCGGTTGACGCTGACGGACGGCAACCTGACCCACGACGCCTCCTTCAAAGACGTCGACATCCGGACTCTGGAGGCCGGTTTCGCCGGCGGCGGCCGGGAGCTGAACTTCAGCGACTCCTACCATTACAACATCGCCGCTTATGAGCTGGCTTGCCTGCTCGGTATCGATGACATGGTCCCGGTCGCCGTGGAAAGAAAATGGCAGGGGAAGAAGGGCTCATTGAGCTGGTGGGTCGACGTCAAGATGGACGAAGAGGAGCGATTGAAAAAGGGCATCTTGCCTCCCGACACGCGCGCCTGGAACCGGCAGATGTACAAGGTCCGCCTCTTCTCCCAGCTCGTCTTTGATACAGACCGAAACGTTCAGAACATCCTGATCTCGGAAGACTGGAAGATCTGGATGATCGATTTTTCGCGGGCTTTCCGGACCATCCGCCAACTTCAAGAGGAGAAGGAGCTGCTCAAGTGCGAGCGAACCCTTCTTGATAGACTCCACGAGCTGGTTCGTGATGATGTCGCGCGCGCAGTCGGCGATCATCTAACCAAATGGGAGATCGATGCCCTGATGTCCCGCCGAGACCTGATCGTCTCCCACTTCGGCAAGCTGATCGCGAAAAACGGCGAATCCCAGGTCCTTTATTAAGCCTTAGCTCAAGGCTTTCCGATGGGGAAGACCTTGACCCTTTTCAAGAAGCCTTCGCCGACGCTTTCACTGGTGATCCCGGGAACTTGGTTCACGGCGATATGGACGATCCTCCGCTCGTACGGGTTCATCAGGTCGAGGACCTCGTTTCTCCCGGTGTCGCTGACCTGACGGGCGACCTCCTGGGCATACTCGCGCAGCCTCTTTTCCTTTCTCCGCCTGTAGAATTCGCAATCTACCTGGACCTTATGGGGAGAGACCTTGTTGAGGACGTGCTGGAAAGCCAGGAGCAGGGAGCCGTCCTTGCGCAGGAGCAGGTTCTTGTCCTCGCCCTCGAAGATCACATAGATGGTTTCGTTCTTCTTCTTGACCTGGTACCCCAGCTCCAGAGGAAAATGGGGGAGGAGAGCGTCCAGAAACTGAGTGACCGGATTCGTGTCCAACTCCTTTTTGGGCCAGGCCCGAATTACGATCTCCTTGCCCCTTATCCCAAAGAGCTTGGTCTTCTCGGTGACGATCTCATAGGCGAACTTCTCCCGGGGAATCTTGAGAACATGCTCGGCGTGCCCCAGGGCTTCGTCTAGGTTCTTTCCCTTGAATTCCGGCAGCGGTTCATTTTTTTCGTTTTCCATGGGACTCTCTCTTTTTCTTGGCCATCATCCGGTTCATGATGTACTGCTGACCGATCTGCAGGACGTTATTGGTCAACCAGTAGAGGACCAGCCCGCTCTGGAAATTCATGAAAAAGATGGTCATAACGACCGGCATGATGAGCATCATTTTCGCCTGGGAGGGATCGGCCGAGGTCGGCGTCATCTTCTGGCTGATGAACTGGGTGGCCCCCATCAGGATGGGGGTCACGTAATAAGGATCGTGCACGGACAGGTCCTTGATCCAGAGGATGAACGGGCTGTGCCGGAACTCGACGGCGACGACCAGCATCCGGAAAAATCCCCAGAAAATCGGGATTTGGACCAGGATAGGCAGGCATCCTCCGGCCGGGTTGATGCCGTGCTCTTTGTAGAGCTTCATCATCTCCTCGTTCATCTGGCGGCGCTGGTTGATATCCTGCTTGGCTTTCTTGTACCTGGCCCGCAGAGCCTTGATCTTCGGCTGGAGCTCCTGCATCTTGGACATCGACTTGGTGCTGCTGTAGGTCAACGGGAAAAAGATGACCTTGATGAGGAAGGTCAGGATGATGATGGAGAAACCCCAGTTTGGGATGGCCTTGTGAATGGATTTGATCGAGATGAGGAGGATCTCGGCGATCGCCCCGAAGAAGCCGAAGTTGATGAGTTTTTTGGACTCGTGTCCAAAAGCCCGCAGCCGGTCGAACTCCTTAGGACCGATATAGGCTTTCTGGGGGACGCTCACGGAAATGTAGAAGTCCGCGCCCGTCTCGTCCCGGGCCTCCCTGAGAAACAGGGCGGTGCCCTGCTGCGGCGGCGTAATGAAGAGGGCGGTCATGTAGTTGTCCTCGAAAGCCGCCCAGTTGGCAAAGTTGAAAGCGCTGGCCTCGGGCTTGTACTTTCTTTCGTTGATCCGGTAGACCCGGCCCGCCGCCAGGACGGCCAGTCCGCTCCCGCCGCCGAACTGCTGCCTTCTCGAGGTGATGACCGGGTCGCCGATCCCCGGACCCCAGATGATCCGCGGCTCGACCTCGCGGCCGTCCTTCCAGACGCTGATCCGGACATCGAAGTGGTATGTTCCGCCGGCGAAAACGAAGAGCTTTTCTATTTTTACATTATTCCCATCGGAATAATAGAATTTAATCTCTCCCGTCTCGCCGTCTCTGAGGGAGAGCCGGGAGACCGACGGGACGAACAGGCCGCTGTTGGCCGCTCTGTCCAACTCGGCATCCTCGGTATCGAGGAAAAAAGGGTATCTTCCGACCTCCTTCGCCCGCCGGGAGACAAGTTCCAGCCATTCTTTTTGTTCGTCCAGATGTTCCTTCAGCTTCCAGCTCCGGAGCGATGCTCCCCGGTTGCTCCAGACGGCCTGGTAGAGCGAGGTTTCGACCACCACCTGCTTCTCCGCCTCGGCCTTGGCCTCCTCAAGGAGAGGAGCCGGGATCGGAGGGGCTTCCGGCTGGGGTTCCTCGACGGCAGGAAGAGTCGCCGGTTCGGCCGTCTGAGCCGGAATTTCGGTTTGGACCTGGGGCTCGGCCTGAGGCTTTTTCTTCATGAAAATCATCTGATAGAGCGCCAGGACCAGAAAAGAGAGGACGATAGCCAGGATCAGTCTTTTTTCCATTGCACAGACCTCTTAGGGAACAGTATCCACTCCGCCCGGATGGAAAGGATGGCATTTCAGAAGCCTTCGGCCGCCGAGTGATATGCCCTTGGCCAACCCGTATTTTTCGATCGCCTCCCGCGTGTAGGCCGAGCAAGTCGGGTGAAACCGGCACTGCCCGCCCAGAACCGGCGAGATGACGAGCTGATAGAGTCGAATGGCCAGCAACGCCGCTTGTTTCATCGCGCCCTCTTTTTCTCGAAGATTTTCCCGACGGCCTGGAGGTAGTTCTCCCTCAGCTCAGCCCAGGTGGCCTCCTTCATCGCCGCCGTGGCCACGATGAGGAGATCGACGGGATGCTCGAGCAAATCCTTATTCCTCCGGAACAGCTCTCTCATCCAGCGCTTGGCTCTATTCCGGGCGACGGCATTCCCGACCTTCCTGGAGGCGACAACGCCCACCCGAGAATATGTCAGAGCATTAGACAGGCCGATGAGGCTGAAATACTTGCTCTTGTATCGGTAACCTTTTTTATAGAGAACTAAAAAATCTTTCTTCTTTCTGACCCTCTCGCGAGGAGCAAGGCTTTCCGCCATCAAACGGCAAGTCTTTTCCTGCCCTTCTGCCGTCGGCTCTTGATGACCTTCTGGCCGCCCTTGGATTTCATCCGGACGCGAAAACCGTGGGTCTTCTTCCGCTTTCTGACATTGGGTCGGAACGTCGGTTTCATGGTTTCAACTCACTTCAGGACAACAATGTTAATCGAGCCCGCTTCTTCTGTCAAGATGAAGTTGACTCCCAGGGGGGATTCGGCTATAATTAGCTTAATGAACTCCTTCAAGATTGGGGATAGGATCATCTATCCCAATCAGGGTCTCGCTATCATCGAAGACATCCAGGAAGAACTTCTTTACGGCGAAAAGTTCCAGATCTACCGGGTCCGCATTCTTTCCAACAATACGCTGGTGATGGTTCCCTCCGCCAACACCGAGGAGATCGGAATCCGCCGACCGATCGCTGAGGACTCGGTCGAGGACATCTTCAAATTCCTGAAGAAACACCGGGTGGCGGTGGGCACGGATTGGAAAGGGAGGTACAAGGAGCATGTCAGCCTGATGCGCTCGGGGACGATCTTCGACATGGCCTGCGTTCTGAAAAGCCTCTATTTTTTGAGCCTGACCAAGGCCCTCTCTTTCCGCGAGAAAAAGATGCTGGAAAAGGTCAAGGAGTTGTTCATCGCCGAGATCTCCGAAGTCTCCGATTTCTCCCTGCGGGAGATCGAGCAGAGGCTCGCCGACACCCTGACCGTCTGCGCCAAGAGCCTCAAACAGAACGTCGAGATCTGATCCGCTCCGATGATACCGACATCCATCCTGTTGTTCGTCGTCTTTCTGCTCTTGAGCGCCCTCTTCTCCTCCTCGGAAACGGCTCTCCTCTCCTGCAATCCCTACTCTCTCGACCTTCTCGAAAAGAAGGGTTCCCGGAGGGCCCGGCTGATCAAGCGCCTGCTCTTCCGGCTGGACAAGATGCTGGCCACGATTCTCATCGGGAACACCCTGGCCAACATCGCGGCCGCTTCGATCGCCACCCTGTTCTTCCTGAGCGTCATGCCGGACGACCGGAACAAGGCCGCCCTGCTGGCCACCCTGACCACCACCCTCATCATCCTCATCTTAGCCGAAATGACCCCCAAGACGTTCGCCGCTTATTTTCCGATCAAGACATCGAAATTCATCGTCCACCCGCTCCGGCTATTCGTAATCCTGTTCTATCCTCTCGTCAAGGTGCTAGCCTTTATCCCGCGCCTTCTCTTCGGCGCCTCCCCGGAAAGAGAAGGCGGCAAGTCGAGCGCCCTGAACGAAGAGGAGGTCAGGCTGGTCCTGACCAGGGGCATCAAGGGGATGTCATCTCTCCGCCGGCGGATGATCGGCGGAGTTCTGGACATCGGCGCCCGGCCGGTCAAGGAGATCATGATCCCCCGCCAGGAGCTCCGGGCCATCGAAATCGAGGCCCCTTTTGCTCAGATAGTGAAGACCATTCTGGCTACCGAGTATTCACGCCTGCCGGTCTATCGGGGCCGTTTGGACAACATCGAGGGCCTCATCCACACCAAGGATATTATCTCTTATCTTGTTGATAATAAAGCTTTTAAAATAACCGACGTCCTGCGTGCGCCACTCTTCATTCCGGAGTCGGCCTCGATCGAAAAGGTTCTCGTCCAGATGCAGGAGAGGACCGTTCACCTGGCTTTCGTCGTCGATGAGTTCGGCACCCTGGAGGGGATCGTCACCCTGGAGGATATCATCGAGGAGATCGTCGGCGAGATCCAGGACGAATACGACGACAAGGCCGAAGAGTGGTTTCAGGCCGTGGAAAAGAACATCTTCCTCGTCAAAGGCAACGCCTCGATCAAAGAGCTCTGTCAGCGGCTGCCTCTTTGCCTCCCCCAAACGGGCGGATTCACCACCCTGGCCGGGTTTCTCCTCTACCAATTCGGGAGGATCCCGCGTGAAAAAGACAGCCTGGAGTTCGAGGGGAACCGCTTCACCGTCGAGCGGCTGAACAAGCGTCACGTCAGCCTGGTGCGCATCACCATTGGTCCCGGCCCCGCCGGGTGAGCCCATGAAGATCGTCTCTTCGAACAAGAAGGCCTACCACAACTACGAGATCATCGAGAGCTTGGAGGCGGGTATCGCCTTGCTGGGTAGCGAGGTGAAGTCCATCCGGGAGGGCCGGGTCAGCCTGAAGGACAGCTATGCCGAAATCCGCAACGGCGAGGTCTTCCTTCTCCACATGAATATCAGCCCCTACGAGCAGGCCAACATCTTCAACCACGATCCTCTCCGAGAGAAAAAACTCCTCCTCCACCGCCAGCAGATCAAGCGTCTCATCGGCAAGATCCGGGAAAAAAGTTATACCCTCGTGCCGACCAAGGTGATGTTCAACGAGGAGGGGAGGGTCAAGGTCGAGATCTCCCTGGCCAAGGGCAAAAGGACCTACGAAAAAAGGCGGGCCATCAAAGAACGGGAACTCGACCGCGAGATGCGGGCCGAGCTGAAGAAGCGGTTGCGCTGAGGAGGAGCGGTTCCGCTCCACGATACCCACCCAAATCAGGCCCTATTGACACTTATCTCCGAACGCTGATATATAAAGCATCCCCATGCACCTGACCCTGTTGGACTGGGCGATCGTCGCCGTTTCCCTCGTCGTCTGTTTCATCCCCGCCCTGTTCATGGCCCGGCGCGCCGGGTCGAGCACGGCCGAGTTCTTCACTTCGGGCCGGGCGGCGCCGTGGTGGCTCATCGGCATCTCCATGGTCGCGACCACTTTCAGCGCCGACACCCCGAACCTGGTAACCAACATCGTCCGGGAGCGCGGGGTCGCCAACAATTGGCTCTGGTGGGCCTTCCTGCTCACCGGGATGATGACCGTTTTCTTCTTCGCGCGGTTATGGCGGCGCTCCGGAGTCCTTACCGACCTCGAATTCTACGAGCTCCGCTACTCCGGCCGGACGGCCACCTTCGTCCGCGGCTTCCGGGCCGTCTATCTCGGCCTGTTCTTCAACTGCGTGATCATGGCCTCGGTCAACCTGGCCGCGGCCAAGATCGCCAACGTCATCCTCGGCTGGCCGATGGCCAAGACCCTGCTCATCTGCGCCGGGATAAACATCATCTTCGCCGCCACTTCGGGCCTCTGGGGTGTGCTCATGGTCGACCTCATCCAATTTGGGGTGGCCATGACGGGGGCGTTCGCCGCGGCCTGGTTTGCCTTGAAACAGCCGGAAGTGGGCGGCCTGGGGGGGCTGCTCTCCAAGCTCGACCCGGCGACCCTCAACTTCCTTCCCGACTTCAGCCGCCTGGATGCTGCCCTGGCCGTCTTCATCATCCCCGTTACCATCCAGTGGTGGTCCGTCTGGTACCCGGGCGCGGAACCGGGCGGAGGAAGCTACATCGCGCAACGCATGCTGGCCGCCCGGACCGAGAAGGACGCCCTCTCGGGAACGCTCCTCTTCAACGTCGTCCATTATGCGGCCCGGCCCTGGCCCTGGATCATCGTTGCCCTCTGCTCGCTTGTCGTCTTCCCGCAGCTCTCCGACATCCAGCGCGCCCTGCCCCACGTCGACCCCCGGCTCATCGGCCACGATATGGCCTACCCGGCCATGCTCAAGTTCCTGCCCGCCGGGTTCATCGGCCTGATGGTGGCCGGCCTGCTGGCGGCCTATGTCTCGACCTTGATCACCCACCTCAACTGGGGGACGTCCTACCTGGTCCACGACCTCTACCGGCGTTTTCTCCGGCCGGGAAGAAACGAGAAGCACTATGTGCTCGTCGGCCGCCTGGTTACGGCGGCGCTGATGGTGCTGGCGGCGCTGTTCACTTTCGTCCTTGATTCGGCACGCCAAGCGTTCGACCTGATGCTCTCGGTCGGGGCAGGGACAGGACTCATCTATCTCCTGCGCTGGTTCTGGTGGCGGATCAACGGCTGGAGTGAGATCGCCGCCATGGCCAGTTCGTTCCTGGCCGCGGTGGGATTTTTCATCGCCGGTAAGATGGGCCTGGGGATGCCGGCGCATATTTCCCTCATCCTGACGGTCGCCATCACTACGGTCGTCTGGGGATTGACGACCTTCCTGACCCAGCCGGTGGAAAGGTCCAAGCTTCACGAGTTCTGCCGCCTGGTGCGTCCGGCGGGCCCGGGATGGCGGGCGGTCAGGGAAGAAGCGGGAGTTGACGACGAACCCGGTTACCTTCCCCAGGCTCTCCTGGGCTGGATCACCGGCTGCGTGTTCGTCTATTCCGCCCTGTTCGGAGCGGGAAGCTTCCTCTACGGGAAAACCGCGGCCGGTTGCGCCTGGAGCGTTCTTTTCCTGGTCGCCGGATTCTTCCTGAGACGGATCTTTCGCCGGCTGTGGGCGCCGGCGGCCGAACAACGCTGACCGAAAGTCCATAGTTCCGGCTGCACCCTGGCGCTCGAGACGCCCGCCGACAACCTGGAGGCGATGTTCCAGTCTGCCCGGAACTACCCCGATTGAGAAGTCTTTTCCATAACCCGATGTGCGGGCCGAAAGCGATCTCCTGCTCACCGCGGAATCACGCATCCGGAAATGCTCTCGGCGAGGACAAAGAGTTTGACGGACTTTGAATAAAAAAGTTATGCTTACCGAAAAATGGAGGGCGATATGAAAAAGAGCCGACCGATTATCCTCATCCTGGGTCTCGCCGTATTCCTCGGCGCCTGGCCCGCTCAAACGCGTTCCCAAGAGGCACCGCCGCAGCTCTATCTGATGGGCGATTTCCTGGTTGATGTTTCCAGGGTCGCCGAATATGAAGCGGCTATTAAGGATCTCATAGATAACCTGGAAAAGCACGGCTTCCCCTTTCGTCTCGATACTTACAGCACGGACGATTGTCATTATTACATCGTCTTTCCTTTGAAGAACTATGCGGACGCCGATTTATGGTTTGAAGCGTGGGGCGAGATCGGCCAAAAAATGAGGCCGGAGAACCTCCGGGCGCTGCACAGCCGCATCGTCGCCGCCGAGATCGAGCGCGTTTATACGTTCTGGCGCTTCCGTCCGGACATCTCTTTTCTCCCGGAGAAAGAACGGCTGAAACTGGAGGAAATCGGCTATTACACCTGGGACTTCGTCTGGCTCATCCCGGGAAAAGAGGCCGAGTTCGAAGCCATCAACAAGGAGTGGATCGCCCTCAGCACGTCCAAGAAGGCACGGGATCCTTTTTTGACCTACATGGGGGACCTGGGCACGAAGATGCCGGTCTATGTCTGGATCGAGTACGGCAAGAGCGCGGCGGACTATGCCGTCACCGAAGAGAAATTCTGGAAGGCGATGGGGGAGGAGGGTGCCGCGCTGTCGAAGAGGACCCGGGCTTTGATCAGAAGGATGGAATCAAAAACCGGGCAATACAGGCCCGACCTCTCCTACTCGCCCAAGACCGGATAGATATCCTCCGGGCGGCAACTAGGAGGACTTTTTTCTTGCTCTATTTGCCTTTTTTTGCTTTCTTGATCTTGGCCGCAGCTTCGGACTTGCTCCCGCGTTTGATATCCATGGCGTGGGCGCGCTTGTAGGTCTGGATGTCCTTGAACCGCCCTTTGCTGTCGCGAACGGCATAAAGTTTGGTGCCCTTGGAGCTGCGATGGGTTGTTCGTTTGACCGGCATAACTTTCCTCCTTTAGATGAGTCTATACTCCGGATAACGCTCTCTTAATTCGTCAGAAAAAATGATCAAAGTCTCCGTGTTTCCCATGATACCTCCAGATTAAAATTATTTATCTCTGAACGGGATTCACGGCCTATTCTCTCATGCCGACTGCAACACTGCTCCCAAAAGATCACGGATTATCATTTTCGCCGAAAGTGTGAACTCAGTCCTCACAAGGCAAAAGGATAATATAAAAGACTAGGAAGGTATGTCAAGAAGAAAGCGCGGATCGACGAGAGAATGTTCGCGTTGAAGGTATCGCCCTGGCTGATATCCCCGGTTTCCAATCCCTTCTTGAACCAGCGGACGCGCTGTTCGGACGTTCCATGAGTGAATGCGTCCGGGACGACATAGCCCTGCGACCGACGCTGGATCCGGCCCATCCGCCGGGATACTCCCGGAAATCTTGAAACGCCGGAGACTATTTGGAGTGCCGGCCTTCCTCTGTTCCCGCCGATTATCCGGTCATCTTAGCATATAATAGGGGCATGTCCGTGTCCGCGCCCGGGCCTGTCGTCCGCGAAGTCGAGGCGAAGTCCATCCTCAACGTCTCGAAGATCCACGACTACTGCATCAATCCCTACACGGGCTGCGAGGTCGGGTGCGTCTACTGCTATGCGGCGCTGTTCATGAGGCGTTACAGCGGTCACACCGAGCCGTGGGGAGAGTTCGTCGACGTCAAGGTCAACGCGCCCGACCTGCTGGCCAGGCAGATCGTCAAGGCCAGGCGGGGGACGATCTGGATCGCTTCGGTCTGCGACCCCTATCAGCCGCTCGAGGAGCGGTACGCCCTGACCCGCCGCTCGCTCGAAGTGCTGGCCGGTCGCGATTTTCCGGTCGAGATCCAGACGAAGTCGGCCCGCGTGCGGCGCGACCTCGACGTCATCCGCCGCATACCCGATGTCCAGGTCGGGTTCACCATCGCCACCGACGACGATACCGTCGCCGGGATTTTCGAGAGGCGGGCTTCGCCGGTCGCGGAGCGAATCGAGGTCCTGCGGGAGTTCAAGGCCGCGGGCGTCCGGACGTTCGCGTTCGCCGGGCCGCTTCTGCCGGGGAATCCCGAGCGCCTGGCCGCAGTCCTCGCCGGCGCCGCCGACCGGGTCCTCATCGACCGGATGAACTACGTGCCGGCGGTCAAAGACTTCTATGCGCGCCACGGCCTCCTGGAGGCCCTGAAGGACTCGTTCTTCAAGACCCAGGCGACGCGGCTGGCCAGGGCCCTGCGCGCCCGCGGCGTGCGCGTCGAGCCCGTATTTTGATGTGTTTTTAGGCCCATGATCATATAATCATTGCCGGTGAACAAGCCTGAGCGAGAACACGATGCCGTCGAAACCCTCAAAACCGTTCAAGACCGTTGAGGCGCGAACGGTCGCGCAATGGCGGGCCTGGCTGGCCGAACATCATGACTCAGAGTCGGAGGTGTGGCTTATCTTCCTTAAGCGTCACACCGGCCGACCGTCGATCGCCTACGAGGACGCCGTCAACGAAGCCCTGTGTTTCGGCTGGGTCGACAGTCTCATTCGCCGCTTGGACGATGCCCGGTACGCCCGGAAGTTCACGCCTCGCAAACCCGGCAGCCGATGGTCGACCGCCAATCGGCGGCGATATGCGCGGCTTAAGGCCGCCGGAAGATTGACCGCAGCCAGACTGAAGCTCGAGCCGACGGACCGCAGCGGCGACGTACCTCGCCTTTCGGCCGCGGAAATCCCCCGATATATTCAGGACGCGCTCAAGAACCATCCTGCCGCCTGGAACCACTTCGAGAGACTCGCGCCGTCATACCGGCGCATGTACATCGGCTGGATCGATTCGGCGAAGCGGCAGGAGACCAAAATGAGGCGGTTGCAGGAGGCGATCAGACTGTTGGCGGAGGGCAAGAAGCTTGGATTGAAATGACTTTGACCTATGGTCCATGAAAAGCCGATTTGAGGTGGCTCATATGATACGCGATTCATCACTGAGAAGCCTGTTGCGCCCATATCTGCCGTTTGTCGCCGGCGCGATTGTTACGATCGTTTTACCGATGAGCTGCCGGCGTGATTCGCCCCGCTCCAAGGAGAAAGACATGATCACGGTTTATCAGTCGTCGGTTGACCTCGGCGACCCCCACATCTGCAGCGATTCGGCGAACCGGCTGAGTTTGATCTTCTCCGTCTACGAAGCCCTCGTCAAGATGGACGCGGCGGGCGGGAGGTGCCATATCCCAGCACAGAAAACGATGGTGAAAGATTTATTGACGGGATGGCTTTTCTTCTTATAGTATTTTTAAAGCAGAAGTTGAAAGAGCATCACTTATTAATTGAGGAGGAACATCAAATGAAATCCAAAAAACATGTCGTTCTTTCGGTTATCGGCATACTGACCTGCTTAGGAACCTTGCCTGCCTCAGCACAGGATGATTTCCTCGATTCGCTGAAATCAATCGCTATTATCGAGCAGAAAGTCATGGTGCCCATGCGCGATGGGGTCAGACTTGCCACGGATGTCTACCGGCCAAAAACAGATAAGCCTGTTGCTATCATCTTTTCGAAAACTCCTTATAACTTCAATTCCTGGCGTGACGGAAAATTAATCACCCGCGACTTCCAAACAGCGTACAAAGCTGTCAACCGTGGTTACGCCTACGTGGTTCAGAACGAACGCGGAAGGTATTTTTCTGAAGGGCAATGGGACATTCTGGGGCCACCAACAACCGACGGATACGATGCCATTCAATGGATGGCAGAGCAGCCCTGGTCTAACGGGAAGGTGGGATTGATCGGGTGTTCTTCTTCAGCCGAGTGGCAAATGGCCGTGGCGGCTCTGGACCCTCCAGGTCTTGCCGCCATCGTGCCCATGGGATTCGGCGCGGGTATTGGACGCGTGGGTGAATTCTACGAACAGGGCAACTTCTATCGCGGCGGCGTTCACCAGATGCTGATGACAGCATGGCTTTACGACTATGGCTTCATCCAGACCTCTAAGCATCGGCCGACCTTGCCTGCAGATATGTCACGTGAAGAACTGGTGCGTATCTCAAAATACTTTGATCTGGCGGCTGAAATACCGGAAGTAGACTGGTCCAAAGCGCTCTGGCATTTGCCCCTTATGGATATTATTAAGAACTTAGATGGGCCGAAAAGCGTCTATGAGGAAATGATCCAGCGGAAGCCGAATGATCCAGCCTGGTACAAGGGCGGCTTATACCATGACGACATGCCTTTTGGCGCACCCGGCTTATGGTTTATATCCTGGTATGATATCTCGATCAGTCCAAATCTGGCTTTGGTCAATCATCTTCGCACAAACGCAAAAGATCCGGAAGTGGCTGATCATCAGTTTGCGGTCATTGCACCGGGGTGTCATTGTGCCTTCGGCAGGGGAAGCGAAGAAACCATTGTCGGCGAACGCAATGTTGGGGATGCGCGGTTCGACTTCGAGGGGCTCATCTATAATTGGTTTGACTACTGGTTGAAGGGAGAGGACAACGGAATCGTTGAAAAAACACCCAGATTTCAGTATTACACCATGGGTCTTAATAAATGGCAGTCAGCAGAGACCTGGCCGCCGGAAAATACGGAGATGGTGACTTTTTTTCTGGCCAGCAAGGGAAAGGCCAACAGCGTCTTCGGGAACGGGGGACTCACCACAAATCCTCCAGGTCCAGAGGACAATCCAGATGCGTTTACTTATGATCCAGATTATCCTGTCCCCATGCATGGGGGCGGATTTTGCTGCCTGGGCAGTAAGTACCAGCCAGGATCTTTTGATCAACGGCAGATAGAAGCCCGTAACGATGTCCTCGTTTACTCAACCGATCCTTTAAAAGAAGGCATTGAAATAAGCGGGCCTGTCGAGATTACGCTTTATGTATCCTCAGATGCCAAAGACACAGATTTTACTGTCAAGTTGGTGGACGTTTATCCTGACGGAAGGGCTTATAATTTGGATGAAACGATCCAGCGTGTCCGCTATCGTGAAGGCTATGACCAAGAGGTCTTTATGGAAAAAGGGAAGGTCTACAAGCTCCCTGTCAGTTCCATGTCGACAAGCAACTATTTTGCACCAGGGCACCGCATTCGTATAGAAGTCTCGAGCAGCAACTTTCCCAGGTTCGCACGCAACCTGAACACAGGTGGTCATAACTATGATGAGACAGAGGGTGTGGAGGCACACAACAAAGTGCACCATTCAGATGTCCACCCGTCCCAGATCAGGGTGTCGATCGTCAAGACGTGACTAATCTTACCTCTGAACGCTCTTTGGGTTTTTTTGTATCTTGGATTGCCTACCCCGCTTCATGGTGAGGGACCTATCGCTATTCCCCGCCGATCTGGAGAAGCTTGACCCGGAAGGTCGGGGCCGTCATCGTCCGGTTGAGGTCGAGGTTGTCGGCCACCATGTCGATGCCGTTGAGCATCTCGTCGGCCGTCCCGGCGATGGTCAACCCCTTGACCGGGAAAGCGATCTTCCCGTCCTCGACCCAGAACCCGGCCGCCCCGCCGCTGAAATTGCCGTTGACGGGGTTGATGCCGTAGCCGGTGACTTCTTTGACCAGGAGACCCACCTTTGTCGCCCTGATGATGTCTTCCGGCTTGGCCTCTCCTGCGGCCATGTAGAAACTGTGCGGTCCGATCCCGGGCAGGTCCGTGAAAGCACCCCGCGAGGCGTTCCCTGTGCTCTGGACTCCCGCCCTCTTGGCCACGATCGTGTTGTACATGAAGCCCTTGAGGACGCCCTGGTCGATGATGACCCTTTTCTGGGTCGGCACGCCCTCGCCGTCGAAAGGCGCCGAGGCCATCCCTTTCTCCCGCGTCCCGTCGTCGATGAGCGTGATCAGCTCCGACCCGATCTTTTGGCCCAGGCTCCTGGCGAGAAAGCTCGCCCCTTGCAGGACCCGCTCACCGTTGACAGCGCCCAGGACCCCGCCGAGGAGCGCGTAGGCGACGTCCCGGTCGAAGATGACGGCGGCTTTCTGTGTTTTTACGGGTTTCGGGTCGAGCATCTCGTAGGCGTCGCGGGCCGCCTTGGCCGCTACTTCCTCCGCCGGCTTGAGGTCCTTATAGAACCTCCGGCTGCAGAACTCCCCGCCCGATGATTTCTGCTCTCCTTTTTCCGCCACTACCGACACCCCAAATCCGCAGCCGCCATTCTTGTAGCTCTTGACCAGCCCGTTGGAATTGGCGATGAAGACTTCACCCTCCGCCTCTCTGTAGCTCGCTCCGTCGCTCTTGGTGATCCGGGAATCCTTCATGGCCAGTTCCTCTGTCCGTTTCGCCAGGTCGATCTTCTCTTCGACCTTGACCTCCGCAATCTGGGGGTCGTAAAGCCCGGTCACTGAGGTCATCCCCTTGTCATCCGGCAGGACATTGTTCGGGTCCGCGGTCGTAATCTTAGCGAACCCGATGGCCCGTCCGATGGCGTCATCCAGGGCCTCCTCACCGAGGTCGTTCGAGCTGGCGAAGGCCATCCGGCCTTGGATGAAGACGCGGAATCCGCCTCCGTATCCGGCCGCCTCCTGGACGGTTTCGACCTCGCCCTTCCTGACCTCGAGGCGGAGGTTCCGGCTGGTTTCAAGATAGACCTCGGCCGCGTCGGCTCCGCGCTTCCGGCATTTCTTGACCAGTTGTTCGGCTAATTCTTTGTAGTCCATGGTTTTCTCCCTGTTCTCCCGGCTTTACCTAGCCCGTGACCCGCCGACGTTGATCCCCCGGATCCTGACCGTGGGCTGGCCGGCCGTGACCTCGGCCGC
Source organism: Candidatus Aminicenantales bacterium (assembly GCA_049287565.1). Taxonomy (GTDB): domain Bacteria; phylum Acidobacteriota; class Aminicenantia; order Aminicenantales; family UBA8522; genus UBA8522. The sequence continues at coordinate 15,197 of JBAQGA010000181.1, forward strand.
CTGGCCCTTGCCGCAGATCCCGGGGCCGAAATCCAGGTTGTCCCCGACAGCATCGATCCCCTGGATGACATCGAGACAGTTCCCGATCAGGGTAGCGCCCTTGACCGGGGTCGTCTTTTTCCCGTTCTCGATGAGGTACGCTTCGCGGCAGGTGAAATTAAAAACCCCCGTCGTCGGGTTGACACTGCCGCCGCTCAGGCTCTGGACGTAGAGCCCGCTCTTGGTCGAAGCCAGGATATCGGCCGGCTTGTCGTTCTGGTTGTCGATGAAGGTGTTGGTCATCCGGACGATGGGGAGATACCGGAAGCTCTCCCGGCGGCCGTTCCCTGTCCGCTCCATTTTGATCTGTTTGGCCGAGAGGATATCGGTCATGAACTTGACCAGCACACCGTCCTGGATGAGGACGTTTCGCTTCATCTGGGTGCCTTCCTCATCGTAGTTGGTCGTCCCCCGGAAGCAGGGGAGGGTGCCGTCGTCCACCATGGTGAATTTCTCGCTGGCCACCTTCTGGCCGAGTTTGCCGACGAACACCCCGGTCTGGCGGGCGATATTGTCGCCCTCGAGCGGATGACCGACGGCCTCGTGGACGAGCACTCCGCCCCAGCCGTTCTGCATGACCACGTCCATCTTTCCGGCCGGGGCGTCCTTGGCCTCGAGCATGACGATGGATTCCCGGGCGCAGGTCCGGGCCGCGTCCTCGGGCTTGAGCTCATCGAACATCTCGATCCCGGAATGCCGGCTCAGCCTCTCCCGGCCCATGTGGGAGGTGTTGCTGCCGACGCCGAGGGTCTGGACGATGAAGAAGATGAGAGGCAGCTCGTCGCTCAGGTAGAGTCCCTCGCTGTTGGCGATCGTTCGGCCGCGGACCTCGTCGTAGTAATCGATCGAGGCCATCTTGATCCGGGCGTCGTAACCGAGCGCAGCGTCATGGGCTCGCTTCATGATCTCCAGACGTTTTTCATCGGCGACCGTCTGGAGCGGGACCTTGACCGTGATGTAAGAGGGCCTCTTCTCCTCCTTAATGTCCACGGGCTTGATGGTCCGCCCGCCCCGGGCGACATACGAGGCCACCTCGGCGGCCCGGATGAGCTTGTCCTCGGCGATCTCATCGGTATAGGCATAGCCCGTCTTGTCCCCGGAGATGACCCGGACGCCGGCCCCCTGACTGATCCCGAAAACGGCGCTCTTGAACTTGCCCTCCTCGAGGAGGATGGAGCGCGATATCCGGTGCTCGATATAGACCTCCCCGAACTCGCCGCCCTGGCTCAAGGCGTGACGGATGACCTTGTTGAGGGCCTCAAAGGGGAGCTCCGACCTGGCCGGGGCCTGGCCGGCCAGTAAGCTCCGCAGCAGGGCGGGTGTGGCCGCCACAGCCAGGCCTCCCTTGAGGCCCAGTTCGAGAAACTTGCGCCGGGGGATATCCCCGACAAAATCACTTTTAAGACTCATGATGACTCCTCTAGGCGATGGAAAGGGATAGGATGAACATAACGCTTGATTATAGCGTACCCGGCCGGAAAAACTCAAAAATCAAACCGGAAGCCTTTCCAAACATGAGATCTTCATGATGGGCGTAGGAGGCCGCCCTGAAGCCCCCGTAGCGGGGGGGCCCGTCAGTTTTCTGACGGGGGGAACCGACGGGACTGGTTCCCCGGGGTGCGGGGGAAAAGGGCGGCTTCCTGTGGCCATTGGAACACCCTAACGGAAATGCTGACAATAGAACCAATCCCTCAAAATACCGTAATATATAGAGAATCCATCTATGCAATAAAGGAGACGCTTCATGATGAACAGACGCATAAAGGCAGCGCTTTGGTTTTTGCTTCTCGTTTTGGTCCTTGTCGGGCCGATACCCGGTTTCGGCCAGGTGCGGGGATACGAACTTTACAAAAAGCTCACGACGGAACGGAGCAAGCTCGTTTCATTCGAAGGGGCCCGCGAGGTCCGCTGGGCACCCGACGGCGGATCTTACATTGTCAGCAAGGACAAGACCTTCTTCAAAATCGATCCCGCCGGCGGGGAAGAATCCCCCCTGTTTGATGATCAGCAAATCATCGCCGCCTACAACACGGTTACGGGCGAAACCGCCGACAAGCTTCCTTTTACCCAGTTCGATTTCATCGAAGACGGAGCGAAAATCCGGTTCTATCGGGACAATAACACCCGGGTTTTTTTCTACGACCTGACCACCCACGAGATGCGGATGTTCAAGGTCCGTCCGCCGGAGAGGGGCGTCCGGTTTGCCCGGTATCAGGAGGAATTCTCTCCGGACTACCGGTACACGGCCTATGTCGAAGACTACAATCTTTATCTCAGAAACATAGAAAAGGACACGATTGCCGCCTTGACCACAGACGGCCATGAAGACCTGCGGAACGGCTACCCCGACTGGGTCTATGCCGAGGAGTTCGCCCAGTTCTATTGCTTCTGGTGGTCGCCCGATTCGAAGAAGATCGCCTACATGCAGTTCGACGAAAGCCCTGTCCGGAAGTTCCCCGTGCTCCATGATGAGTCATACGATTTCAAACTCGAAATGCAGAGCTTCCCACGGGTCGGAGAGAATAACCCGATCATCCGATTCTTCATCGTCGACGTCGAGACCAAGAAGCGGGTTCAGGTCGACACCGGCCTCGAAACCAACGTCTATCTCTACAACGGACGGTGGTCTCACGACGGCAGTGAATTCACTCTCAAACGGATGAACCGGCTGCAGAACAAGGTGGAAATCCTCTCCGCCGATCCCGCTACCGGCGAGTCCAGAGTCTTGTTCGAAGAAGAAGAGCCGGCCTTCATGACCGAGGGCATCGGATTCATGCAGCAGGGGAATGAAATTCATTTCCTGCCCGACAACACGCATTTCCTGCGCTCGTCGGAAAGAAGCGGCTGGAGGGAGATCTATCTCTATGACTTCGATGGGAAGCTCATCCGTCAGGTTACCAAGCACAAACTCCCGGTGGCCGGCATTGAAGCCGTGGACATGGACAACCAATGGATCTATTTCACCGGGCACGAAAACCGGGGCCTGGAGTCGCATCTGTATCGGATCAAGCTGGACGGGTCGAAATTCACCCGCTTGACCAAAGAGCCGGGCTCCCACAGGGTCAGCGTGTCTCCGGGCGGCCGCTATTTTTCCGACACCTTCAGCTCTTTCGACAGCCCCGCAACTTTCCGCCTCCACAAAGGTGACGGCACGTATATCAAGGAACTGGGAAGGACCGTTTTCAAGGAAGAATACCAAGCGCTCGGCCTCATCCCTCCCGAGCATTTCGTCTTCAAATCCGGGGACGGCAAGTACGATCTCGACGGCATCCTATTCAAACCGGCCGATTTCGACGCCCAGAAGAAATATCCGGTCATCTATACGGTCTACATGGGACCCGGCACCAAGGCCATCAGCAATCAATACTACGGGGACGGCTACCAGCAGGCCTTGGCCCAGCTCGGCTTTCTCGTCGTGAACATTGACAACCGCGGGCTGCTTCGCAGGGGGAAAGAGTTTGAATCAGCGGGCTACGGAAAACTGGGACAGACCGATCTGGAGGACCTGGTGGCATCCGTCGTCTATCTCTCCCAGCGTCCCTACGTGGATGCGGGCCGCGTCGGAATCACAGGAGTTTCCTATGGAGGCTACATCTCTATCATGGCCTTGTTGAAGGCGTCGGACCGCTTTCACGTGGCGGTCGCGGGATCCCCCGGTGTGGACTGGACGAACTACGATACCATTTATACCGAACGGTACATGGGGCTTCCCCAATATAATTCCGAGGGCTATGAAAAGGCCAACCCCCTCAACTATGTCAAGAACTTGAAAGGGAAACTTCTGCTCCAGCACGGCGCCGTCGATGACAACGTCCACCCCACCCAGGTGATGCAGCTGGTGGATGCTCTTCTCAAGGCGGGTAAACAATTCGACTGGTTTATCTATCCCGGGCAGGCCCACGGGATCAGGCTTCAGCAGGCCAGAGACAAACAGATGGACTGGTTCATGATCCATCTGGAACCCGAGACCGAAGACGCTTATTTTGCGGATAAAAAAACAACTCCCGCTAAGGAGTCTTAGAGAGGGCGGCGGCCAGCTTGATCGCCTCGACGAGGCTTGCGGGAGAGGCGGCGTTCTTGCCGGCGATGTCAAAAGCCGTGCCGTGGTCGGGAGAGGTCCGGATAAAAGGGAGGCCCAGGCTGACGTTGACCCCGGTCTCGAACGCTTCCAGCTTGAAGGGGATGAGGCCCTGGTCATGATACAGGGCAATGACGATCCTGTTTTTCTGCCGCAAGGCCTTCCGGAAAACAACGTCGGGCGGAAAGGGGCCGCTGATCCTGATTCCTTCCCGGCGCGCTTTCTTGATCGCCGGAGTGACCTCATCGATCTCTTCTCGGCCCAGCAGGCCGTCCTCCCCGGCGTGCGGGTTGAGCCCGGCGACCAGGAATTCGAACCCTCCGGGGCACACTTTTTTCAGACTTCTGTCCAGGCCGCGGAAAAAATTCCCCAGGTTCTCCTTCTCGACTTTTCTCAAGGCCGCCTTCAGAGACAGATGATGGCTCACCAGTGCCACCTTGAGCGTTTCGGACCAAAAGGCCATGATGGCCTCCGGGTAGAGCCGGCTCAGGTACTCGGTATGACCTCTATAGCGAACACCGGCCAGCGCCCACGACTTTTTGGAAATCGGGGCCGTGACAACAGCCTCGAGCCGTCCCTTTCGGGCTTCGTCGACGGCGGCTTTGAAATATCGGAAGGACGCCAGCCCGTTCTCGGCGGACGATATCCCTTTCTTCAGAGTCTTTGGAGAGACAGGAAGATCGCGAAAGGATAAGGTTCCGGATGAAACCGGCTTTCGGCCGCCGGCCGGCTCGAAGTTGAAGTGGATCCCGACGGACTTTTCCTCCGCCCGCAGGACGCGCTCGGAACCGAAAAGGGCGTATTCAGCCGGGGGAAGCCTATACTCCCCGGCAAAGGCCTTGAGGACGATCTCCGGCCCCACTCCCCCCGGATCACCGAGCGTGATCCCGATCCTCGGAAGAGTCATCGGCTCTTCTTCTTGATATCCGCCTCTTCCTTAGGGCCTTCCGTCTTATAGAGATACTTGATGTTGGCTTTGTAAACCAACAGATTGGGAGCATCATCCCGGTTGAGCTTGAAACAGTGGCGGTCGTACCACTCGATGAACCCCTCGATGACCTGGCCGTCGACGAAGACCACGGCCATCTTGGTCTTCTTGTTCATCTGCTTGAGATAATAGTAGTTCTCCGCGTGGGTATCATAGGGAGGGTGCATCTTTCGCTTGTCCGAGTCGCGGTGCTCCTTTTCCCGGTTATCACGGATCTCGGCCAAGTTTGGTCTGATGAGTCTTCGGTTCATAGAAACTCTCCACCGAATGGGCTGATTTGTGAATTCGATTGTTAATTATTTTACCACTTTCCCGGCCGGACTTCAAGACCCCGCATCGAGTCATCTAAAATGTTACCGAAGGAGGATATGTCTTGTCATTTAAAAATGTTACCGTAGCTGGCGGGAGAAAAGAGAGCTTTCTGGTAGCCTAATCTTCTCGAGAGAGGAGGTTAGGACATGGAGCTCAAGAGCCGAAAAGCCTACATGGATGCCATCTATGAACGCTACCACAAGTGCCTCAAGCAGTCTAAGACTCGCATCTTGAATGAAGTCTGCGAGGTCTGTGGTTACCACCGCAAGTACGCCATCAGGAGAATCAGTCAGTGGCGAGCCAATCAAGGCCAGGCTGCTCCTCGAAAGCGCCGCCGACGGGGAAAGCTCTACCCGCCTGAGGTCATGAGGATCATCGAGAAGGTCTGGGAGACGGCCGGGTATCCCTGGTCAGTCCGCCTGAAGGAGATCCTGAGACTGTGGTTGCCCTGGATCCGCCGGCGGTTCGGCCTCCGTGAAGCTCAGGAGACCAAGCTGTTGGCTGTCAGCCCGAGCACGATCGACCGGGCGCTGCGGGATAAGAAACGCCAGCTCCGGCGCCGGATCTATGGCCGGACTAAGCCCGGCACCTTGCTCCGCCATCGGATCGAAGTGCGTTGTGAGCACTGGGATGTCAAAGTTCCGGGCTACCTGGAGTTGGATCTGGTCTCTCACAGCGGGAGTTGTGCCGAGGGCGAGTTTATCTATACTCTGAATCTGACCGATATCGCCTCCACCTGGGACGAAAGCTGCTCGGTCATGGGCAAAGGGGAAAAATCTGTCATTGAAGCCCTTCAGGAGATCACGGAAGTCCTGCCCTTCCCGGTGCTGGGGATCGACTCGGACAACGGCTCGGAGTTCATCAACTGGCATCTGAAGGCCTATTGCGATGCCCGCCACCTCCAGTTCACCCGGAGTCGTCCCTACAAGAAAGATGATAACGCCCATATCGAGCAGAAAAACTGGACCCATGTCCGAAAACTCATCGGCTGGGACCGCTATGACTCTTCTGAGGCCCTGGAGGCCATGAATGACTTGTTCCGCAACGAACTGCGCCTGTATATGAACTTGTTCCAGCCGTCTGTGAAGCTGATGCAAGCGATTGTTAAGGGCTCCCGGCGGACCCGCCATTATGACCATCCCCAGACACCTCTGGACCGTTTGGTGAACCTGAAGGCCGGCAACGCGCAGCAGCTCGAGGGACTCTCTCGCCTCCGCCGCCAAACGGACCCCTTTGAGCTGGCCTCTCGTGTCCAAGAAAAACTGGAGCTGATTTGGTCACTCCGCCACTTCCTTCCCCGATCCTCTGAGTCTAAAGCGGCTGAAGAGAAACTTAAGGCCACCGAAGAAGCGGCGCTGCATGCGATCGCCAGGATGTTTGGAGCCAATGTTTATGTTCGTACCAGACCAGGAGGCCCCCTTGTCAACCTCCATCATGGTAAGGTTTTTAAATGACAAGATGATACCTCCCATGGTTACCTTTTTAAATGACTTGACAGGTTCATCCGTCGCAAGGTCCCGTCATAACGTAGCGCCGCGTTTGATCTCATCGGGAGTCCGATAGTCGTAGCATTCGAAAGGGATGCGGAGCTCTTCGGCGACCGCCTTGAGGTCGGCCAGGTGGTCCCCCAGGACGGTGATCGGATGGTTGGAGTTGAGCTTCCATTCGATCCGGCCGCAGAGCTTGAGGTACCAGTGCGGCCATTCGGGGTTGCACTTACGCGACCGTTCCTTCCATTGTCTGTCTGTCGGCACATCGGTGATGCCTCGGCCGGCCGCTAAATAGATCTTGTGGTTACGGTAGGAAAAACGGGCCCAGGTGACCACTCCCGGGACGCGCACGACCACCGAACAAGTTCCGCCGCCCTCCTTGAAATACATCGGGGTCTGGCGCTCCGACCAGGACCCTGACAGAGAATCGTCCCTCCCATAGGCGAAGAAGGGAGCCAGGGCGCCGGAGTTGACGAACCAGTAGAGACCCCGGGCCGGGTCCCAGTAACGAAAGTCGTTAAACCCGACGGCCTGGCCCCCGCTGATGAGCTTGAGGAGATGCATGGTCAGGGCTGCGCCGTCGTCCGCTTCGGTGGCCGCGACCACCGTCGTCCCGTCCGATTCGGGCCTTAGCTTGTTGTTGAGAAGGGCGAGGGTCAGGTCTGTCGTCGGATAGTGCTCGATCCAGTCGAGCTGGTCCTGGACGCCGATGAAGTCGAGTCCAAACTGTTCGATAAGCTCAAGTAGGGCGAAATAGACCTTCATCTGGAAAACCACCATTTCCCTGGTCAGGTTCTTTTTCGGGTTTGGGCCGAAACGCAGGTCCATTCCCTTGCGGAGGAGAAAGTCCACCGCCCGCTGGGCGCGCTTTTCGGGGACCCTTTCGGCCATCTTGGCGAGCCGGAGGCCGTCGAAGCCCTCCCGGGCGATGCCGAAGTAGCGGAGGAAGTCCGCCTCCGACATCTTGTTCCACATCTGCATGGAGCGCGGGCCGACGGCTCCGTAGATAGACCCGCTGAGCTTGTCCTTGATCCTCTTGGCTTTTTTCCGCTGGTTCTCCCCGACTTCGACCTTGATGGTCTTGGGGTAGGGAGGCCGGTAGCCACCTTGGTTGAGAAACATGTCCAGGGCGGCGGCGTAATCATCGTGCTTTTCGAATCGCTCAATGAACAGTCTGTCGGTCTTGATGCCGACGTGGGCGGTCCCCGAGGCAGCGGCGAGCAATCCAACGCTTCCCGGGAAATCGAGGATGGCGCTGCCGAGGAGAAGCTTGGGCAGGTCTGCCGGAAGCTGCCACATCGGGCTGACCGAGAAATCGGGATAGGCCCAGCCGGCCAGGAAATTGATAAACCGATCTCCCTTTGCGCGCTTGATCACCCGCAGGCCTTCGGCCACGCTGGCGACGGGCCTGTCGGGGTTGAGGATATTCGGCCTCCAGCCGCATTTCTTGATCACTCGGACGACCTCAACGGTCTGCCGGATGGCCACTGGCCAGACCTCCTTGTTCGCCGCGGGCCGGCTGTCCAGGGGAAGATAGATATCGACGATCTTGCGCATGATCACCTCGCGCCCTTAATCTATCTCCCGCCGATTGACGATGTCAACAACAACGGCGGTTGAGTGGGGCCGCGTTTTGGTCGATAATAAGGACCGCGAAGAAAGGAGGTCCTATGAAGTCCATAATATGGTCTGTGCTCCTCATTGCGGCTCTTATGGCCGCTTGCGGAAAAAGGCCCAAGGCCGGAGAGGGCATTCTTTTCCAGGATGATGTCGCCTTTCTTCAGGCCCACACTAAGGCTGTTGTCCTCTCCGGACAAGACGGCCTGGCCAGAGTCATCGTCAGCCCGGACCTCCAGGGCCGGGTCATAACGAGCACCGCGGGCGGAGCCGACGGGCTCAGCTTCGGCTGGATCAACCGCGATTTCATCGCCTCCGGACAGAACAACCTTCACATGAATGCCTTCGGCGGCGAGGACCGCTTCTGGCTCGGCCCCGAGGGCGGCCAGTTCTCCATCTTTTTCAAGAAGGACGATCCCTTCGACCTCGAGCACTGGTTCACCCCGCCGCCGATCAACGAGGGCGACTATGACGTTGCCGCCCAGGCAAATGATCGCATCCATTTCCGCAAGGCCATGCATCTGGTGAACTATTCCGGGACGGAATTCGACCTCGAGCTCAACCGGGTCGTCCGTATTCTCGGGAAGGATGAGGTCGGGGCCCTGGGAATCCCTGTGCCGGGGAGCATCAAAATGGTCGCCTTCGCTTCTGAAAACGCGATCACGAACACCGGCCTGGAGCCATGGACTAAGGATACAGGGATGCTGTCGATCTGGATCATCGGGATGTTCAACCCCTCCCCGGAAACGACCATCGTTATCCCGTTCAAGGCAGGGGCGGAGGAGGATCTCGGCCCTGTCGTCAACGACACATACTTCGGCAAGGTCCCCGCGGACAGGCTCATCGTCAAGGACAGAATTCTCTTCTTCTGCGGCGACGGCCAGTACAGAAGCAAGATCGGGATCTCCCCCAGGCGCGTCAAATCCTTCGCCGGGAGCTATGACGCCGCGAACGATGTTCTAACCGTCGTCCACCTGACCGTTCCCGATGGCGCGACTGACTATGTGAACTCGATGTGGGAGATCCAGGAAGATCCCTTCGGCGGAGATGTCGTCAACAGCTACAACGACGGTCCACCCGCGCCGGGCGCCAAACCGCTCGGACCCTTTTACGAACTCGAATCCTCCTCACCGGCGGCCGCTCTCGCTCCCGGCGAAACCCTCACCCATGTTCACACGACGAGCCATTTCCAGGGAGAGAAAGCCGCCCTCGACGAGATCGCCCGGAAAATTTTCGGCGTGGGCATCGAAGAGATCGAAAAAGTCTTCAAGAAGAGCTGACGGCTTTCAGAACTTGCCGATCGCCATCTGGGCCCAGTTCTTGATTCGGTGGCGGACGATCCTGACCTCGTCCGTCTCCTCGTCCGTTCGGACCTCGTACAGGCAGCCGTGCTTTATGGCGGCCGGGATAAACGGATAGGTCGTTTTATAGAGATAGACTCCATCCTTCGAGAAAACATCGACCGGTGAGGGTTCATCTTTTGCTGCCAGGGAAAATAGGTATATCGCGAATTTCTTCATCCCCGAACCTCCAGCCGAGAGGATTGCCCGATCGAAAACTGTGCTCCGATTCTAATACAGAAACCCAGCCACATCAATCCCTGCATGAGCGGGCATACCTTTTGTGACCAAGACGAGGGGCAGTGGCATGAGAAACCCGTATGAGGAGTGAGCGGGCACGGTTTCTCGACCGGAGGGAGAGAAGAGCGAACGACGAATCGAGCCCGTTTTCCGCGCTGGGAGAAAACGGGCGCGGTTTCGATGCCACTGCCCCGAG
>JBAQGA010000182.1:0-10605 GCA_049287565.1 Candidatus Aminicenantales bacterium
TGCCATATCGATAGGCCATCCTTACTCCTGTTTCATCGGCTTCTATCGTATTATATCAATATGGATTTCCCATGAATATTTTTATTGTTGATCTGCAATCCCTTTCTAATTGCGACACAGTCTCTCCAGGGAGAGGGAATTTTTTACATCATCCCCGGTCGAGAGAAAAACGTCCGGGACTTCTCGTTAAGCAAACCTCCTCCCCCCTGGTGGGGGAGGAAGAAGGAGAGGGGGGAAGGTCCATCAAAATATTTGAGATTTTTATTCGTGCCGATCGTCCTCTTCTAGTGGCGAGGCGGCTCCTGGCCCGCGGCGGAACTATGGACCGTCGCGCAAATTGATTTATTGGGTTGACACTGGACATGAACTATGATATGGCTAGCCATATGAAGACAACCATACATATTGCTGATAGTCTTTTTCGCGAAGCCCGCCGGCTCGCCCGCCAGGAACGCAGCACTCTCAGGTCCTTGGTCGAGGAAGGGCTGCGCCGGGTGATTTCGGACCGCCGCCGGCGCCAAAAGAAAGGCTTTCGTCTCCGCAAGGCCACTTTCAAAGGCCGGGGCCTGCAGCCGCATCTGGCGGGCGCGACCTGGGACCAGATTCTGGACGTGAGTTACGAGGGGAGGGGTGGTTGATCGCCGTCGACAGCAACCTCCTGGTCTATGCCCACCGGGAAGATTCTCCTTGGCATGAAGCCGCTTATGCCTCCCTGGTCGGGCTGGCCGAAGGACGCCAGGCCTGGGCGATTCCCTGGCCGTGTCTCCATGAGTTCCTGGCGATCGTGACCCACCCGCGCATTTATGACCCGCCGACCCCGCTCGGCAAGGCCACCGACCAGGTGGAAGCCTGGCTCGAATCGCCCAGCCTTATCCTCCTCGCCGAATCGGAGGAGCACTGGAGTCAGCTGAGTTCTCTCTTGCGGTCCGGCCGGATCGTCGGCCCGAAGGTTCACGACGCGCGGGTGGCCGCGATCTGCATGCAGCACGGCGCGAGCGAACTCTGGACGGTCGACCGGGATTTCAGCCGGTTCCCCGGGCTCAAGGCCAGGAATCCCCTGGTCTAGCCCGAGCGCTCATCAGTAATTCAAGGGACACTAACCCCAATTCGTGGGAACACTAGCTTTTTCAGGAGATAAAATGAGTGTCCCCTTAATCCCTTCCTCCTACTTCCCGGACGCGGCCCTGATGAATTCTGCCAGGTCCTGTTTGAGCTTGATGAATGAGGGTTTGTGGATGTACATCATGTGCCCGGCCTCGTAGTAGCCCATCTTAACCCGCCCTTCGAATTCGTGGTTGAGGCCGATTTGGCTGAACGTGTATTCCGTCCCGAAGTAGGGCGTGGCGCCGTCATAATATCCGTTGGCGACAAAGACCTGGAGGAACGGGTTCTCGCTCATGGCCAGGCGCAGCGTCTCGGCCACGTTGAGGTTCCCGAATCTGCCGGACCGGCTGCGGCCGGGCGCGCCCGGTGTCTGCTCCGCTTCCTCGGGCCGGCTCATGAAATTCCAGGGATAGACATTTCCGTAGATGGCGTAGGGCAGGTCCTCCTTATAACCGAGTTCCGTCCTCACATACTTGTTGAACATGGTGGAGAAGGCGCCCTGGATGGCGGCGCTCGAGGGGTCGAACTCGTAATTTTCGCCCGCCGCGTCCGCGTCCCGGCCCTTGAACCGGCTGTCGAGCCTTCCCACCGTCTCGAAGTTCGTCCTCAGCAGCTCCTTGACGAAACGGTCATGCCGCACCCGCAGGTTACTCTCCCCGATGTATTCCCGGCTGAGCCCGGTGAAGGCCGCGAGCTTCGCGGCGGTCTTTTCCGCTTCTTCCTTCGCCAGCCGGTTGCCCTGGAAGAGCGCCGTCAGATACTCGCCGGCGGCGAAATCCTCCGCTTCATTCAGCACCTCTTCCAGGCTTCGCGCCTGGAGCTCGGGCGCGAGCTTTTTGTGATACCAGGCGGTGGCCGTGTAATGGGGCAGGAACAGCGCATAAGCCAGGTTGTTTCCCGGCTGGAAGGTGATCGTCTGAAAGTCGAGTACGGACGAAACCAGGACGATGCCGTTGAGGTACATCCCCGTGGTGCGGCCCTGGAGGTAACCGGAGAGCCCCGCGGCCCGCGTCGTGCCGTAGCTTTCGCCCAGGATGAATTTGGGCGAGCCCCAGCGCTCGAACCGGGTGACGTACAGGCGGATGAACTCGCCGACCGAGGCGATGTCCTCGGCGATGCCGTGAAACTGGGTTTTGTTCTCGCCGGGGAGCGGCCGGCTGTAGCCCGTGGAGACGGGATCGATAAAGACGAGGTCGGTCACGTCCAGAAGCGAGTTCTCGTTATCCACCAGGCCGTACGGCGGCTTGACCGCAAAGCCTTCATCCGTCATCAGCACGCGGCGCGGCCCCCAGCCGCCCATGTGGAGCCAGACCGAGGAGGAACCGGGACCGCCGTTGAAGACGAAGGTGACCGGGCGGACCGAGAGGTCTTTGATCCCGTCCTGGGTATAGGCCATGAAAAAGATGTTGGCGCCCGGCGTTTCGTCGCGCTTAATGACGGTCAGGGTGCCGACGGTGGCGGTGTAGGCGATGGGCCGTCCGCCTATGGTGACGGTGTGGTGAGTAATGGCGAGCGGCTTTTCCGGCGGCGGGACCGGAGCAGGTTTGGCTGGCGCCTCGGCCGCCGGCTTCTGCGGGGGCGCCTGCCGGCTGCCTGCCGCTCCGCTTATCGAGCCAAGAAAGAAAACGAAGCCGATAAAACAAATAATCCAAAAACGGTATTTCATGAGTGTCTCCTCACTCTTTCTCTATCAAAAGTTTAGGAGAATGGCAATAAATGAAAAATGGGGACAGCGAAATTCGGGAAATGATATACTGTTCCCGATTAATCACAATTCATTCATGACTGTCGCTTCACGCGGATTCCAGGTGTTCGTCAAGCCGTCCGGGGCCGCCTGCAACCTGGCCTGCCGCTATTGCTATTATCTCGAAAAAGGGCCGCTAGACGCTGAGGCTGGATCTCCCGGCTCCAAATCCGGCCCCTTCCACATGCCCGAAGGCCTCCTCGAGGAGTACATCGCCCAGCACATCGCCGCTTCTCCCGACGAGATCATCCGCTTCTCCTGGCACGGCGGTGAGCCCACGGTCCTGGGCGTCGGTTACTTCCGGACGATCGTCGAAATCCAGCGCCGGCTCTCCCCGCCCGGCCGCCGAATCGCTAACGGGATACAGACCAACGGCACGCTGCTCGATGACGATTGGGGGCGCTTCCTCGGCGCCGAGGAGTTTTCCGTTGGGCTTAGCCTGGACGGACCGCGGGAGCTCAATGATCTTCATCGCCTGACCCGGGACGGGCGGTCCACGTTCGACGAGACGATGCGTGGCTACGAGGTCCTACGGCGGCACGGCGTCGCGACTGACATCCTCTGCGTTGTCAGCGCGGCCAACGTCCGGCGCCCGGCGGACGTCTACGGTTTCTTCAGAGATATCGGCGCTTCCTACGTGACTTTCCTCCCTCTCGTCGTCCCGCAGCCGGGCGCTCCTGGAGGCGTAAGCCCGGAATCCGTTCCATCCGAGGCATGGGGCGATTTTCTCTGCGCCGTATTCGACGAGTGGCAGAGCCGCGACATCGGCCATATCAAGGTGCAGATCATCGAGGAGGCGGCCCGGGCGTCCTTCGGCCAGGAGCATTCGCTCTGCATCTTCCGGCCTGTCTGCGGCGACATCCCGGTCGTCGAACGGAACGGCGATTTTTACTCCTGCGATCACTACGTCGACGCGGAGCACCGCCTGGGCAATATCCGCGAAACGCCGCTCCTCTCTCTCCTCGAAAGCCCGGCCCAGCGCGCCTTTGGACTGGCCAAGCTCGAAAAGCTGCCGCGCGTCTGCCTTTCCTGCGAGGTCAGGGAGATGTGCAACGGGGAGTGCCCAAAGAACCGCTTCGTGCGCGCCGCCGACGGAAAGCCGGGCCTCAACTATCTCTGCGCCGGCTACAGGAAGTTTTTCAATTACGTCCGGCCCTTCGTCGATGCGGTGGCCGCCGTCTGGAGCAGCCGGAAGGAGAACACTAAGACTTGAGCTTCTCCTTGAGGAAGGGGATCGTCCGCCGCCAGGCGAGGTCGGCCGCTTCCTTGTTGTACCGGGACCCCGTGTCGTTCATGAAAGCGTGCCCGGCGCCTTCGTACATGTAAATCGTGTGCTCGACGCCCGCCTTTTTGAGGGCTTCCTCGAAGGCCGGGATGCCGGCGTTGATCCTCTCGTCATCGCCGGCGTAATGGATAAGCATGGCCGCCTTGATTTTGGGGACGTCCTCGGGCGCGGGCTGGCTGCCGTAGAAGGGGACGGCCGCGTCCAGCTCCGGCGCATGCACGGCTACCTGGTTCGTGACCCCGCCGCCCCAGCAGAATCCCATACAGCCGACCTTACCCGTCGCTTGGGGATATGTCTTTAGGTAGGCAACGGCGGCGGCGAAGTTCTTGGTGTTGGCCTCGCGGTCAAGCTTCTGAAAGAGGGGACGTGCCTTGTCGGGGTTTTCCGGGGTGCCGCCGAAAGTCGTCAGAGCGTCCGGGGCGACGGCCATGAACCCCTCGAGGGCCACGCGCCGGGTGATGTCTTCGATGTGGGCGTTGAGCCCCCGGTTTTCGTGGATGACGATGACAGCGGCGAGTTTCTCCGCGCCTTTCGGCCGGGCCTGGTATGCCCGTATCTCGCCGCTCTCTGTCGGATACTTGATGTATTGTGTCTCCAGCCGCGGGTCGTCCTTGGGCACGAGCTGGCGGGCGGCGTCACCGTAGTCTCTGCCCCCTCCTCCGAAGGCCGGCAGGACGACGACCGCGGCGGCCGTCCCGCCGGCGAGTGAGGCCAGCTTTTCCAAAAATTTGCGGCGGCCCATGGCGCCGCGCGCGTACTTTTCGTAAAAGTCTTTCGTTTCAAGACTCATCGGTGTCCCTCCTTGTTTTCGTTCTATCCTTGCGGACGGACTCATCGTATTGCCGCGCTTCCCCTCTGTCAAGAAAAAACAGGAACAGTCCTATTTGAAGCGCTGTCGCATATTCCCTGAAGCAAGCCAGCTTCATCGCTGAGGCCCCGGATGGAGGAGGAAGGATGAGAAACGATCGCCATCTCTTGACTTGCCCATTCTTACACCTTATAATGTGTATAGTAAGGTGTAATAATGAGGACAAATATCGTGATCGATGACGCGCTCGTGAAAGAGGCCCTGACGCTCTCGGGATTGAAGACAAAGCGGGATCTTGTCCACAAGGCCCTCGAAGAATTCGTCCGAAACCTGAAGAAAAGGGACCTGACAGAGATCCGGGGAAAGGTGAGATTTGCCGGCGATTATGATTATAAGAAGCTGAGGTCCCGGTGATCTTGGTCGACACCTCGGTTTTGATTGATTTTCTCAAAGGCGAGGACAATCCCGCTGTTCAAAAATTTGTTGAGGTCATCGACCGGGAGATTCCTTTCGGGATCAGCCCGCTCATTTTCTTGGAAGTCCTCCAGGGTGCGGCGACGGACAAGGATTTCAAGCTGCTCAAGGTATATCTTCAATCTCAGGCTTTCTACGACCTCAGGGACGGACGTGAGTCCGTTGTCGGGGCCGCCAGGATGTCATTCGAGTTGCGCCTCAAGGGGATGGCCGCAGGGAGTTCCATCGACCTGCTGATTGCCCAGACGGCCATCGACAATGAGCTCTATCTCCTCCATAACGATTCCGACTTCGACCGGATCAAGCATGTTTCAGCCCTGAAGACTTGGGATTAAAAAAAGTCGAAGAACTGGCCTCGCGATTCGGCCTCAGGTGAACAATCCTTCAGTTTCCGAATTCCCCGCAAGCGCCCAGTTCGGAAAAATGGGACATTGATATACTGTCCCCAATTCTTGTATCATGGAGCCGATGGAAGTCAAAGAAAAGAAAAAACTCGAGGTGACCGTCGACAAGCGGCACATCGTTTCGATCGGCGAGCGCCTTTACGCCGAGAGCGTCGAGCTTCTTCGCGAGCTCGTCAACAACGCCTACGACGCCGACGCCACGGAGGTGCGCGTCGAGGTGTCGCCCGCCGAGATCAGAGTCAGCGACAACGGCGCCGGCATGGACTTCGCCGGCCTCGAGCAGTATTTCATCATCGGCTCGGACGAGAAGGTCGTTCACTCCTGCTCGCCCCGGTTCGGCCGCGTCCGGATCGGACAGTTCGGGATCGGAAAATTCGCCTCCCTGGCCGCCGCCTCCCGTTTCGAGCTCATCACCCGGCACAAGGAATTCGTCGCCCGCGTCGTCTTCGACAAGAAGGTCTGGGAGGAAGCCAAGGACGAGTGGCATCTTCCCTGCGAAATCCTCACCGCCGACGCTCAGAGCGGCGACGGCACAACGGTCATTCTCTCCGAGCTTTCCAAGTCCTTCCTGGTCGAAGACGTGGAGAGGAAGCTCATCGAGAGCGTCCCGCTCAAAGCGCCCGATTTCGCCGTTTATGTCAACGGCCGCCGCCTCTACCCCCGGAGCCTCGTCGGCCGGAGAATCCCGCTCCTCGAGGGCACGAAATACGGCCCCGTCACGGGCGAAATCGTCATCACCCCCAAGTCGGCCGCCGACTTCAAGGACCTGGGCATTGAGGTCAAAGTCAAGGGCGCCACGGTGAAAAAAGGCCTCTTCGGCATGGAGTCATGGGGGAAGGCGGTGGCCCGGGTCAAGGGCGAGATCTGCGCCGATTTCCTTCCCATCACCTCCGACCGGTCGAGCTTCATTGTCGATTCGGACGAATACCAAGAATTCCTCAAGATCATGGAAAAGGTCGTCGGCATCATCGGGAAAGCCCTGGGCAAAGAAGCCGACCGCAGCGAACAGCGCAAGGCGAGCCGCGCCGTCAACGAGGCCCTGCAGCGCATCCATAAGGCGCTGGCCCGGAACCCCGAGCTTTCGCCGTTCGGTCCGATCGAATACGGCGAGCCCGAGGAGCCCGGGGAGGCGGGCGGCGGGGCCGTCGTCGCCGGCCACGGCAAGGGGAAAGGGGAGAGGCCGCCCGACACCGAGATTCGCCCCGCCCCGCCCAAAGCCGCAAAGGAAGCGCCGCCGAAAAAAAAGAAACGCCGCCATCCCCTGGTCAAAAGGGTCACCCCCAACGCCATCGTCCGGCGGATGCGCATGGGCACGGAAAGTGTTTCCGTCTGCCTCGACTTTTTCGGCCCGCTCGGGCCGGAATGTTTCTCCGAGGGAAACGTCGTCTATATCAACCGCGATCATCCGCTTTTCCAGCGGGAGTCCCGCAAAGCGGCCACCCAGACGATGTATATCGCCCGCCTCGTCACCCAGGAGATCTCTCTGATGAAAGAGACCCGCAGCCCGCGCCTAGCCTTCAGCCGCCAGAGCCGGCTCCTCAAGGACGCCTTCGCCGAGGAGTAGGCTTCGCAATTCTCTAATTCGCTTCCAGCCGCTCATTTCCGAAATTGGCAATGAGAGTATTGAGTTGCCTTTCATCCTTTCGCTTGAGAAATCGAGGCTCCTCATTCCGTCGTATTCAATAGAAGAGCGTTTCAAGAACAAAGATGTGCCATTTGACAAATAGTACAATGAATAGTACAATTAGCCCGAAACCACAAATGGACAAAGTCGTCGGCATTTCGAAGCTCCGCAACTCGCTCGCCTCGATCATCAAGGACGTGGCCAAAGGGTCTCACTACATCGTCGTCCAGAGGTCGAAAGCGAAAGCCGTCATCCTCAGCCCGGAGGAGGTGGAGACGCTTGAGGTCCTGGCCGACCGGAAGCTTCTGGAAGAGATTCTCGAGGCGAAGAAAGACGTTCTTGAGGGCGGGTTCACCACCTACGAAGAGTTCTTTGGCAAAAAATTGCCTGAGAAACGCTGAATTGAGGCATGGCTCTTTTCCTAACCCGAACCTTCCAAAAAAGCTTCCTTCGGCTGCCCAAAAACAGCCAGCCCAAGGTTGAAGCGGCTCTGAGGAAGATCCATTCAAATCCCCTAGTCGGGAAAAAGCTCCTCGGTGACTTGGAAGGAGAATTTTCATTGCGAGTCGGTTCCTACAGGATCATTTATTTTATCGACAAACAAAAAAACATCTGGATCGAAACCGTCAGACAACGAAAAGAAGCCTATAGAAGGCGGCCCGGAGTCAAGTTTCGGCGCTAACCGGCTCGAGGCCCGGGATTTCGCCCGTCCGCAAGTCCACCAAAGCCCGTCTAAGAGAAAATTGCCAGCCCTTTGATAGGGGCGAAATGCGCGTTGTTCCGGGTAAGTAAAGGCAGGCCGTTCGCCAGGCAGATCCCGGCGATAAGGATGTCCTGGTTGCCGACGGTCATCCCCTCCGATTTTAAATCCGTATAGATTTTGCTGGCATGGGCGGCCGCCACCAGGTCGAGCGAGAAGACAGGCACGCGCTCAAAGAATGCCTCCATCTGCTTCAGCCTTTTAGCGCGTCGCCCCCCCGCGTACAACTCAAAAACAGTGATCGCCGTGACGGCCGGGCGCCCTTCCTTCAGCAGATCCGTCAGGACCCGGGCGAGTGGGGGAGTATCCGTGAAGAAATCGATGACGACGTCTGTGTCCGCGACCACTAAGCGCGCCAATTTTTTCGTATCTCCTCGAGCTTTTTCTTCGTCTCTGCGGCTTCTTCGGCGTTCCAGCTTCCCCTCATCTTCATCAGGACGCTCAAAGATTGCTCTTTTTTTTCATGGTCGCGAAGATAGTGTTTGACGGCCTCTTCCATGATCCTGGAGTAGCCCCGATATCCTTTTTTCACCGCCAGCGCATGGAGCGCGGCGATCAGATCATCGGACAATTCAACAGTTGTTCTCATCCGCACAGCCTCCGCATTGACTCAATGTATTTGTTACTGAGATTATGTCGTTGCCTCAACAAAATGTTACCGAAAAAGGAGAGCAACGATGTCTACTCACATCAGCAAAGGCACAAAGGGAGAGCTCATCGGAGCTCTCCGTGAACGTTATGGAGTCTCATCGAAGCTGGGAAAGACCAAGATATTGGATGAGTTCAAAGCATTGACGGGATTCCATCGAAAGCATGCCATTCGACTTCTCAAATCGCACTCTGTTAAACATGAATTCAAACGGTGTCATGGCCGCCGCATTTACGATGAGGCGGTTAGAGAGGCTCTGGTTGTCATATGGGAAGCAGGAGATCGGATTTGTGGGAAAAGGTTGAAAGCTGTCTTGCCTGCTCTGGTGGATGCTATGGAGCGACATGGCCATCTGCAGCTCGATCCGGAAGTACGGAGATGTCTTTTAGTGGCAAGCGCTTCAACCCTGGACAGGCTCTTACAGCCGATACGAAAAGAAGCTAAGCCCGACAAGAGGAAACGGCCAAGGCCTAAAAAGCCGAGCGGAAATGTCCGAGTCCGAACCTTCGCCGACTGGAATGACCCGCCACCTGGATATCTGGAGATTGATTTTGTTGAGCATAACGGCGGCTCGACGGCTGGGGCCTATATCCATAGTCTGGTTGCGGTCGATGTTTGCTCGGGATGGATAGAGAGTGTTCCTCTCCTTGCCAGAAGCCAGGAACTAGTGGTGGAAGCTCTCGAGGTGATCATCCGACAGCTTCCCTTCCCTGTCCTGGGAATCGACTCCGATAACGATAGCGCGTTCATCAACGACACTTTGCTGGACTACTGCCAGGGAAAACACATTGAGTTCACAAGATCTCGAGCTTATCGAAAGAACGATCAAGCTTGGATTGAACAGAAGAATGGGGCCGTTATCCGTCGGTTCGTTGGCCACGATCGTTACACGGGAATCGTCGCCGGCCAAGCCCTGGTGACCCTTTATCAGGCCGCCCGGCTTTATGTAAACCATTTCCAGCCGTCCTTCAAGTTGCGGGAAAAGGAAAAGATAGCCGCAAAAGTAAGAAGATATTATGATAAGCCAATGACACCCTGCGACCGTCTTTTGAGCCATCCGGCCGTGCCCAGTGACATAAAGAAGTCGCTGGAATTACAGGGCAAATCCGTTGACCCGTTGGATCTGCTTCATCGGATTCGGCAACAACAGGCGGGGCTGGCGGTGTTAGCCTGCCGTGATACCTCGGCTGCAGGGCCGGGCCGAGAGAGTCTTGAGCAGTTCATGAGGCAGCTAGGAGAGCTGTGGCGACAGGGGGAAGTCCGTGCTACCCATCGCACTTCCCCTAAGAAGGCCCACTATTGGCGCACTCGTAAGGACCCGTTTGAATCGGTCTGGCCGGATATCCTCCTTTGGCTCCATGACAAACCGGACGCCACAGCCAAGGAACTTTTCGAGCGTCTCCAGGAAGAGCAACCCGGACGCTTTCCTGATGTGCAACTACGAACGTTACAGCGAAGAGTCCGGGCTTGGCGTCACGTGATGGCAAGAGGTCTTGTATACGCCGGCCTAAACGCGCCCGATTTATCTGGTGAGGTTACTCCAATAGGCCTCGACAGAACGCCGATTCTTCGGTAACATTTAGGCTTGAGGCAATGGGGGAGGGAAATAATAGTTGACTTCAATCACTCCCTCGATGAAAAGCGAGCCCAGGTGTGCTATCGGTACGGGAGAGAGGCCGGAGAGATGGAGGGGATGGACTATCTGGAATTCATTGCCCGGGTCACTTCCCATATACCTGACAAGGGCCAGGTC
>JBAQGA010000183.1:0-7987 GCA_049287565.1 Candidatus Aminicenantales bacterium
TTGCCATATCGATAGGCCATCCTTACTCCTGTTTCATCGGCTTCTATCGTATTATATCAATATGGATTTCCCATGAATATTTTTATTGTTGATCTGCAATCCCTTTCTAATTGCGACACAGTCTCTCAAGGGGGAAGGATAGTCAGAAAATAGGACCATCACCATTTTTTCGTGTCGTCCTTCCTCTCTCGCGATGGAAGCCATGAATCTGATAATATATACAGTCTTGCCATGAAAGATCAGGCCCCGAGTTCTTCGATCATCACTATCCCGCAGCTGGAGCGCATCCCTTTTCTGCGACACGGGTTTGGAAACCGCAGTTGGCGGGAGACGGATTTCAAGAGAAGCGGGGAATGGGAAGGATTCCGTCCCCTCTTCCTCAAGCAGGTTCATTCCGATGTCGTCCACTTCATCGATGAAATACCGCGGCAGAGACTGCGAGGAGATGCCTTGGTCACCCGCCTCCCCGGTATTCTCCTAGTCATCAAGACGGCGGACTGTCTCCCGGTGCTTCTCGTGGACGAATGGGCACGAGTCATCGCCGCGGTCCACGGTGGCTGGAAAGGAACGCGCCTGCAGGTCCTGGAGAAAGCGGTTCGGGGAATTTTGGAGCGATACGGCGTCGACCCAGGATCCCTCCTGGCAGCTTTCGGGCCTTGCATAGGCGGCGGCTGCTATGAGGTCGGGGAAGACGTCCGGGATCTCTATGCCGGAGGAGGCTTTCCCGGCTCTCTGTTTACGCCCATTTCCAATCATCCGGAGAAATATCTCTTCGACCTCCGGGCCGCGGCTCGTCTTCAGCTTCTGGGTCTTGGCATCAGAGAAGAGAACATTTTTGCCGTCGATATCTGCACGCACTGCGACCCGACGTACCCTTCCTACCGTCGCGACAGGGATGATTGCGGCCGCATGCTCAGCTTCATCGGCCTCTCCCCACCTTGACCCAAAAAAGAAAACGGCCCAAAAAGCATACCCAAAAAAGAAGGCCGCTAGAGAACAGGACTCGGATTTGGGTGAGAAAGCCCGTCGAGGACTGAGTGGGCACGGTTTCTCGACTGAAAGGAGAGAAGAGCGAAGTCCGAGTCGGAGCGAATTTTCTCGCTGGGAAAATGAGCGTGCTGGCGAACCCAAGTCCGAGTCCTGTTCACGACGCCCTGCGAGACTCGCGGTGGTTGCTTTTTGAGGGCGTTTTCTTTATCCTTACCCTACCATGGATAAACCCGTCTCCGATATCCAGATTTCCGAGTATCCTCTTTTCAAGCGGGGCAAGGTCCGGGATGTCTACGACTTGGGCGATAAGCTCCTGATCGTCGCCTCCGACCGGATTTCGGCCTTTGATTTTGTCCTTCCCTCGCTCGTCCCCAGCAAGGGCAAGATCCTGACCCAGCTCTCCCAGTTCTGGTTCGATTTCACGGCTTATATCTGCCCTAATCACGTCTTAACTATGGAATTCAGCCAATACCCGCAGCCCCTGCAGAAGTACAAAGACCTTCTGGAGAAGCGATCGATGGTGGTCAGAAAGATGAAGGTTATAGCGGTGGAATGCGTGGTCAGGGGATACCTGGCGGGGTCCGGGTGGAAGGAGTATAAGGAGTCGGGAAAGACGAGCGGCATCAAGCTTCCGGCCGGACTCAAGGAGTCCGACCGGCTGCCGAATCCCATTTTTGCGCCGGCCACCAAGGCCGAAGAGGGCCATGACCTCAACATCTCCTTCAAGGAGATGAAGAAGATCGTCGGGGACGAAGAACTGGCCCAGAAGATCAAAAAGACCAGCCTCAAGCTTTACCAAAAAGCTTCCCTCTATGCTTTCTCCAAGGGCATCATCATCGCCGACACCAAATTCGAATTCGGTCTGGACAAAGACGATCTCATCCTGGTCGACGAGATCTTCACGCCCGATTCCTCACGGTTCTGGCCGCTGCAGAGCTACAAGCCCGGAGAGAGCCAGGCGAGCCTGGACAAGCAGTTCGTCCGGGACTATCTCCTGAGCAGCTCCTGGGACCGCAATTCCGTCCCGCCGCCCCTTCCGCCTCAGATCATCGAACAGACCGCGGCCCGGTACTTCGAGATCTACTCGCTTCTTTCGGGAAGAACCGAGCTATGATGAACGGTCGGGTCGACCTCCACATCCATTCCTCGAACTCGAGCGATGGGGACTTCTCACCCGCCGCTCTCCTCCGGATGGCCAAGGAGAACGGGCTCAGGGCGATCTCCATCTCCGATCATGACACCGTGGGGGCGTACCCGGATGCTTTGGAATGGAGTGATAAACTTGGGGTGGAGCTTATCCCGAGCGTCGAGCTGACCACGCTTTTCGACGGGCGGGAGTTTCATCTTCTGCTTCCCTTTGTCCGCTGGGACAGCCGCATCCTGGAGAAGATCCTGGTGACCGTCACCCGCGCCCGGATGGCGGAGGCGAAAGAACGGGTGGCCAGGCTCCGGGAACTGGGGTTCGATATCGACTGGGACGAGGTGATTCGGAAGACGAAGGGGGGGCCTCCCCTCGGCGTGAGCATCGCCCAGATCCTGATTGAAAAGGGGCGGAAGGAGAAAAATCCTTTACTCAAGAAATATTATGAGGGGACGAACCGCCTGTTCGCTCCCTATTTTTTTTATAAGGACTATTTTCTGGAGGAAGGGCCCGCCTTCGTCCCCAAGCGGACGGTCAGCCTCCTCGAAGTCCTCGACCTCCTGGCCCGGGATGGCGCCGCGCCCGTGCTCGCCCACCCGGGGGCCTATTTCGAACGGGCGACTCGGGAGGACCTGGCGGTCCTTAAAGAGCGGGGTCTTGTCGGCCTCGAGGTCTATTCCTCCTATCATGACCCCGACCAGGCCCGGTTTTACAAAGCCGCCGCCGAGGAATTGGACCTGGTTGCCACGGCCGGCTCGGATTTCCACGGCCGCATCAAGCCGCATGTCGTCTTCGGGCAGCTCAAGGAAGGCACCTACCGGATGGTCGAGGAGCTGAAGGCGAAAAGGAGGCGCTGAATGGTCAACAGCTGGCTGGACATTCTTCTCCTGGCCATCATCGGGGTGAGCCTTATCCTCGGCCTGATCAAGGGCCTGACGAGGATGATCATCGGGGTCGCCTCCGTCGTCGCCGGATTCATCATTGCGGCGCTCTATTACCGTCCCGTTTCCGGGCTCTTCAGCCGGGTGCTGGCCGCCGAGATCTGGCGACATCTGATCGCTTTTGTGCTCATCTTCGTCGCCGTCCTGATCGTCGGGGGGCTGGTCTCCTTCGTCTTGTCGAAGATCATCAAGGGCCCGCTGCGTTTCGCCGACCGTGTCCTGGGAGGGCTGCTCGGAGTGGTCACGGGCATCCTTATCTGTGGGGTCCTGGTGATCGCTCAGCTCGCCTTTCCCGTCGACAAGCAGGTGCTCCGGCGCTCGGCGATCGCTCCTTACTGTTACTGGTTGACCAAGGGCATGATCCAGGTCATTCCGCAGGAGCTGAAGGAAAAATTCAAGGCCACCTATGAAGAAATCGTTGCCGGACCAAGGGGGTTCGATGAAAAAATCTAGACTCACCATCCACCATAAGCTCGATGTGCTGATCAAGGAAATGGTCGACAAGGGGATCCAATACAAGGACGCGATGGATGAGTTCGAAAAGATTTTCCTCGAGACCTCATCGAAAAAGTACAAAGGCAACAAATCGAAGGTCGCCAAAGCCATCGGGATCCACCGCAACACCCTCCACAGCCGGGCTAAGGCGCTGAAAATCAAAAAGATGATCTAGCAGTCCTTCCATTTGACTGCTAATTTTGGCAATTTTCCTCTTGACAAGATCCTCCCATTCAGCTAAAATTAGCACTCTGAAATTCAAACTGCTAAACAAGGAGGTTTTTATGAAAGTCACACCCCTTTATGACAGGGTTCTCCTCAAGAGACTGGAGGAGAAGGAGGTGAAAAAGGGAGGCATCATCATCCCCGACACCGCCAAAGAGAAGCCTCAGGAAGCCGAAGTCATCGCCGTCGGCAAGGGCCGCGTCAACGAGGACGGAAAAGTGGTCCCCCTCGAGGTCAAGAAGGGCGACCGCGTCCTCATCGGCAAGTACAGCGGCACCGAGGTCACGATCGACGATGTCGAACACATCATCCTCCGCGAAGAAGAGATCTTGGCGAAGCTCGGCTGATCGAGGAGAAAGGAGACAACATGGCAAAACAAATCACAACAGGTGAAAATGCACGGCAGTCCCTCCTCAAAGGCGTCAACATCCTGAGTAATCTGGTAAAGGCGACGCTGGGACCGCGAGGGAAGAACGTCATTCTGGAGAAAAAATTTGGTTCGCCGACCAGCACAAAGGACGGCGTCACCGTGGCCAAGGAAGTCGAACTCAAAGATCCTTGGGAGAATATGGGAGCCCAGCTGGTCAAAGAAGTGGCGTCCAAGACGTCGGATGTGGCCGGCGACGGCACGACCACCGCGACCGTACTGGCTCAGGCCGTTTATGGCGAAGGCTTGAAGTATGTCACTTCCGGCGCCAACCCGATGCTCCTCAAGAAGGGCATTGACAAGGCCGTCGAGACCGTGGTCGAAGATATCAAGAAGCTCAGCCGCGACGTCAGCGGCGAGATGATCGCCCAGGTCGGCGCCATCTCCGCCAACAACGACGAGTCCATCGGCAAGATCATCGCCGAGGCCATGGACAAGGTCGGCAAAGACGGCGTCATCACCGTCGAGGAAGCCAAAGGGCTCGAGACGACCATGGAGATCGTCGAGGGCATGCAGTTCGACCGCGGCTATCTCTCACCCTATTTCATCACCGACCCCGAGCGGATGGAGGTCGTCCTGGAGAACCCGGTCATCCTTCTTCACGAGAAGAAAATCTCGAACCTCAAGGACTTCCTGCCCCTGCTCGAGAACGTGGCCCGGGGGGGACGTCCCTTCTTGGTCATCGCCGAGGAAGTCGAGGGCGAAGCCCTGGCGACCCTGGTCGTCAACAAGCTCAAGGGCACGCTCGTCAGCGCGGCCGTCAAGGCGCCCGGTTTCGGAGACCGCCGCAAGGCCATGCTCGAGGACATCGGCGTCCTGACCGGCGGCCGGGTCATTACCGAGGACATCGGCGTCAAGCTCGAAACCGTCGGACTCGACTGGCTGGGTGAAGCCCAGAAAGTCGTCATCGACAAGGACAACACCACGATCGTCGAGGGCAAAGGCAAAGCCTCCGACATCCAGGCCCGGATCAAGCAGATCCGCGCGCAGATCGACGAGACCACATCCGATTATGACCGTGAGAAGCTCCAGGAACGGCTGGCCAAGATGGTCGGCGGTGTCGCCCTGATCAAGGTCGGCGCTGCCACCGAGACCGAGCTCAAAGAGAAAAAGGCCCGGGTCGAGGACGCCATGCACGCCACCAAAGCGGCCGTCGAAGAGGGCATTCTGCCCGGCGGCGGCGTGGCTCTGCTGCGTGCCCAGAAAGCGCTGGAAGCTCTTAAAGTTGACGGCGACATGCAGATCGGCGTCAACATCGTCAAGCGGGCCCTGGAAGAACCGATGCGCCAGATCGCCAGCAACGCCGGCTGGGAAGGCTCGATCGTTGTCGAGAAGGTCAAAGAGATGAAGCAGGACACGGGTTTCAACGCCCTGAACGAGAAGTACGAGGACATGATCAAGTCCGGAATCCTCGACCCGACCAAGGTCGTCCGGATCGCCCTGCAGAACGCGTCCAGCATCGCCGGCCTGCTGCTCACCACCGAGGGTTTGGTGGCCGAACTCCCCGAAGAGGAAAAGGCTCCCAAGTATCCGGTCCCTCCGGGTGACATGTACTGAGCCGTCCCGTACAACGGACATTTTGAGGAGCGGCTTTCCGCCGCTCCTTTTTTTTTATACAATGATACGGGATGCTCAAGTATTTCGACCGCTACCTCCTCCGGGAGATCATCCCGCCCTTTTTCATCGGCCTGCTCATCTACTCGTTCGTCCTCCTGATGAACCAGATTTTCCTCCTCTCCGAGCTCTTTATCGCCAAGGGAGTCGCGTTCAAGGCGGTCACCCTGATCTTCGTTTATCTCGTCCCGGCCGTGCTGGCGTTCGCCGTGCCCATGTCCGTGCTCATGGGCATCCTTGCGGGATTGGGCCGGCTGTCCTCCGACTCCGAGATCATCGCTTTCCGGACCCTGGGCGTTCGCAATTCCCGGATCCTCTGGCCCGTCTTTCTTTTTGCCTTCGCGGGCTGGCTGGTCACCTCGTGTCTCTCCCTCTATCTGGCTCCCCGGGCGAACTACAGGTGGGTCCAGACGTTGACCCAGTCCGTCCTGTCCAAAGTCCAGTTCAGGATCAACCCGCGCGAGTTCAACGAGTCCATCCCCCAAACGGTCATCTTTATCCAGGATATCACCTCCGATAACCGTTGGGAAAACATCTTCGTTTATCTCACCCAGAAGGCCGAGGAGCCGCGGGCGATCTTCGCCCGGACCGGGCGGCTCAATTTCTACCCCGAAGCGAAGCGGGCCACTCTAGAGCTCTTTGACGGAGCCATCCACACGGTCCCGTTGGCCGAGCCGGAGCGGTACAGCATCACGCTCTTCGGCCGGGTCGAGGAGGAGATCAACGTCGAAAGCCTGTTCGCCCAGTTTTCCAGCGAAAAAAGAGTGAGGGAAAAGGATATCGGAGAGCTGCTGTGGAGCGTGGAAAGGATCGACCGGGACCGGAGCAAACTGGGCGCCGACCTGGAAGCGCTGCCGGCCTCCGTTCCGGGCCGCCAGCGCGCCGCTGAGTCCCGCCGGAGGGAGCTCGAATTCGGTTTTCAACAGAAGTCCCGGGAATGGCGCTCCCACTGGGTTGAGATCCACAAGAAGTTCGCCCTGCCTTTCGTCTGTTTCATCTTCGTCCTGATAGGCATCCCCCTAGGCATCTCGACGAGGAAGGGCGGCCGCACCAGCGGTTTCACCATCAGCCTGGCTATCATCCTGGTGTATTATGTCCTGATCACCGCCGGCGAGAAGAATGCCATGGAAGGTCATATCTCGCCCTTTCTGGGGATGTGGGGACCGAACATCCTCTTCCTGGCCGCCGGCCTCTATCTCTTCTTCCGCTCGTCCAGGGAGTCACCGCTGGTGGGATCTTTCTTTCGCCGGAAAAAAAGGAAGACGATGAAAACCGTGGTCATCAGGGTGCGGGTTTCCGCCCGGGCCCGTCGTAAGCCGGGTTGGAAACGGTCGCGCCTGCCTCTCCGCTTCCCCAACATCCTCGACCGTTACATCATCCGCAAATATCTGGCCATCTTCCTCCTTGTTTTCCTGGCCCTTCTCTCCATTTCGGTGATCGTCACTTTCTTCGAACGGATTGACAATGTCTATCAGCATAACCAATCGCTCTCCCTGCTTTTCCGCTATATCCAGTTCCGGATTCCTGAATTCGTGAACTACATCCTGCCGGTCGCCGTTCTGACCACCGCGCTCCTGACACTCGGCCTGCTGACCAAGTCGAACGAAATCACGGCCATGAAGGCCTGCGGGCTAAGCATCTACCGGCTCGTCCTTTCACTCCTCGTTATCGCCGGTCTGGTCAGCGTATTCTCCTTCGGTCTCCAGGAGCGCCTCGTCCCCTCGGCCAACAAAAAAGCCTAGGAGGTCTGGAACCGCATCAACGAGGTCCCGGCGCGCAGCTATGGTTATCTCGACCGCCGCTGGGTCCTGAGCACGGACAAGGAACGAATCTTCCACTACAGCTATTTCGAGCCGTCCAGCGGAGCCTTCAGCCAGCTTTCCATCTTCGAGATCGATCCTTCCTCCTGGTCGCTGGGGAGGCGGCTGTATGCCGAAAAAGGGCGTCTCGAAGGCCATAACCTGGGCTTGAACCGTGGCTGGTCACGGAGTTTCCCGGGCGAGCGCCAGACGAGCTTCGAGGCCTTCGAAAATATGGGCTTCCCTCTGGCCGAGGACCCGGGCTATTTCATTAAGGAGGTTAAAGAGCCCTCCCTGATGAGCTTCGGCGAGCTCAAGAGGTATACCGCCGAAGTTGAGGCCAGGGGCTTTGAGA
>JBAQGA010000184.1:0-2488 GCA_049287565.1 Candidatus Aminicenantales bacterium
GGAGAAGTCCGGCTGATTTTCGGCGCTTTTTGGCTCGTCCTCGACTGGCAGGCGCCTTTCCGCTGTCTTCAACTCAATTTGAGAGGCGTCAACGCCGTGTTTTAAACTCCCTGAGGATGAGCGGAAGGGCAAATTGCCACAAAGAAGCTCGCTCGACCGGCAGAGCCAAAAACAAGATTCTTATCTTTCCCGTACCCGAACAGGCCGTATTCCAGAGCGTTCCAAACGCCGTGGCAGAGGCTGGAAGGGACGAGGCTTCCGGAAGCGAGAAAGAGATAGCCAAACACGATGCCCAACAGGAAAATGTTCACCGCGTAAATGACCGTGCCGCGCATCCCGGAGCCAAGCAGGATGAGCGAGCTCGGAATATGCCACACGCCGAAGAGGGTCGAAGAGAAGAGCAGGGCTTTGAAACCGCCGTGTCCGGCAAGCCGCGTCATCAGGTAGCCTCTGAAGCCGAGTTCTTCGGAGATGAACACGCCGGCGAACGTCAAGAGGGCACCGGCGAGGAGAACCAGCAAGAAACCTCCCGGGCTGGTCCCGGCTTGGCCGGTAAACGGCTGCGTTATTTCAGAGAGCGGCGCGATCTTAACGATGCCGAGACCATAGTCCAGAAAAGAGACGGATAATATAATGCCGATGGGGAGGGCGACGGCCTGAGCCGCATGCTTGAGCGAACATCCCCTGAATCCCAGGTCCCTGACTCTCCCTTTGTGGAGGATTTTCTGAAAAAGGACGGCGACGATACCAATGGGGAGGATGAAAAATTGTGCGATGTCGGGATCCTTGGTCAGCGAGCCCGCCGTAATGAGGATAAGGGCAACGAAAAAATAATAGGACATCACGATTTCCTGTTCTCGCCTCACTCCTCTTGAGGGACGCAGCTGGTTCTTGCCCGGGATTCGATTTGATCTCGCTTTTATTACCACTTTCCCGTTTCCAAAAAGTTCTTCATGCTGTCCAACCAATCTTCAGGGACATCATTGGTCCGGTAATCCCCCAGAATGACGTCCTTCAGAAACGGCTTCCCCACCAGGACGTTGTCCTCCAATGTAAAGGCGGGGGGCCTGAACACTTCGGCTTTGGGTTTGTCCCAGTATCCCCATGCTTCCCGGTTGGAGACTGTATCGATATAGATCCACCTGCCTTTGTAAAATATTTTGGCAATCCCGTGAAGATGAGGTTTCGGTTTGTCATGAAATATAAATTCCGCTTTGGCCAGGGCGGCGGGAACCCCCAGGAGACGGCAAAATGACACAAAGACCATGGCTTTGTTGTAGCAGATGCCCTCGCCCTTCTCCAGAACTTCAGAGGCGTATAGACTGGCTGCAGCGGCAAAGGCGAGAGAATCCCGGGTGTAGTAATAGAGGATCTCCAGCTTCTGCTCGAGCGGCATATCCTTCACAGTGATCCTGTCCACAGCCTCGGAGAATAGCGGATGAGTAAAGTCCAAATGCAGCGTTTCTATGAGAAAATCGTGATGTTGGGGCGGCTTTTGGCATATCTTTTCTGCGACCCATTCTCGTTCATTCCGGGAGCAACACACTGATGTGAAAAATCTAAATAAAATGATGGCGGCGATGAATCCAGAGTGTTTTTTCCTCATGATTTTCACCCGATTCGGAAATTATCCTAACGTCGACTTCCAGTTTGACCTGCGTTCCACGAAATTCAAGATGAAATAAGCGAGCTCGCCGACAATTGCCCCGTTTTCCAGTATGGCCGCTTTTTGAACGGCCGGACTCAAACCCGCCTTATTATATCATGAAGTATGTTGGATCATCGTGTTCCCAGCCGTCAATCGGGACGGCCGGTGGCCGGCCGCAAATCCGCTGATCAGGGATGCCCCAGGTTTAAGCCCGCGCGGGCGGGATGGACGGTGCGAAGGCGGATATTGGCTGAGTCCATTTTCCCCGAAATTGGCTCTTGTCTCCACGATAAAGTACGGGCAATAAAAAGGACTCGGCATCAGAGGAGTGTCAAACGGATCATAACCGCATGGCCAACAAGATGCACTTTTATTCTTCTGAAGGAGAGCCCGCATGAGATGCGGATCCGCATTTCCGGCGAGTGCATTAATCATCCTGATTTATGCTTCTATTCTCCCGAGCCTGAATCCGGCGTCGGGAAAGAAGCAGTCCGGCCTATCTGAGAACGAATTACTCTCAAGATGGGAACGGGCCCGGGATTTTTTCGTCAAGGGGGAAGATTATTTCTCCCGCAAAGATTATTCCCGGGCTGAGACCGAGCTGAATTCCTGCCTGCAGTTCTTCCCGGATCACGCCGGCGCCCTTTTTTTGCTCGCCCAGATGGACTACCTGAAAGGAGATTTTGCCGCGGTTCTTGCCCGCATCCGCAAGGCTGAGGCCGGCTATGCCGCGACCTCGGAAGCGGCCGACTTGTCAGACTTCCAGAGGAGGAAAAAGACTCTCCTCGATGAAAAGGCAGAGAGGGAGAGGGAGGCCGCCCTCAAATCGGACGCTTTTTT
>JBAQGA010000185.1:0-2868 GCA_049287565.1 Candidatus Aminicenantales bacterium
GGCATCCTGCGCCTTTGATGAAAATCAGATAATGCGCGATGCTCTCGAGGGGCCTCTTTAATTGGAATATGCGCTTGTCTCCCGGACGGCCATCGTGTATCCTATAAGCTTCAGGATGAACACGAAAAAGCAGCTTTTTGCAGTTTTGGTTTGCTGCCTCCTCGCGGTGGCGATAGCCCCTGGGGCAGCGCCGGCTAAAAAGGACATTGTTATATCTCTGGAAAGAAAAGAGATCCGGCAGATGGATGTGTCCGGTCTTATCCTTGTCTTCTATCTCCAGATCGCCAATTACGAGCGTTCGTCCTATTCTCTGGTCGAGTACGATTACCGCGTCGTCGTCCAGGATGCCGATTACTTCGCCCTGAGGACGGCCCTTGAAGAGCCGATTCCAGTGGCCGGCGAGGCGATCACCCGGATCTCGCTTCCCCTGAGGATCACCTATGCCGACCTTCTGGAGAGGGTGCCGGCGGCCGCCGACGGGCCCAAGGCCTTATGCTATGTCACCGGTCAGATGGTGTTCGCCGACAGCCGGGGCCGTCAGGAGAAAATTCCGTTCGCTTTTTCCGGGGAGTTCCCTATATTCCGCGAGCTGGAAGTTGAAATCCGGCCCCTCGAGCTGAAGACGCTCACCGTCGGGGGCGCCGATTTCATCGTCTCTTTTTCCTTGCGGAACGGGAACAGCTTCGAGGTATTCCTCGGGAAGTTGACCTACCGTCTTGATCTCGAGGGCCGAACAATCGCTGAGGGGACCGTCGCCGCGGGGAAAAAGATCGGGAGCCTGGATGATATCACCTTCTCCTCACCGCACATGCTGGAATTCTTCGAGGTCGGACGGGAGATTTGCGACACCCTGCAGAAACCATCCGCCGCCGGCGAGCTGAGCATCAAGGCCCGGGCCGAGTCGATCTGGGGGGAGATCGAAGTGGATTCCACCCAAAAAGGCGACATCCAGATTATCCGGGCTCAATGATCTCGGCCATCATCCCGACCTTCAACCGCGCGGCTTTCCTTGGAGAAGCCATCGCCTCGGTCCTGGAGCAGGACTATTTCCGCCGTCCCGGATCCGGGCGTTCGTTCGAGCTTCTGGTGGTCGATGACGGGTCGGAGGACAACACCCGGGAGGTGGTCGAGTCGTTCGCCGGCCGGGCGAGCTTCCTCGGACACTCTCATCACGGAGTCAGCGCCGCCCGAAATTTGGGCTTGCGTTCGGCGCGCGGAGAGTTCATCGCTTTCCTGGATTCCGATGACCTCTGGAAGAAGGATAAGATCGGCGTCCAGATGGGATATCTCAAAGCTTTCCCCGACGCCAAGGTCTGCTACACCGAAGAGATCTGGCTGCGGCGCGGAAAGCACCTCAACCCTCATCGGAAGCATCAAAAGCACTCGGGCTGGATCTTCGACCGGGTTTTGCCTCTCTGTCTCCTCAGTTTGTCATCGTGCCTGTTCCGGCGTGAGGTTTTCACGGAGGTCGGCGTCTTCGACGAGGAGCTTCCGGTCTGTGAGGACTATGATCTGGGGATCCGGCTGGCCCACAAGTATCCGATCCATCTCATCCCCCGGCCGCTCATCATCAAGCGGGGGGGCCATCCCGGCCAGCTTTCCCGTCGATATTGGGGAATGGACCGGTTCCGGGTGCAGGCTCTGGAGAAAGCCCTCAGACTCGACCTCACTCCCGACGAGGAGCGGCAGGTCAAGGAAGAGCTGGCCCGGAAATGCCGGATTCTTGTCCAGGGATTCTCCCGGCACGGAAGCCGGGCGGAAGCCAAACGCTACCGGGCGTTGCTTCGGAACTATAGCGGCGGCAAGGAAGCCGGTGCCTAGAACCAGTAGTTAACGCCCACGGAGATCTGGTAACTGCTCAGGTCGAAGTCGTCGAATCCTTCGAAAGATCCTCCCAGACTTCCCTTGCCGTAGTTGTACTTGAATTCGGCTTCGAGGGCCAGGCGGCTGGCGATGGGAAACATGACTCCGGCGAATCCCTGGAAACCTACGGAAAACCTGGATTCCTGCCGGGCATCCGTCGGGTAAACGCCGTAGATTGGAACCTCTCCCAAGTCCTCGTCGTCGTAATACCATTCATCGGTGAAATCGATGATGTCACCCCGCATTTTGACGCTCCAGATGTAAAGTGAGACACCCCCGCCGACGTAGGGGATGAAGCCGGAGCGCCGGCCGAGCGGCGTCAGCTTCAGGGACGCCTGGATCGGGGTGATGGAGACGCTGAAGTTATGGCCGATGTCGAAATCGCCGTCATAGTACTGATACGGGAAGGCGAAATCGCCCTCGGCAAAGGAATAGCCCACGTAATCCCTGTAGGTCCCGAGGCGTGTCTGGCTGTAGGCATCGAGACCGATGATCAGGCTGATTTCCCTGGAGAAGAAGTGTTCGTAATAAATCCCCAGGCTGGCGTTCTGGAAGTCCGCTTTCTGGAAACTCATGTTCTCGAACTCGATCGTCCAGAGTTCGCTCTTGGCACTCGGGATGAAGTAGGAGAGCCGTACGGAGATGGCATCCGAGAGGCCGAGACTGGGAAGCAAAAGAATGAGAATGGCGACCAGTCCGATTGTTTTTTTCATCGTCTTTTTCCTCCGCTCTGATAATAGCAAAATCTATGCCAAAATGATCCCCTCCAGGACAGCGACCGGCTGACGGGGCCGACTGTGCTCGAAATGGGTCAAATGTCACCTTTTTAGGGGTTTCGATCCGGTTTTGTCTTATATCCCAGGCAAATGCGCTTGTCAAGAAAGGCTCGGGGTTGGGTTCGTCAGCCCGCTCGCTTCCCCAGCGAGGAAGCTCGCTCCGAACTCCTCCTTCGCTCTTCTCTCCTCCGGAGAGAAACCATGCCCGCTCAGTCGTCGACGGACTTCC
>JBAQGA010000186.1:0-31806 GCA_049287565.1 Candidatus Aminicenantales bacterium
CCGCGACGATACCGGCGGCCTCTGGGAAAACTTCCTGCTCCTGGAGAGGATCAAACGGCAAGCTTACCGGGCGGCTCCCGTAAATTTCTATTTCTGGCGGACCTGGGAGGGCCAGGAGATCGACCTCATCGAGGAACGCGAGGGCAGGCTCTTCGCCTATGAATTCAAATGGACGGGGAAGGGGCGGGAGCCCAGGAAATTCAGAGAGGCCTACCCGGGGACCGATTTCGAGGTCGTCAATAGGGAGAACTATTTGAAATTCGCCGGGATTCCGTAATTTCGGCCCCTCCTCTCTCATCGCTATGGAACCGCGAAGGTCAAGGGCGGACTGCAAGGCGGGGTTTGAGAAAGAGGAGTAATTGACCGGCTGCTTCACCGATGATATATATAGGGCATTCGGAGGAGAGGGCGTGCAGTGGAATGTCCCAACTGTCATTCTGAGAACAAAGACGACTCGAGGTTCTGCAGCAACTGCGCAACACCATTGAACCTGGCGGGTCGTGAGGGGCCCTCCCTGACGAAAACCCTGGCGACCCCCCTTCCTGTTATCTCGAAGGATGCCCTCATCGCCGAGAAATACAAGATCGTCGAGGAGATCGGCCGGGGCGGGATGGGGGTCGTCTACAAGGCCGAGGACGTCCAGCTCCAACGTACGGTGGCCCTGAAGTTCCTGCCGCCCCACCTGGCTGACTCTCCCGAGCTAAAAGAGCGGTTCCTGATCGAGGCCCGGGCGGCCGCGGCCCTGTCCCACCCGAACATCTGCGTCATCCACGAAGTCGGGGAGTCCGAAGGCCGGTCCTTTATCGCGATGGAGTATGTCGAAGGGGACACTCTCCGGGACAAAATCAAGAAAGGGCCATTAAAGGCTGAAGAGGCTTCGGACATTGCCATCCAGATTGCCTCCGGGCTTGGCGAAGCCCACCACAAGGACATCATTCACCGGGATATCAAGAGCGCGAACATCATGCTTACGGCCAAGGGCCAAGCCAAGGTCATGGACTTCGGGCTGGCCAAGCTGCGGGGCGGGTCGTCGCTGACAAAGAGTCAGACGACGCTGGGGACCGTGGCTTACATGTCTCCTGAACAGGCCAAGGGGGAAGAAGTCGACGGGCAGTCGGACCTCTGGTCCCTCGGCGTCGTCCTCTACGAGATGCTTACGGGAGAGCTTCCGTTCAAGGGTGACCGGGACCTCTCGATCATCCATTCCATCGTCCATGAGGACCCGAAGCCGATCAAGCTCCGCAAGCCGCCCGTTCCGGCGGAGCTGCAGCAGGTCGTCGCCCAGGCCCTCAAAAAGAACCAAGAGTCCCGCTACCGCTCGGCCGAGGAGATGCTGAAGGACCTGAGGAAATACGAGGAGACGCTCCGGGCGGAGGCGTCCGGCGTCTTCAACCTGCGCTCGCTTGTGAAGCGGCTCCGCCGTCCCGCGGTTGCCATCCCCACAGCACTCGCCGTTTTGGCGATCGCTGCGCTTGCACTCTGGTTCTTTAGCCGCCAGGCCAAGATCCGCTGGGCTCGGCAGGAAATTCTCCCGGAGGTCGAGCGGCTCATCGAAGGAAACCTTGGGGATCTCGCTGAACCCTACAAGCTGGCGGAATCGGCTGAAAAATACATTCCGAGAGACCCCAAACTCTCCGAACTCTTCTCAAAATGTTCCTTGAACATCAACATTAAAACCGAACCTCCGGGCGCGGATGTTTATATGAAAGAATACAAGTCCCCGGCGAGCGATTGGATAGACTTGGGCGTTACGCCCATTGAAAGCGTCAGAGTCCCGCTCGGGTTCTTTAGATGGAAAATAGAGAAGGAAGGCTATGAGACGGTTTTTGCGGCATCGACGAGCTGGGACATAGCCTTATCGCCAAAGGACCAATTTATTCCCTCTGACTTGGTGAGAGTGCTGGATAAGAAAGGGAGCATTCCTGAGGGGATGGCGCGGGTCACGGGAGCCGAGACGCCGCTCGGGAAGTTGGACGATTTATTTATCGACAGGCACGAAGTCACGAATAGACAGTACAAGGAATTCGTCGACCGCGGAGGCTATCAAAGCAGGGAATATTGGAAGCACGAATTCGTCAAGGATGGAAAGGCCCTGACGTGGGAAGAAGCGATGGCCGAGTTCATGGATCAGACGGGCAGGCCAGGTCCTTCCACTTGGCAGGCGGGGGGCTACCCCGAGGGCCAAGATGACTATCCAGTTTCAGGCGTTAGTTGGTACGAGGCGGCCGCCTATGCGGAATTCGCGGGGAAAAGCCTGCCGACAGGATACCACTGGGGAACCGCGAGGGGCGAATACACTCCCATGATTATGTGGCCCCAAGCTGGAGGTGATGCCCTTCTTGCTCCCTTCAGCAATTTCCAGGACAAGGGTCCTGTTCCGGTGGGCAGTCTTCAAGGTATAACGTCCTACGGGGCCTGTGACATGGCGGGAAACGTAAGGGAGTGGTGCTCGAACGAAACCCGGCTGGGCCGGTTGTTCAGGGGCGGGGCCTGGAACGATAACACCTACATGTTTGGACAGCAGAGCAATGCCCCCCCCTTTGATCGTTCCCCTCAAAATGGATTCCGCTGTGCTGTCTATCCCGATCCCGGAAAAATCCCCGATTCGGCCTTTCAAATGATCGATTACGGTAAGGCTTTCGATGTCTATACCGAGAAGCCGGTACCGGACTCCATTTTCGAGGTTTACAGGGAGCAGTTCTCCTACGATAAGACCGATCTCGCCGAGCGCTTGGAATCGAGAGACGAAAGCTCCAAGGACTGGGTCAAGGAGCGGATCACCTTTAACGCGGCCTATGGCGGCGAGCGGTTGATCGCCATGCTGTATCTACCCAAAAACGCCAAGCCACCCTATCAAACCGTCATCTATTTTCCCGGCGTGCAGGCGGCTTTCCGGAGCTCGAGCGCGGAACTTGAAAACGACATGGAATTCCAGGTGTTCCTCTCCTTCATCGTGAAAAACGGCCGGGCCGCCCTTTATCCTGTTTATAAAGGGACCATGGAACGCGCCAGCGAAGATTTGATCCCGACCATCATGGGTAACAACAACGCCACTCACCGGTTCACGGAATACATGATCCAGGTGATCAAGGATTTCAAAAGATGCGTCGACTACCTGGAGACTCGACAGGATATCGACAGCGACAAGCTCGCTTACTACGGGATGAGCTGGGGAGCATGGATGGGAGCGTACGTCCCGGCGGTGGAGGAGCGGCTCAAAGCCAGCATCTTGTTAGCGGGAGGCTTCGACATTTTCAATCCTCGCCCCCGCCCTGAGGCCAGTGAAACGAACTATCTGACAAGGGTGAAAATCCCGACGTTGATGCTCAATGGCAGATACGACTCGTACTTCCCCTATGAAACCTCGATCAAGCCGATGTTCGATCTCCTGGGGACTCAGGAGAAACACAAGGACCTGAAAGTGTACGAAACCGACCATCTCCCTCCCAAGAACGAATTCATCAAAGAGACGCTGGCCTGGCTGGACAAGTACCTGGGGCCGGTGAAGAGATGATGGCCGCTCGGGCCTTAGGCGAATATTTTGTTTGATTTTTTCTCAGTGGAGGGTCCGGGACGAAACTCCTATCGCCTAGGAAGCATCATTCCTCGTATCCCAGCTTGAACTGAAGCAGGAGAAAGGGAAAGCGGCTGCGCCGGCCGGTCTCCACCGTGAAGATCAGGGCTTTTTCCTCTGTATTCCTTTTCATTTTCAACCGTGGATTATCGGGGATGTCCTAATCGGGCATTCGCGACATGCCATGGGCTTCATAATCCAGCCGTTCCCCTTCGACAAGGCAAATTATCTTGCTCCCTTTTTTGAACCTGAGATAGCACGAAGGAGTGTCCGGGTTCTTGAGGGTCTCGAGGTCATATCGGCCTTTTTCCAGCACTTTGTCCTCGAACTTCATCGAGTACGGGATCTCGACCCCTTTGAATTTGCCGATGTCGATGAGCTGGGCTGCTGCCGGAGCGGCCATTAAAAAGATCATCAAGACCCCGATAAGATGGCGTCCCACCTTTTCTCCTAGCATACTGCACCTCCTCCTTCCGAAGACAAAGGCATGCCTTTGTCTCCTCAAGCGATATATATTAATTTCTTCCCTTAACAACAATTTCTGCTAAAAGCGATAACAAAATATCGGCATAAGATAAGGGTTGTCAACTCAATTATGACGAGGATAATGGCCAATTCCGCTGCCCGATTCGGCAAAATGATCCGGCGGGTCCATTCTTGAACCCCCCCTGGTTTGGAGTCACTTAGAGAGCGATTATGGAGATTATCGAGAATATTCCGGTGAGTCTTACGTCTGAAGACATCGCCAATATCGTCCTCGAACAGGCTGCTGGCTGGCCGAAATGCTCAGCCGGCGCTGCCCGAGCGAGAATTGTCCCTCCCGGAAGGCCCTCTATGCCCGGGAAGCCGGGAAAATTGTCCAGCCCCGGGATAAGAATCGGGATCTGCGCTTAATCGCGGGAGCGTTTTCTTTATAGCTCAATTTGGTTATAATATTCATCATCACCCTTGAAGGAGGAAAGCATGAAACGTTATGGTCTGACCCTCGGTGTCATCGTGTGCCTGGCTGTTCTTCTGGCCCGGCCTTCCGGAGTCCTCTCCCAGGAAGGCAAGGTTCCGGCAAGCCTGAAGGCTGGCGTTATGCAAACTCTGGGAACGGACGCCAAAATCACCATCGAGTACAGCCGCCCGGGTGTGAAGGGAAGAAAGATATGGGGTGGTTTGGTGCCCTACGGTCTGGCTCCCGGGAATAAATATTCAGAAAACAAACCCTATCCCTGGCGGGCCGGCGCAAACGAAAACACGACTTTCGAATCCAACAAAGATCTCCTGATTGAAGGGAAGCCGTTGCCCGCAGGTAAATACGGAATCCATATGATCCCCGGGGAAAAGGAATGGACGATTATCTTCAGCAAGAACAACTCCGCCTGGGGAAGCTTTACCTATAAGCAGGAGGAAGACGCCCTCCGGATCACGGTCACACCAGTCAAAGCTCCCCATCAGGAATGGCTTGTCTACGGGTTCGATGACCTGGCCGGGACATCGGCAACCGCCTATCTTCATTGGGAACAACTGAAGGTCCCTTTTAAGATTCAACTGGCCCAATAATCCCAGGAAAAGATTCGGGCGCCCGCTTTCCAGAAGCCGAGGCCTGGGGCGCACAAAGAGGGAATATTCTAAAAAAGCTCCTTTATTCGATCTTGATCTTTGGCTTGGCGCCGTATCTTCCCGTTCAGACAAGAGCGCAACAGCCGGAGAATTTCAACTCCGTAGAACTGGAAATCGCCCTCCAGAAACTGAATGTTTTGGGGAGCGTCCTTTATGTTGGAGCTCATCCGGACGACGAGAACACGGCGGTCTTGGCCTATCTCTCCAAGGGGCGAAAATACAGGACGGCCTACCTGTCCCTCACTCGCGGCGAAGGCGGTCAGAATCTGATCGGTCCGGAACAGGGAGCGGCGATCGGAATCATCCGAACGCAAGAGCTCATGGCCGCCCGCCGCATCGACGGAGCTGAACAATTCTTTACCCGGGCCGTCGATTTCGGATACTCGAAGACGGCGGAGGAAACTCTTGAATTTTGGGGGAAGGAAAAAATCCTCGCGGATATCGTCTGGGTGATCCGAAAATTCCGGCCCGATGTGATCATGAGCCGCTTCACGCCTGAGCACGCCGGCGGCCACGGCCACCATGTGGCGTCAGCGCTGTTAATTCAAGAGGCATTCGCCGCCGCCGCCGACCCCGATCAATTCCCTGAGCAGTTGAAATATACATCACCCTGGAAAGCCAAAAGACTGCTCTGGAACATCTTCCGACCCACTCAGGAGGAGACCAAAACCAGGTTGCGGGTCGATACGGGCGAATACAATCCCTTGTTGGGAAAGTCGTACGCCGAGATCGCCGGCGAGAGCCGATCCCAGCACAAAAGCCAGGGGTTCGGCTCGGCCGGGCGGCGAGGAACGCAATATGATTACTTTGAGCTGGAAGCCGGAGAGCCGGCGACGAACGACATTTTCGAGGCGATTGATGTTTCCTGGGATCGAGTTCCCGGCGGGCACAAAGTGGGTCTCCTCCTGGCCGAGAGCTTGAAGTCTTTTGACCCCCAGCATCCCTCAAAATCAATCCGCCGCTTGCTGGCGGCTTATGCGGAGCTCATTAAGCTCCCTGAAGAGAACTGGGTCCGGACCAAAAAAGAGGATTTGTTGCGTGTCATCCAGGCCTGCGGGGGAATCTGGATGGAGGCCGTGGCCAGCGATTTCGCGGCTGCTCCGGGAGATACGATTCAAATCCGCACGACGCTCATCAATCGGTCAGATTACCCCTTCACGCTTCACAGCCTGGGCTCTTCAAAAATCGCCCCCGATACCATATTCGATCTCGCCCTAAAATATAATGACCCGTTCACCACCGAGCAGGCGATCCTTATCCCCAAGGATACACCCATCAGCCAACCCTATTGGCTGGAAGATTCATTTGGAGAGGGGACATTTTCGGTCAAGGATCAAAACCTCATTGGGCTGGCAGAAAATCCTCCCGCGATCAGCCTTCTGGTCAAGTGGAGCGCCGATGGACAGCTTCTCAAGTATTCCGTCCCCCTGGTTTTTCGCTGGACGGATCCGGTCGGCGGCGAGCTCCTCCGGCCTTTCGAGGTCAGGCCCAGGGTGACAATCCAGGTCCAGGATAAGGTCTGCGTTTTCCCCGGCGAAGAACCCCGAAAAGTAAAGGCCAGGCTGAAGAGCCACTCGCCGGATGTCGCCGGCCTTGTCCGGCTCAGGGGGCCGGATAGCTGGAAAATAACTCCGGCTGGTATTCCTTTCTCCCTAGCCGGCAAATATGAGGAATGCGAGGTCACCTTCGAGGTTTCACCGTCTCCATCTGCCGGCGAGGCGGACCTGACGGTCGAAGCCGACTTGGGAGGCGAAAAAATAAGCCGGTCCCTGGAGGAGATTTCGTATCCCCATATTCGCCGACAGGTCTATTTCCCGGACAGCCGATTCAAGGTGGTCAAGCTGGATGTCAAGACCGAAGGCAAAAGGCTGGGCTATATCATGGGGGCCGGCGACGAAATTCCGGGTGCCCTGCAAAATCTCGGGTATGAGGTGACCCAGCTCAGTGACGAGATGCTCGAAAATATGGACCTCTCTGTCTTCGACGCGATCATCACGGGCGTCAGGGCGTACAACACGCGGGAAGGCCTCAATCTCACCAATGGAAGACTCCTCCAATACGTTGCCCAAGGCGGGACTCTCATCGTCCAATATAACGTGGCCTCCGCCCAGCTGGCCAACCGGATCGGCCCCTATCCGCTGACCATCGGGAGAGACCGAGTCAGCGTGGAAAACGCGCCGGTCGTCTTTTTTGCTCCGGAGCATGTCCTTCTCAATTTTCCCAACAAGATAACGCCCAAAGATTTTGAGGGCTGGATTCAGGAGAGAGGTTTGTATTTTGCTTCTCAGTGGGATGATCGATATGAAACTCCTCTCTCCTGCCATGACCCGGGTGAGCCGGATAAAAAAGGCGGCCTCCTGTATGCCCGATATGGAAAAGGAGTCTTTATTTACACCGGCTACGCCTGGTTTCGGCAGCTGCCGGCGGGCGTGCCGGGGACGTTTCGGCTGTTTGCCAACATGATTGCAGCGGGGAAATACAAGGGGGTGACTTCCGGTGGGAAAAAATGACAACGGCCGGGAACGCCCTCCCCTT
Organism: Candidatus Aminicenantales bacterium; assembly: GCA_049287565.1. Classification (GTDB taxonomy): domain Bacteria; phylum Acidobacteriota; class Aminicenantia; order Aminicenantales; family UBA8522; genus UBA8522. The sequence goes on from JBAQGA010000186.1 coordinate 7,718, forward strand.
TTCTCGTCGTGGAGATGGTTGTATGCCATTGTCCTGTTGAACCTGGCGCTACAAATTCTGCTGTTTTACCTTTTCACAAGAGCTTTTAAATAAATGAGGGCCTCGAAGGCTTGATGGAATTTCTGTTCGTTCTCGCGGGGAGAAGGTCAGGATGTTGATAGCGACAAAACAACTCCCCCACCTTCTGCGCTTGGTTGAGGACTATTTTTACGACCATGACAAAGTGGCTGATTTTTTTAACGGCAACTTTCGCGAGATCGATGCCTTCCAGCGCCAAGCCGAGAGGGTCCAGTCGCGCCCCATCCCGCGGGAAGAGGTGGCCGCAGTGTTGACCGAGCAAAACAAAAGTTACGGGTGCGGTCCTGAGACGATCGGCCATATCGAAAAAATCATCCGGGATCGGGCCTGCGCCGTCGTCACGGGACAGCAGGTCGGGCTATTCTCCGGGCCGCTTTACACGATCTATAAGGCCCTGACCGCCATCAAGCTCGCTGAACGCCTGAACCGTCAACGTCTTGGAAGTTTCGTGCCGGTATTTTGGCTGGCTTCGGAGGACCACGACCTGGCGGAGATCGATCATATCGCCCTGGTGGACAAGGACAACCGGCCGGAAGAAGTCCGCTGTCCCATGCCTCCGTTGGAAGGCAGGGTGCCCGCTTCGAACCTGCTCCTGCCTCCCGACATTCTGGGTTGTCTCGAGCAACTTAAAAGCCTAACCCGGGATTCCGAATTCAAAACAGACATCGTCGGCAATTTGAGCGAAGCCTACCAGCCCGGCCGGTCTTTTGTCGAGGCTTTCGCCCGTTGGATGACCCACTTATTCAAGCGTCAGGGACTGATATTTATCGATGCCAGCCATCCCCGCCTGAAGGAGCTCGGAAGCGGCGTCTTTTATCAGGAAATCGCCGACGAGTCTCCCTCGACCCGGCAGGCCATCACCGCTTCCCAGAAACTCCGGCATGCCGGGTATGACGTCCAAGTCCCTCTCCACGAGGGGATCCTGAATATTTTTTATGCGGACCGGGAACGGCGCTCCATTCGATGGAAAGACGGAGCCTTCGGGATCAAGGGCCTGCCGGCCCCGAGCCGGAAGGAAGAGCTCCTGGCTTGGGCGAGGCAGAAGCCTTTTTTGTTCAGCCCGAACGTCCTCCTCCGCCCCGTCTATCAGGACGCCTTGTTGCCGACGGTCGCTTACATCGGCGGTCCGGGGGAAATTGCCTACTTTGCTCAAATGAAAGGGGTCTACGAAGCATTCCGTCTGCCGATGCCGGTCATCTATCCGCGAAAAAGCGTGACGGTCGTCGAAAAGAAGATCGATCATATCCTGAAAAAATATGGCTTGAAAATTCCTGACCTCTGGCGCGGCCCGGCCGGGCTCATCAAAGATATTTCCAAAGAGCACATCCCCGAGTCCCTGGACAGCGCCTTGCGGCTTATCCTCGATCATGTCGAACGAGACTTTGAGTCCCTGGAGCGGGAGGTCCTGGGTTTCGACCCCACTCTGAAAGCTTCCGTCGACCTGGCCAAGGGCAAGATGATTCGCCAATTGAAATTCATGGAGAAGAAAACCCGGCAGGCGGCCAGGAAGCAGAATGAAACCGCGACTCAGCAACTTCACAAAGCCGTCGCCAATCTCTACCCGAGCCAGCAACTTCAGGAAAGGGTATTCAATATCGTGCCGTTTTTAATAAAATACGGTTATGCCTTTATAGAGAAACTCGGCCGGGAGATCGATATCGACGAGCTGGACCATCAGGTCCTTTTCATCTGATGGATGGCCGTCCGTCAAGGAGATTGATATGGACTTAGATGCGCTAGCCTTCGGGGCACACGCCGATGATGTCGAGTTGGCCTGCGGCGGCACGATGATCAAGCTGGCGGGCGGGGGCCATAAAACCGGAGTCATCGTCCTCTCCCGGGGGGAGATGGGCACTCGGGGCGGCGTCGAAACCCGGGCCCGGGAGTTTGCGAAGTCGGCCCGGATCATGGGTTGTGCGGTGCATCACATGCTGGACATCCCCGACGGGCGGGTGGAGGTGACTTGGGAGAACAAACTCAAGATTATCGAAACCCTGCGCCGGAACAGGCCAAAAATCGTTTTCGCCCCGTATTGGATCGACCGTCATCCGGACCACGAACAGACGTCTCAGCTCGTGCGTCAGGCGGCGTACCTGGCCGGACTGAAAAAAATCGAAACAGGGCAGCCTCCCTTTCGCCCCCATAAAATCATTTATTATCCGAGCCTGTTTGAGTTCACGCCGTCCTTCATCGTCGACATTTCCGATTCCCAAGAACAAAAAATGAAAGCGATCAGGGCCTACAAATCCCAATTCGATAGTCAGAATCAGCCCGGATCCGAGAACGACGGTACGCTGATCGGCAGACCCGATTTCCTGGAGACGATCGAAACCCGGGACAGGCATGCCGGCGGCGCCATCGGCGTGAAATACGGCGAGCCCTTTCTGGTTCGGGAAGTCATTCAATTGAAGGATCCCGTTGATTTCTTCGGACCGGAGTATTTATGGACAAGGCCATAGGGACCGGCGGTTTTGTCCATGACCGAGGAGGATTCGCCCTATGAAAATCGGCATTGTCTGCTATCCGACCCATGGGGGAAGTGGCGTCGTAGCCTCGGAACTGGCGATCAGTTTAGCGAAAAAGGGGCACGAGATCCACATCGTCAGCTATGCGCCGCCCTTTCGTTTGCGCACCTTTCATCAAAATATATTTGTCCATGAGGTCGCCGTTTCGTCCTATCCGCTGTTCAAGTACCCACCGTATGAGCTCGGGCTGGTCACCAAATTGGTGGAATTGACCGAGGCCTATGGTCTCGACCTCATTCATGCCCATTATGCGGTCCCCCACGCTGCCAGCGCGTATCTGGCCAAACAGATCCTGAATTCCTCGCGCCTGAAAACGCTGACCACGCTTCATGGCACGGATATTACCCTGGTCGGCGCCGATCCGTCATTTCACCGCGTCGTCAAGTTTGCCATCGAGAAGTCCGACGGGGTGACCGCGGTTTCCCGCTACCTAAAGAATCGCACCATCGAAGAATTCGATATCCGGCGGGAGGTCCGGGTCATCCCCAATTTCGTCGAGGTCGCCCGGCCGTCCCAGTATCTCGGCCTGTGTTCAAAAGAAGCCTTCGCTCCCCGAAACGAGAAAATCTTGATGCATGCCTCCAATTTTCGTCCGCTGAAAAGGATCGGAGACGTCGTGCGCATCTTCGCCCGGGTCCGGGACAAAATCCCCGCCAAACTGCTGCTGATCGGCGACGGGCCCGAGCGGCTTTTCATCCAGCAGTTGGTCAGAGAACTGAAGCTCGGCGCCGATGTCCTTTTCCTCGGGGAACAGGACCAGTTGGAGCCCCTCTTTTTCTGCGCGGACTTGTTTCTGCTGCCCAGCGAACAAGAGAGTTTCGGATTGACCGCCCTCGAGGCCATGAATTGTGGCGTCCCCGTGATCGCTACCGATATCGGCGGCCTGCCCGAGGTCATCATTCATGGAGAGACTGGGTATCTGTTTCCGGTGGGCGATATCGAGAACATGGCGGCCCATGCCGTCGCCCTGCTGAGCGACCCGGCACGGCATGGCCTCTTCAAGGCCCAGGCCCGGAAACGCGCCGAGCAGACTTTTAGCGCCGCTAAGATCATTCCTCAGTATGAGGCCTTCTATGAGGAATTATTGAGTCTGTAAGCCATGCGACCTCTCGATTGGATCCTGTTGAGCTCATTCCTCGGGTTCGTGGCCGGCTACGGCATCTTGAAAACGCGGGGCAAAAAGAACACCCAGGGCTACTTTCTGGCCAACCGGTCTACCCCCTGGTACATCGTTACCATTTCCATCATGGCGACGCAGGCCAGTGGCGTTACCTTCCTCTCTACGCCCGGCCAGGCCTATGTCGATGGGATGAGGTTTGTTCAGTTCTATTTCGGATTGCCGATCGCCATGGTCATCCTTTGCATAACCGCCGTTCCCGTCTTCCATAAGCTCAAAGTCTACACGGCCTATGAACTCTTGGAACAGAGGTTCGATCTGAAAAACCGTGTCCTAGGGAGCTTTCTTTTTCTCCTCCACCGCGGACTGGCCGCCGGATTCACGATTCTCGTCCCGGCCCTGGTTATTTCTGTCATTCTTAGCTGGGATTTCCGTCTGACGATTTTCATGGTCGGAGGCTTGGTCATCCTCTATACGGCGTCCGGCGGCACGGAGGCCGTATACAAGACTCATCTTTTGCAGATGGCCATCGTAATGGCGGGCATGGCTGCGGCGCTCTACATGGTTTTTCATCGACTGCCGCCCGATATCTCATTTTCGAACGCGCTTCAGGTGGCCGGAAAACTCGGCCGTCTGAACGTCGTCAATTTCGCCTTCGACTGGAAGGACCGTTACAATTTCTGGTCGGGTCTCATCGGGGGAGGTTTTTTGATGCTTTCCTATTTCGGGACGGACCAGTCGCAGGTCCAGCGTTACCTGGGCGGACGTTCCATCGGCCAAAGTCGAATGGCGCTCCTCGCCAACGGCATCGTCAAGGTCCCCATGCAATTCATCATTCTTTTCATCGGCGCCATGGTCTTCGTTTTTTATCAGTTCGTGACCCCGCCGTTGTTTTTTAACCCGGTCGAGACCGCCCAGGTCAAGAGCAGTTCCTACGGGGAAGCCTACAGGAGACTGGAAACGGACTATGATCGCCTGTACGGGGAGAAACAAGCTCATATCCGGGAGATGTTGGCCGCCATAGGGAGGCGAAAGGACGAAGACCTGGCCGGCACTCTCGAAAAGTTGCAACGGACGAGAGAGTCGGAAATCGGCATCCGAAAGGAGGCCATTCAACTCATCAAACAAAACGACCCGCTGGCCGAGACCAATGACACGAACTACATCTTCTTGAGTTTCGTGACCCGCTTCTTGCCGGCGGGATTGGTCGGGCTGATCCTGGCGGCGATTCTTTCGGCTTCGATGTCCTCTTCAGCCGCCGAGCTGAATGCTTTGGCTTCGGTCACGGTGATTGATATTTACAAGCGACTGGGCCGGCGAAACGCCTCAGAACGGCATTATCTCATAGTGTCAAGATTGGCCACGGTTTTCTGGGGATTGTATGCCATGAGCTTTGCCCAGTTTGCCAACAACCTGGGCTCCTTTATTGAAGCCGTGAATATCGTGGGATCGTTATTTTACGGCACGATTTTGGGAATTTTCCTCATAGCCTTCTATTTTAAAAAAATCCGCGGGAATGCCACCTTTTTCGCCGCGATCATTGCCGAACTGGCCGTCCTGGCCTGCTATTTTTTCACCAAAATCCCCTATCTTTGGTTCACTGTCATCGGCTGCGTGATCGTTGTCTCCTTGGCCGGCGTCCTGAACCTTCTCTGGGCGAGCGAAAGATAGGGCGGCGGCCGTTTCCCGAGCGTCTCCATTTGACTCTCTTTTCTGTCGGTGATAACCTTCCGTTCAAGGGGCTTGGCGAGCGCCGGAATGAAATGTCCCAATTGTCATTTCGATAATCCCGAGGGCACTTCGTACTGCGGAAAATGTGGGACGAAGTACGATGCCCCTGGCCCAATCTCCATCACCAAAACCATCGAAACGCCCACCCTCGGATTGCCCCGAGGCGTCGTTTTCGCCGGCCGCTACGAGATCATCGAAGAGTTGGGCAGAGGGGGGATGGGCATCGTCTATAAGGCCACCGACAACAAGCTCAAGCGCACCGTCGCCCTCAAATTTCTTCCCTTTGAATGGACCTATGACTTGCAGGCTAAAGAACGGTTTGTCCGGGAGGCCCAGGCCGCCGCCGCCCTGGACCATCCCAACATTTGCACGGTCTACGAGATTGATGAGGCTGAAGGCAGAATGTTCATATCCATGGCCTTTGTCGAGGGCGAGAGTCTGAAAACCAGACTCGATCGAGGCCTTTTGAAAATCGACGAAGCCATCGGCTTCGGAATGCAGGTCGCTGAAGGCTTAAAAGAAGCACACAAAAAGGGAATCGTTCACCGGGACATCAAAAGCGCCAATATCATGGTCACGGAAAAAGGCCAGGCGAAAATAATGGATTTTGGCCTGGCCCGGGTGAGAGGAGGGACCTTGCTGACCAAGGAAGGGATGACCATGGGCACGGTCGCCTACATGTCTCCCGAGCAGGCGCGCGGTGAGGATGTTGATCATCGTTCGGATATCTGGTCGCTGGGCGTGGTTTTCTATGAAATGCTCAGCGGCCGATTGCCTTTCAGGGGAGATCACGATCAAGCCGTCATCTATTCTATTTTGAAAGAATCTCCCCCGCCGATCGCAGTTTCGCGCCCGGAGATTCCCCCTCCTATCGAGCATGTTGTGGCCAAGGCTTTGGAGAAGAATCCCGATCAAAGATACCAGTCTGTCGAGGAGTTCATCGAGGATCTGAGGTCCATATCCGATGGAATCGAGCCGGAGAGGATTCGGGCGCGGCGAAGGAAAGCCCGGCTTCTCAAGAGGAGGAAAGCCATACTCTATGCCGGTATGGCGGGTTTGCTCATCATGATAACTATCGCCGCCCTCAGGCTTTTTACGGGACACCCCAAAGCCATTGAATCCATCGCCGTCCTCCCGCTCGAGAATCTTTCGGGAGATCCCCAGCAGGAGTACTTCTCCGACGGCATCCACGAGGCGTTGATCACCAACCTCGCGCAGGTCGGCGGCCTGAAGCGTGTCATCGCCCGCAGCTCCGTAATGCGCTTCAAGGGAACGAAATTGCCGCTGTCCAAGATCGCCGGGGAGTTGAAGGTTGACGTGCTGATCACGGGAGCGGTTCTGCGCTCAGGAGACCGCGTGCGCGTAACCGTCCAACTGATCAACCCGGCAACCGAAGCGCAGCTCTGGGCCCAAAATTACGAGCGTGACCTGCGCGATGTTCTGTCGCTGCAAAACGAGATTGTTTCGGCGATCACTCGCGAAGTGAGAGTGCAGCTTACGCCTCAGGAAGAGACCCGCCTGGCCAGTGCCGGGCAGGTCAATCCAGAGGCCTATGATGCCTATCTCAAGGGTCAGTTTCAGTGGTGCAAACTCAATCGACAGGGCCTCGACGCCGCGCTGCAGTACTTCCAGTTCGCTTTGGAGAAAGACCCGGAATACGCCCTGGCCTATGCAGGAATCGCTAAGGTCTGGCAAGGGTACATGCAGCAGGGATTCCTTCCCTATGATGAGGTCACGCCGAAAGTGAAGGCGGCTGCGCTGAAGGCACTTGCCCTAGACAGCACACTTGCGGATGTCTACTTCACGTTGGCGGCGATCAGCACCTGGGCGGATTGGGACTGGATGGGCGGCGAGAGAGCGTTCCGCCGGGCGATCGAACTCAACCCCAAGTATCCGGATCCACGCATCTATTATTCACACTTCCTGAATATCATGAAGCGTCCAAATGAAGCGATGGCCGAGGCCGAGAGAGCGTTGGAATTGGACCCGCTAAACGTTCTGTTCCAAGGTCTTTATGGCATGGACTTGATGTACGCGGGCCGGTATGACGACGCCATCGCCGTGCTCCGCAAGATTCTCGAGACTTCAGCCGACGATGCGGTCGCTCTATCTACGCTCCGGTCCGTCTACCACATGAAGCACATGGATAAAGAAGCACTGGAAATATGGAAGGCATCATACGCAGCGAAGGGGGATCAGGAAGCCGAAGAAGCCCTGGAGCTCGGCTTCAAGGAGGCTGGCTATCAGGGCGCACTCCAGCGTGTCGCCGAAATGTTGGTCGCGCGCTCGCGGACAGCTTATGTCACACCCTGGCAAATCGCGACGTTGTACACCCGTGCCGGAAAGAGCAGAGAAGCTCTCGAGTGGCTGGAGAAGGCATACGTTGCGCACGACCCCAATATGCCTTATATCAGTGTGGACCCGATTTTTGACGACCTGCGGGCCGACCCGCGCTTTCAGGATATTCTGCAACGCATGAAGCTTCCGAAGTAAGAAATGAAGACCAAGACTCTCTTGACTCCGAGGCAAGAACTAACCCCTGGTTCTATCTATGCTGAAAGATACAAGATCGTCGAAGAGCTGGGCAGAGGGGGGATGGGCATCGTCTATAAGGCCGCCGACAACAAGCTCAAGCGGACCATCGCCCTCAAATTTCTTCCCTCTGAATGGACCTACGACTTGCAGGCCAAAGAACGGTTTGTCCGAGAGGCCCAGGCCGCGGCCGCCTTGGACCACCCTCACATATGCACGGTCCACGAGATCGACGAGGCGGAAGGCAGGATGTTCATTTCCATGGCTTTCGTCGAGGGCGAGAGTTTAAAAACAAAAATCGAGCGAGGCCCTTTAAAGCTCGGCGAGGTGATGGACATCGGGCTGCAGGTCGCTGAAGGCCTGAAAGAGGCGCACAAAAAGGGAATCGTTCACCGGGACATCAAGGCCGCCAATATCATGGTCACGGAAAAAGGCCAGGCGAAGATAATGGATTTCGGTTTGGCCAGGATGAGCGGAAGGGCCCTGCTGACCAAAGAAGGGACGACGATGGGCACGGTGGCCTATATGTCTCCCGAACAGGCGCGCGGGGAGGACGTCGATCATCGTTCAGATATCTGGTCGCTGGGGGTTGTTCTCTATGAGATGCTCAGCGGCCAGTTGCCTTTCAAGGGGGAGCATGATCAAACGATTATCCATGGCATCTTGAAAGAGCAGCCAAGGCCGATAGCGGATTTGCGGCCGGAGGTTCCAAAGCCCCTGCAGGAACTCGTCGGCAAGGCCCTGGAGAAGAACCGAGACATAAGATACCAATCCATGGATGAGCTGTTCAATGACCTGAGGTCCCTCACGGAAGGCATCGAGCCCGAGGGCATCAGGATACGGCGCCGGAGGGCGAAACTGCTGAAGTGGAGGAGGACGGCCGTCTATGCGGGCCTGGCGGGGATGATTATCCTCCTGGCCGCAATTGCACTCAAACTTTTTACGGGACACGCCAAGACCGTAGACGCCATCGCCGTCCTGCCCATCGAAAACCTCACGGGGGACCGCGAGCAGGAATATTTCGTCGACGGGATCACCGACGATTTGATCGGGCAGCTGTCCAAGATTGACGCGTTACGGGTGATCTCCCGGACCTCGGTGATGAAATACAAAAGCCAGAATACGCCCGTGCCCGAGATCGCCCGCGAGCTCAAGGTGAGGGTCATCGTCGAGGGAGCGCTGCATTATGTCGGCGACAACGTGCGCATCCGCTTGGCCTTGATCGACACTCTCCCCGAAGAACACAACCTTTGGACGGAGACCTACGACCGGGCCATGACGGATGTGCTTATCATGTACGGCGAGATGGCCCAAGACATCGCCGGCAAGATCCGGGTCAGGCTGGCCCCGAAAGAAGAGGAGCGATTGGCAAGCGCCCGGCGGGTCAATCCCGAGGCCTACCAGGCCTATCTCAAGGGCATATTTCACTGGTACAGGCTGACGCGGCTGGACCTCGAGAACGCGGAATACTACTTTAACTTGGCCAAAGAGAAAGACCCCGAATACGCCCGGGCCTATGCGGGAATCGCCGAGGTCTGGATCGGACGCCTGCAACAGGGATTATCTCCGGCTGTCGAGGCCGTACCGAAGGCGAAGGCGGCCGCCGCTAAAGCCCTGGAGTTGGATAACACACTCGCCGAGGTCCACTATGTCCTGGCCCTCTTAAAAATGAATATAGACTGGGACTGGCAGGGCGGGGAGGCGGATTTCCGGCGGGCCATCGAGCTCAATCCCAACTTCCCGGATCCTCGAGCTTATTATTCGCATTTGCTCAACATTCTGAAACGCCCGGAGGAAGCGGCCGTGCAGATCAATCGGGCGCTGGAGCTGGATCCGCTGAACGGCTTGTTCCAGGCGATGTATGCCATGGACCTGATGTACGCCCGCCGGTATGACGAGGCGACCGCCTTCCTCCACAAAACGCTCGAAACTTCGCCCCACGACCTCGTGGCGCTGTCGACTCTCAGGTCCGCCTACCACATGAAACGGATGTATCCGGAAGCGCTGGAAATCTGGAAAAGGTCCTACGCCGAGAGGAATGACCGCGAAGCCGAGGATGCCCTGGCGCAGGGCTTTAAGGAGGGCGGCTATCAGGGCGCACTCCAGCGCGTCGCCGAGATGCTAATCGCGCGTTCACGGACGACTTATGTCACCCCCTGGCAAATTGGGACCTTGTATACTCGCGCGGGCAAGAACAAAGAGGCTCTCGACTATCTGGAGAAAGCCTACCAAGCCCATGACCCCAATTCGATATATCTCGGTGTGGATCCGATATTTGATAGTCTGAGGAACGAGCCGCGATACCAGGATCTTCTGCGGCGGATAAAGCTGCCCCATTAATGCTGTCCCCTCCTCGAGTGTATCCATAGACATCGATGATCCTCTGCCATTTTTTTCGGGAATAAAGCGACAGCTTCAAACCGGGTGTCCGCCCGCCAAGCGCCCTTGCCGAGGACTATCAAAGTGGTTTTTCATCAAGGTTGACCCGAGGCTCCACGGATGATAAGGTTGAGAAATTCGGGACGGAGGATGAATCATGGAATGCCCCAACTGTCACGCTGAGAACAAGGACGACTCGAAGTTCTGTAGCAACTGCGCCGCTGCGCTGAGCTCGGCTGGCATCGAAGGGGCCTCCATGACGAAGACCTTGGTGACGCCTGCGCCTACAATCTCGAAGGACACCATCATCGCGGAAAAATATCGAGTCATCGAGGAACTCGGCCGCGGGGGCATGGGGATCGTCTACAAGGCCGAGGACATCCGGCTCAAGAGGACCGTGGCCCTCAAGTTCTTGCCGCCGGAGTTGACCCACATTCCCGAGATCAAGGACCGGTTCATGCGGGAGGCCCAGGCCGCTGCGGCCCTAGATCATCCCAACATCTGCACCGTCTATGAATTCGACCAGGCCGAGGGGAAAGCGTTCATTTCCATGGCCTACGTTGAAGGCCAGAGCTTAAGGAAAAAGATTGAATCGGGCCCATTCGAACTGGACCAAGCCCTTAGGATTGCCACTCAAATTGCCGAAGGTTTGCAGATGGCCCATAAGAAAGGAGTCGTCCACCGGGACATCAAGAGCGCCAACATCATGGTTACAGAGGACAACCAGGCGAAGATCATGGATTTCGGCTTGGCCAGGAAGACAGGTGGGACTCTGATAACTCAGGAAGGAACTGCGATGGGGACGGTCGCCTACATGTCACCTGAACAGGCCCGAGGCGAAGAAGTCGATCATCGTACAGATATCTGGTCATTCGGAGTTGTTCTGTATGAGATGTTTACCGGTCAACTGCCTTTCAAGGGGGAGCATGACCAAGGTGTTGTCTATTCCATTCTCAATGATAAGCCCAAGCCGATCACTGAGTTGCGTTCGGATATTCCCGTGTCCATTGGTCAAGTCGTTGACAAGGCCCTGGAGAAGAATCCGGATGAGCGGTACCAGCAGATAGACCGACTGCTGGATGACCTGAAATCCATATCGGCAGGCATTGTGCCTGAGGAGATAAAAGCCAGGCTCAGGAAAGAAAAGCTTCGCAAAAGGAAAAGGGCCATCCTTTATGCAGGCGCAGTAGGATTGGTGATTGTTATAGCTGTGCTGGCTCTGACTCCTTTCACTGGCCGTGCAGAAGCGATCGATTCCATTGCGGTCCTCCCGCTCGAGAACCTCACAGGCGATACAGAGAAGGAGTTCTTTGTAGATGTTGCGACCGAGGAATTGATCGGTAAGTTGGGCCAGATAAGCGGGCTTCGGCGGGTTATTTCCCGAACGACAGTCATGAATTACAAAGAAACAGATAAAACCCTGTCAGAGATCGCACGGGAGTTGAATGTGGATGCTGTCGTAGAAGGATCAGTGCAGCAAGCAGGCGACAGAGTCCGTATTCAAGTGCGGTTGATAGATGCCCTTCCTGAGGAGCAGAATCTGTGGGGGCAGACATATGAAAGGGCCATGTCTGACGTTCTGGTGATGTACGGCGATATGGCACGCGCCATTGCCGATAAAGCCCAAATCAATCTAACAGCTGATGAATTGACGCGGCTGACCAGAGCCCGCCAGGTCAATCCCGAAGCATACGAAGCTCTCCTCATGGGCATGCAGAAGGCGAGCCCACTCACGCCACAGGCTTTCGACATTGCGCTCGAATACTACGAGCTTGCGCTGAAGAAAGACCCGAATTACGCCGCCGCCCATTTGGCTGTGGCCACTACCTGGCTGTTTCGCAACCAGTTGGGGTACACGGCGCCGCGTGAGGCGGGTCCGAAGGCAAAGGCGGCCGTTCTGAAGGCCTTGGAGTTGGATAGCACACTCGCGGACGCGCACAGGATGTTGGCTTGTGTTAACTTCCTTTATGAATGGGACTGGGATGGCGCCGAAGCAGAGTGGAAAAGGGCCATCGAGCTCAATCCCAACCTTGGGGACTCAGTTTACTCGCATTTCCTGTGGGTCATGAAACGCCCGGAGGAAGCGATGGCGCAGATGGATCGAGCCCTGCAATTAGACCCGCTCAACGAGGTGGTCCAGGTCCATCATGCATTTCTATTGGAGTCGGCAGGCCGGGATGATGAGGCCCTCGCACAGTGGCGCAAGCTGCTCAGAACATCTCCACAGCATCCGATGGCGCACTGGGATTTCTCAGTAATATACTTGCGTAAGGCCATGTATGAAGAGTCTCTGGCAGAAATGAAGGCGCACTACTCCTGCCTCGGGGACCGTGAGGTCGAAGAGGCCCTGACGCAGGGGTATGCGCAATCGGGCTATCGGGGTGCCATGAGGCGCGCGGCGGATCTACTGGCAGCGCGCGCTCGCAAGACCTATGTGCTCTCTTTTGACGTTGCGGCGCTGTATACGATAGCTGGAGAAAATGCCCAAGCCCTCGACTGGCTTGAAAATAGTTTGGAGGAGCGCAGTCCGCACATGCCCTATGTCGATGCATACATGGAGCTCGCGTCCTTGCGCTCCGATCCTCGCTTCCAGGACCTGCTGCGGAAGATGAACCTCCGAGTGGATGAGAAGGAATAACAGCACGAGTAAAGATTCATATGGAGGGATTGGTAGCGGGGGCAGGATTTGAACCAGCGACCTCCGGATTATCAATCTTTTTGTATGTATCTATTTCTAATATGGCTTGACATTCATACTTAATAATTTAAACTAAAGGTACCCAGAATTGGGCACCTTGGGTTCATAAATATGGAAAAAGATTATATCTCAACGTTGCTTCGTTCAAATAACACAGTCTTTACGTTCAAAGAGCTTTCTTTAATCTGGAACGAAACAGACGTCACGCTTATAAAAAAGCGCGTATATCGCTATACAAAAATGGGCAAACTCTACACGATCCGAAAAGGTATCTATGCCAAGGACAAAAATTATGACAAGCTGGAACTGGCAAATAAAATATTCACTCCAGCCTATATCAGCCTGGAAACCGTTTTGTCCAGAGAAGGAATCGTTTTCCAGCAGTATGACCAAATCTTCATTGTCAGTTACTTGAGCCGCGAGATTTCCTGTGATGGTCAAACCTATGTTTTTCGCCGGATGAAAGACGTTATTCTGACTAACTCGTTCAATATAGAGAAAAAAGGCAACTATTACATAGCATCCAAGGAAAGAGCTTTCCTGGATACGATCTATTTGAACAAAAAATATCATTTTGACAATTTGTCATCCTTAGACTGGGATGTGTGTTTTGAAATACTTTCAATCTATGACAATAAGGCAATGGCAAAAAGATTGAATTCTTATCATAAACTGGCCTAACATGCTTGACCGAAATGTTCATAAAACAATCCTCCTTCAGATATTGAAAGATATCTATACCGATACTTCACTCGGTCCTATTCTGGGCTTCAAAGGTGGAACAGCCGCGATTTTTTTTTACAATATAGGCCGCTTTTCTGTCGATCTTGATTTTGATCTATTAAAGAGTGACAAAGATATCTTTGTTTTCGAGAAAATCGAAACAATACTCCAAGACTATGGAACCATAAAGGAAAAGTACAGAAAAAAGAACACTCTGCTATTCGTCATTTCCTACGACGAAAAGTCCCAAAATATCAAAGTGGAGATTAACCTAAGAGTTTTCGGCTCCCGCTACGAACTTAAGAATTATCTTGGAATCTCCATGCTGATAATGACCAAAGGAGACATGTTTGCTCACAAGCTTGTGGCTGTTTTGGAAAGAAAAAAAACAGCCAATCGAGATGTTTACGACATCTGGCACTTCTTGAAAAACCGGTGGCCGATCAATAAGGAAATCGTTGAGAAACGGACGGAGATGAATTTTAAAGACTATCTGAATAAATGCATTGAATTCATTGATTCCCTTAGAGACCGCAACATCCTTTCTGGTATGGGGGAGCTTTTGGATGAAAGACAGAAAGTTTGGGCTAAATCCAACCTTAGGAAAGATACCGTTTTCCTGCTAAAGGTCCGACTTGAACAGGAGAAATAGCCTCTCCTCCACATCAAACAGAATATTTTCAGCAAACTAACACGGATGTAAAATGGATGAATGGATTGGTAGCGGGGGCTGGATTTGAACCAGCGACCTCCGGGTTATGAGTTTCCCAGGACTTCCCCCAATAATTAAGCCGGAATCGGTCTAAGTTGTTGTATTCCTTGGAAATAGTCTGGACACGTATCTGGAAATGAAAATTGGGGGTACTTTTCGGGTTTTCTGAAATAAAATGGGGTCTCCAGATGCCCAGCCAGAAGGCTGGCATACGGTTACGACACCAGAGGAGACCCCGCATGCATTATGCCAAAACGGCCCAAAAATTACGAGAGCAGATCCTCCGATTTTCGGGGGAACTTTCAGCCGGCCTTCCGAAACCGGCAAGACGTTTCATCGCCGAGATGGTCTATGGCATCCAGGCCCGTCAGTCCGTGCGCCTGACAGAGATCGGACGGGCGCTGGAAGAGCGGATTCCTTTAGGCAAGACCCAATACCGGCTGTGTCGTCAACTCCAGCGACAAGGGCTCTGGGAAAGACTAACGACGACGCTCTGCCGGATGGCCGCCTCCCGGATCCAAGAACTCACGCTGTTGATCCTGGACCTCTCGGACATCAGCAAGAAGTATGCGAAACGGATGGAGTATCTGGCGAGAGTGCACGACGGGAGTGAAGACGGGCTGGCCAACGGTTACTGGACACTGCAGGTCATCGGCGCCGAACCGGGAAAGCCCACGGTCCTTCCCCTCTATAATCGTCTTTACTCCCAGCGGAGTCCGGAGTTTCGGAGCGAGAACCAGGAGATCAAGGAGGCCATCGAGACGATCAGTCAGTGGACCCAGGGACGTGGCGTCTGGGTGATGGATCGGGGCGGCGACCGGGATAAACTCCTCGGGGACATGATCCATAACAGGCGTCGATTCCTGATCCGCCTGCGAAAAGACCGTCATCTCATTTATCAAGGCCGCGCCAGGGCCGTTCTGGAGATCGCCCAGGGCTGTCCGATGCTCTATCTGGAATCGATCATTAAGGAGGAAGGAGACAAGGCCCGGAGCCTGCGGATCGAGTTCGGCCATCGTCCCGTCGCTCTCCCTGGTTACGAGGATCCTCTGTATCTGGTGGTGGTGCGGGGCTTCGGGGAAGAGCCGTTGATGCTCCTGACGAACGTCCCTCTGAAGAGAACACGAAAAAGTCTCTGGTGGGCCGTGGAGAGCTACATGACACGATGGACGATCGAGGAGACGATCCGGTTCATCAAACAATCGTATCAACTGGAAGACATCCGGCTTCTGACCTATATCCGTCTTCAGAACATGATGGCGCTGGTTACGGCGGCGGCGTACTTCACGATGGCCTATCTCAGCTTGAGGACAAAGCTGCGCGTCCTCACCGGCCATGTGCTTCAAGCTGCCCGCCAGCTGTTCGGGATCCCCGACTTCCGCTTCTATGCCCTGGCCGACGGGATCAAGGCTCATCTTTTCGGCCAAAAGCGGGGCCTTTACGGCTGTTTTTCGACCTGCGATCCCGCAACCGGCCAACGATGGCTCTTTTCACCCTAAAATTTTGGGGGAACTCCTCATGAGTTTCCCAATTGACACTTATATCCGTTCCTTGATAATATTTTGCCGACCAGATAAAGGGGAAGAAGTGGCAAATAAGTGCCCTAAATGCAACGCAGAGAATCCTGATACCAAGCAATTCTGTGGTGATTGTGGGACACAACTTCCTACATCCGGGGGAATATCTTCCTCTCATACCAAAACTCTCCTAACACCTACCAAGGACCCACTCAAAGGGACAACTTTTGCAGGAAGATATCAGCTCATCGAAGAGCTGGGCAGGGGGGGGATGGGAGTTGTCTACAAAGCAGAAGACATAAAGCTCAAAAGAACAGTCGCCCTCAAGTTTCTACCGCCGGAATTGACACACATTCCTGATGTCAAAGACCGATTCATGCGAGAGGCTCGAGCTGCTGCCGCTCTGGATCATCCTAACATCTGCACTGTCTATGAATTCGACGAGGCTGAGGAGAAAACATTCATCTCCATGGCCTAAGTTGAAGGCCAGAGTCTAAGGAAGAAGATCGAATCAGGCCCGTTAGAACTGGATGAAGCCCTTAGGATTGCCTTACAAGCAGCCCAAGGTTTGCAGATCGCCCATAAGAAAGGAGTCATACACAGGGACATCAAGAGTGCCAACATCATGGTGACGGAAGACAATCAGGCGAAGATCATGGATTTTGGGTTGGCCAGGATGACAGGAGGAACTCTGATAACTCAAGAAGGGATGACCATGGGGACGATCGCCTACATGTCTCCCGAACAGGCCCGGGGGGAAGAAGTCGATCATCGCACAGATATCTGGTCTATGGGTGTTGTTCTTTATGAGATGTTCGGTGGTCAATTACCATTCAAGGGGGAGCATGACCAAGGTGTTGTCTATTCCATCCTCAATGATAAGCCCAAACCTCTCATTGAGTTGCGATCTGAGATTCCCGTGTCCATCGGTCAAGTCGTTGACAAGGCCCTGGAGAAGAATCCGGATGAGCGGTACCAGCAGATAGACGAACTGCTGGATGACCTGAAGTCGATATCAGCAGGAATCGTACCGGAAGAGATCAAAGTCAGGCTGAGAAAAGCGAAGCTGCGCAGGAGAAAGAGGACCATTCTTTACGCAAGTGTAGCAGGATTGGTTATTGCAATGGTTGTGATAGCACTTTGCCTTTTCCAAGGGGGGCGTGCTGAAGCCATCGAATCGATTGCGGTCCTACCGTTTGAGAACCTTACAGGTGACTCCGGGCAGGAATATTTTGTCGATGCTGCGACCGATGAGGTGATCGGGCAGTTGAGCAAGATTGGGGCTTGGAGGGTGATTTCCCGCACATCGGTTATGCATTATAAAGGAGTGGACAAGCCCCTGCCCGAGATTGCCCGGGAGTTGAACGTCGATGCTGTTGTGGAAGGGGCGGTGTATCAAACCGGTGAAAATGTACGCATCAGGGTTCAGTTGATCGATGTGCTTCCCGAGGAGCAGAACCTTGGGGGAGAAACTTATGAACGGCCCATGAGTGATGTGCTCATGATGTACAGTGAAGTGGCCCAGGTCATTGCCAGTGAGCTAAAGATCGGGCTCACCCAAGAGGAAGAAACACGTTTTGCCGACGCCCGCCAGGTCAATCCCGAAGCATACGAAGCTCTCCTCATGGGCATGCAGAAGGGGAGCCCACTCACGCCACAGGCTTTCGACATTGCGCTCGAGTACTTCGAGCTGGCGCTGAAGAAAGACCCGAATTACGCCGCCGCCCATTTGGCTGTGGCCAATGTCTGGGGGTAGCGCAACCAGTTGGGGTACACGGCGCCGCGTGAGGCGGGTCCGAAGACAAAGGCGGCCGTTCTGAAGGCCTTGGAGTTGGATAGCACACTCGCGGACGGGCACGCGATGTTGGCTTGGGTTAACTTCCTTTATGAATAGGACTGGGCTGGCGCCGAAGCAGAGTGGAAGAGGGCCATCGAGCTCAATCCCAACTCTGGGGGCTCAGTTTACTCGCATTTCCTGTGGGTCATGAAACGCCCGGAGGAAGCGATGGCGCAGATGGAGCGAGCCCTGCAATTAGATCCGCTCAACGAGGTGGTCCAGCTCCATCATGCATTTCTGTTGCTGTCGGCAGGCCGGGATGATGAAGCCAATGTACAGGTGCGCAAGCTGCTCAGAACATCTCCACAGCATCCGATGGCGCACTGGCTGCTCTCAGGATTGCTCATGCGTAAGGCCATGTATGAAGAGTCTCTGGCAGAAATGAAAGCGAGCTACTCCTCCATCGGGGACCGTGAGGTCGAAGAGGCCTTGACGCAGGGGTATGCGCAATCGGGCTATCGGGGTGCCATGAGGCGCGCGGCGGATCTACTGGCAGCGCGCGCTCGCAAGACCTATGTGCCCCCTTTTGACACTGCGGTGCTGTATACGATAGCCGGGGAAAATGCCCAAGCCTTCGAATGGCTTGAAAAAAGCCTGGAGGAGCGCAGTCCGCAAATGCCCTATGTCGATACATACGTGGAGCTCGCGCCCTTGCGCTCCTACCCGCGCTTCCAGGACCTGCTGCGGAAGATGAACCTGCCGATGGGGGAAAAATAGGAGGAATTTGCCGGAGAACAAACATGGCCATTTTATGCCCGAAATGCCGGCATGAAAATCCCGATGAGACGGCTTTCTGCGGCCGATGCGGTGCCGCCTTGAAGGCCGAAGAGGGATTCCCCGAAACCAAAACTTTGGTGACCCCTCCTCCCACAATATCGAAGGACACCCTCATCGCCGGGAAGTACAGGATCGTCGAGGAGCTCGGCCGGGGCGGGATGGGGATCGTCTACAAGGCCGAGGATATCAAGTTTAAGCGCCCGGTGGCCCTGAAATTCCTGCCTCTTCATCTCATCCACTCGCCGGAGCTCAAGGAGCGTTTTCTCATCGGGCCCGTGGCGGCCGCAGCGATTTCTTCCTCTTGACATATTTACCATAAGGGAATATATTCCTAGTTAGTATAACTATTCAGGAGAATAGGCCCAGGTGCGAAAAATCAAAAGAATCATGAATATTGTCCTTCCCAAAGGTCAGCCGGCCTTTTTGTGGGGCCCGAGGAAGACCGGGAAATCGACCTACCTTAGAGACGCGTTTCCAGGAAGCCTTCACTACGATTTTCTTAAAACCGACTTGGCCCTGGAGTTTATCAAGAGGCCTTCGCTCTTGCGCGAGCAACTGCTGGCGAAGGATGCTCCTTATCTCACCTACCCCGTCATCCTGGATGAGGTTCAGAAGGTGCCTCAGATTTTGGATGAAGTCCATTGGCTGATCGAAAACAAAAAATGGACATTTATCCTCTGCGGTTCGAGCGCCCGGAAGCTAAAGAGAGGAAAGGCGAATCTTCTGGGAGGCCGGGCCTGGCGATTTGAAATGTTTCCCTTCGTATCGCAAGAACTGAAGGACATCGACCTTTTGAGGGTCCTGACTCGGGGGATGATCCCGGATCACTATCTGAGGGATGATTACGAAAAGTCCTTGAGGGGCTATGTCCAAGACTATCTGAAGGAGGAGGTCTTCGCTGAAGGACTGACTCGAAACATTCCGGCATTCGCGAGGTTCTTGGACGCCGTCGGATACACACATGCGGAGTTGACCAATTTTTCCAATATCTCTCGAGACTGTGGTGTCGATGCCAAAACCATAAGAGAATATTACCAGATTCTTGTCGATACGCTTCTCGGTCGAATGGTGGAACCTTTCAAAAAGAAAAAGTCGCGTCAAATCATCACCAAAACGCCCAAGTTCTATCTCTTCGATGTGGGAGTGGCCGGGTCGCTCGTAAAACGGCACTTATCGGAAGAGAGAGGAGAAACGTTCGGCCGGGCGTTCGAACATTTCATTTTCATGGAAATCGCCGCTCACGCTTCCTACAAGGGACTCCACTACCCGATCGCTTACTGGAGAACCAAATCCGGGCTGGAAGTGGACTTCATTCTGGGAGAGGGGGAGGTTTCTATCGAAGTGAAAGGACAACGCCGTATCGAAAACAGGGATCTTCGGCCGTTAGCCGCCTTCATGGAAGAATATCAACCCAAGAAAGCGCTTATCGTTTGCAACGAAAAGGAAGAGCGCGTTGTCGACAAGATCAGAGTCTTGCCGTGGCAAAGGTTCCTAGAGCAACTTTGGGGGGGAGGGATCATAAGTTAGGAAAAGAAATCCTGGTCTGGCAGGACAAGTATCTGGGGCCGGTGAAGAGATGATAGGCGCTCAGGCCCCGGCCAAATAGTCTGCTTGATCTTGTCTCAGTCGAGGGTCCGGGACGGAATTGCTCTCGTCCGGGAAGCGTTATTCCTCGTATTCCAGCTTGAAGCGAAGCAGAAGATAGGGAAAGAGGCTGTCCCGACCGGTCTCCACCATGAAAATCAGAACTTTCTCCTCGGTATTTCTTTTCATTTTCAGGCGCGGCTTATTGGGGATTTCCGAATCGGTCATTCGCGACATGCCATGGGCTTTGTATTCCAGCCGTTCCCCCTCAACAAGGCACATGACCTTGCCCCCTTTTTTGAACCTGAGATAGCACGAAGGAGTATCCGGGTTCTTGAGGGTCTCGAGATCATACCGGCCTTTCTCCAGTACCTTATCCTGGAACTTCAAGGTGTACGGGATCTGGACCCCTTTGAACTTGCCGATGTCGATGAGCTGGGCTGCCGCCGGAGCGGCCAATACTAAGATCATCAAGACTCCGATAAGATGGCGTCCCACTTTTTTCCCTAGCATACTGCACCTCCTCCCTCCGAAGACAAAGGCATACCTTTGTCTTCTCAAGCGATATATACGAATTTCTTCCCTTACCAAGAATTTCTGCCAAACGCGGTCTTAAGATATCAATAGAAAACGATAGTTGTCAATTGCATTTTGATAATCAGCGGGTCCATTCTTGAACCCTCCCCTGGTTTGGGGTAGCTTAGAGAGTGAATATGGAGATTATCGAGAATATTCCGGTGAGTCTTGAGCCGGAAGACGTCGCCCGGCGGCTGCGGGTGGATCCGGCGCGCGCGGGTTTTGCCGTCGTGGGTGAGGTCGCCGGCATCGCCCGTCCCCTGATCCACCTGAGGGCCGTTTGTGAGATCTCCTATATCGGCGTCAAAGACCGCGAAACTGTCAAGATCGGCAGAGTCGTCTTCCGCAGCCGGGTCCTCCGCCATAATCTTGACCGGGCCCAAAAAGTTTTCCCGTTCATCATAACGGTCGGGCCCGAGTTGGAAAAGACGGCCGCCTCCGTCGGCGACCTCCTCAGGCAATACTATCTCGAAGAACTGGCCAACATCGTCCTCGAACAGGGTGCCGGCTGGCTGGCCGAAAAACTCAGCCGGCGCTGGGGATTTCCCGGCCTTTCCAGCATGAGCCCAGGCTCCCTCGAGGACTGGCCGATCACCGAGCAGCCAAAGCTCTTTTCCCTGTTCGGCGACACCGAAAAGTCCGTCGGCGTGAGGCTGACGGACAGCCTGCTGATGGTCCCCCGGAAATCGATTTCGGGGATTTTCTTCCCCTCAGAGGAGGGATTTGTCTCCTGCCGGCTCTGCTCCCGGGAGAATTGTCCCTCGCGAAAGGTAGATTATGATGAATCTAGAACTTGAGCCATTCGATTCCTGCCTTTGTTGCCCGGAAGCGGCGGGCGCGGATATCGGACCCCTCGCCCTCCTCGTAATAGACGATCAGGACCGACCCGTCCTTCAGGTTGACCATTGAGGGATAGGCGCCTCCGACGTTATCAACGATGACGTTTCCACTCCAGGTTTTTGCTTCATCGAGGCTGTAGTGGAGGCTCGTCTGGGGCAGCCGGTGGGCGAGGATGATGATATCATCGGGGGTCCGGAGCAGATACGGGCAGTGCCCGGGGAATCCGAGCGGCCGGGAGACGCTCCAGGTCCGGCCGCCGTCCCTAGAGAGGGAATAGCACATCGTCGTCTTGGGCTCGCGCTGGATAGCGTAGAGCGAGCCGTCCTTGAGCGGGATGACGTCGGTCTCGGCGTCGAGCTTGTAGCCGCCGTTGTCAATATCGACCGGTTTTCCCCAAGTCTTGCCCCTATCCTCGCTAATAATGACGGCACCATGGCTTTTCTCTCCGGTCTGCCGATACAGACCGAGAATGACCCGGCCGTCGGGAAGCTCCCGGAGGGGCGCGCTGCAATAGTAATCTTTGGAGATAAGCCTCGGCTCCGACCAGGTTTTTCCCATGTCCTGGGACATAACCATCCAGCTGCCGAGCCCGGTCCACGCCGCCTCTCCCTCCTTGACCATCTCCTTTTTCCGCAGCGAAAAGAAATTGCAGATAAGGGAACCGTTCGAAAGCTGGACTATGGCGGGGTCGCGGTCATCATCCGGGCCATCATAGAGGATCTGTGAGTCCCTCCAGGTCCGGCCTTCATCGCTCGACAGGCAATAGCAGATCCGGCCGCCACGGCGCAGCCGTTCATTAGGGAGGGAGACATGGCCGTACCCGGCATAGAAAACGAGGAAGCGCAATTTCTGACGCGCTTTAGCAGCCATTTTTTTATCCGGCATCGATTCAGTTTCTAGCATCCCACATCCCAGGCGAGTGGTTCCAGTCGTGCTTTTCAAAGGGCTCCAACAAGGCAAATTCTATCCCTGGATCAGCGCGATGCCGTAGCTTATGGGGATGGCAATATTCTTTTTGGACCTGAATTTCTCGATGCGGGCGAGGCTAAGCTCTCCTTGAACCTTCAATTTCAGATACAGTTCATCATAATCATTAAAAAAATTGACGGCCCCGTACGACTGTTTTTTCCTTAAGGGGAAAGACTCCAAAGCCTCCCAACTGACCCTTACCTTCTCAGCTTCAGCCGTGTAATAAGACCATTCCGAGTCTGGCCAATGGTCAATGATGACAATATCGGGGGCCATGGTCTGCGCATGTCGAATAGCGGCTTGGGGATCGGACATCTCGTGGAGGCAGAATTCAAAAAGGACGGCGTCGCCTTTCAGCACGGACTCATAGAAATCGCCCAAAATGGGAGTGACCCTGTCTTCAAGCCCCGCCTTTTTCAGGTTTTCCCGGAGCAGACGAATCGCCTCGGCATCGCTGTCTAAGGCCAAGATCTGCGCGGCCCGACGGCCGTACTCGATAAACTGACCACTTCCTGCTCCGACCACGATAATTGTCCGTCCGCTCGAATCATATACGGCCAAGAGGTTCTGAATAATCTTTGGGACATCTGTAGCCATAAAAATCTCCTCGCGTCGTCCCTATGGTGCGCCTATCAGGTCGCGTTTTCAAGTTGGCTCTGATTATCGCGTTCGTTTGACTCCCCCTTTTTCCCTGTGCTATAAGCACAATCGAACTCCAGTCAAAATAGTTTAGCTCCCGATGAGTATTAGTTTCTTTTCCGCTTTCCTAAACGCTAAGCAGAGAGTCCGTCTCGTCTTTGTCATTGTTTTCCTTTCAGCGGCCACTGCCTTTCCCGCCGTTCCGCGCCAGGAGAAAGCCCGGCCGCTTTATGCTGAGGCCATCCAGGCTTACGAACGCTTCGTCGCCCAGCGCATGGCCTATGACCGCATCCCCGGGCTATCGGTCGGGTTCATCAAGGACGACTTCAGCTGGTCCAGAGGTTTCGGCTGGGCCGATGTCGAAAACAACGTCCCGGCCAAGGCCGAGAGCGCTTACCGCCTGGCCTCAATCACCAAGACCATGACGGCAGTGGCGGTCCTCACGCTCGTCGAGGAGGGGAAGATCGACCTTGACGCCCCCATCCAGCGGTACGTCCCCTACTTTCCCCGGAAAAGATGGCCGGTGACCGTCCGGCAGCTCCTCGGGCACATCGGCGGCATCGGTCATTACAAGAATGACGCCGACGAAAGCCACATCAAGGAACCCAGGGATACCCGGGAAGCCCTGGCCATCTTCCAGGATTTCGACCTCATCGCCGAGCCCGGCACCCGGTACAACTATTCGACCTACGGCTATAATCTCCTGGGGGCGGCGATCGAGGGTGCCTCGGGCCTGAGCTACGGCGAGTTCGTCAAGTCTCACATCCTCGACCCGTTGGATATGTCCGACAGCCGCTTGGATCATCCCCTCGAGATCATCCCCAAGCGCGTCCGCGGCTATCAGCTCATCAAAGG
>JBAQGA010000187.1:0-9994 GCA_049287565.1 Candidatus Aminicenantales bacterium
TGCGAAAGAGCGCCGATTATACAAAATCGCGTTCAAATCGATTACGGCGTAAAATGGCCTCATCTTCTGTATTATGTGCATGATGGATCGATTTTATTTCTTCTTAACTGGACAGCACTGCACCAAGATAATAATAGTTGGCACATTGACTCGGATCGAATGCGATCGACCCATCGAGCTCTTCCAGGGCTTCTTCGTACTTTCTCGCAAAGTAGAGCACAAAGCCGACATTGGCTCGGATCCTCGACGCAAGCGGGTCCAGATCGCGAGACAGCTTAACCTCCCTGATCGCGTCTTCATGCCGGCCCAGAATTGACAGGAGGGATGCATACTGATGGTGCGCGTTTGCGTCGCCCGGGTTGATTTCTATGGCTTTTTGATACTCTGCCTCAGCGCCCTCAAAATCCCACTCATAATCGCGTTTAATAAGAGCCAGGGCAGAATAGGCTTCTGCAAGCTCAGGGTCAATTTCAAGTGCTTTTCTGGCAAACTCCTTTGCTTTCGGATAGGACTCATCAGGCGGAAGAAACATGTTATTCCCAAGAATAGAATAGGAATCGGCTAAGCCCGCATAGGCAAGGGCATAATTTGGGTCGTTTTCAAGGGCCTTCTCGAAATATCCGACAGACTTATACAAATTTGTACTCACTCTAGTGTTCCAGAAATTGCGGCCTTGAAGATAAACGTTGTAAGCCTCCACGTTCTCTGTGTACCTCTTTGCCAGTCGGGTTTCTTCTTCCCCAAGCAGTCTTACTTTCAAGGCTTTGACAACTTCCCGAGCGATTTCATCCTGGATCGAAAACACATCCTCCAGCTTGCGGTCAAATTTATCCGACCAGAGGTGATAGCCATTTTGAACGCTTATGAGCTGGGCTGAGACGCGGAGAGTGTCCCAGCCACCTGCACGCTTCCCTCGAGCACGTTCTTTACATTCAGTTTTTTACCGATCTCCTGAATATCTACTTCCTTCTCTTTGAAGAAAAACGAGGAGGTTCGCGCCGGAACCCTCAAACTCCTCAGGCTGCTCAAGGCGTTGATCATGGCTACTGAAATCCCGTCAGACAGCCACTCATGGTCTTTTTGAGGGCTAAGGTCGATGAAGGGAAGAACCGCGACCGAGACCTGCGAAGTAGTGGGAACGCTTTTCCTAAAAACAGCCTGCCAGAGAGCGACGGCCACAATGGCTAGAACAAGAATCGCAGCGGGAATAAATAGCTTCTTTCGGATCAAGCTCGAAATAAGAGTCTTTCTTCTAGGCCAGATCTTTGTCCCAAGGGGAAGCCGTCCTCTATATTCCGTAAATCAGCAAGAAGCTCCTTTGTATTTTGATAGCGTCTCTCTCGGTTTTTCTCCATGCAAATCAGGATTAATCGGCTCAATTTCTCTGAAATTCTAGCGTTGACCTTTCTCGGGTCTTGAGGCAATTGATTCTTATGCTTTAAAGCCAAACTAAACGCTGTGTCTCCTTTAAATGGAATACAGCCTGCCGCCATCTCATACAGGATAATCCCCAGCGAGTAGATATCGGACCGGTGATCCGCCGGAGATCCCTCGGCTTGCTCAGGGGAGATGTAATCGGGAGTCCCGATCATGACTCCTGCTTTGGTGACACCCGGAGCCTCAAGCGATCGGGCGATGCCAAAATCCATTATCTTCGCGTTACCCTTCTCGTCGATCATGATGTTCTGGGGCTTGAGATCACGGTGCACAACGCCCAGCTCATGCGCCTCTGCCAGGCCTTCACAGACCTGCTTGGCCATCTCGATCACTTCCCTTTCTTTAAGCCCTGCTTTCTCCCCGATCAAGCTTTTCAGGTTCTTCCCTTTCACATATTCCATCGTGATAAATGGAGTTTCCCCCTCTTCATTGAGGTCGTACATCTTGCAGACATGCCGGTGGGCTATCTTGCGGGAAAACTTCAGTTCGTTCTTGAAACGCTCGATCGTCTGCTTGTCAGCGGCAATTTCGGGCTTCAATACCTTCAGGGCTATCTCTTCGTCAAGCTTTTCGTCCCTTGCCCTATAGACTTCTCCCATTCCTCCTTTGCCCAATTCTTCAAGAATCTTATATCTCTCGGCAAAGCAACAGCCGATTTCTAATCTTCCAACAGAGGTTTCAAGGGTTTGGGTGACAGATGGGGAGCCTTCCTCAGAAGGAGATAGCTGTGTTCCACAATCGCCGCAAAATCGTTGATTATCAGGATTAGCGGAATGACATTTTGGGCACTTGGTGGCCATGGCTGGTCCCTTCTATTAGCTGCGGGCTAAGGTTATCAAGGAATGGACGAGCGAGTCAATAAAAAATAGGCCATTCCCCTGTCCTTTAGCTGTCAGACTAAATGGGATATCAATCTTATAAATCTGATGGGAATCGGGACCAGGTTGTGATCACCCGGGGGGTGAACTTCCAGATGCCTTCCTATGATCTTATCTACCTGCAAATAATTTGATCACAAGAGATAGCTTTTCGGCTGTTCTGGCCCCGTGATTCTCTTTATGCCGATTGACTCATCTAATCGTCGTAAAGAAGCCCGAGTCTCAGCTTAGCCCTGGCGGGCGTCGTAGTAGAGAGCGGCCGCTCCCAGGATGGCGATCTGCGGCTCATCGGATGTCTCGATGACGATCCGCTCCAGGGTCTTGCGATAGGGGAAAGATTTCATCGCCTCCCGCATCCCTTTTTTAAAAAGAGAGAAGGCCCGGGAGACCGAACCGCCTAAAATGAGGGCCTCGGGGTCGACGGCCAGCATGATGATCATCAGGGCGTCGCCGAGGTAGCTGCCAAACCGTTCGAAAATCCCAAGCGCCTCCGGATCTCCACGGGAAGCCCCGGCAAAGAGATCTTCTCCCCTGATTCCGTGCGCCCGGGTGAAGTATTGTCCGCTGCAGTAGTGCTCCAGGATGGAATCTTTGTATGGGATCATCCCGAACTCTCCGGCCCCGCAGTTTGGACCGCTGTAGAGACGGTTATTAAGGATGACCCCCGCCCCCAATCCGGTGCCGATGATCAGCCCGACCAAATGGCGGAACTTCCGGCCGCGGCCGAAATATTTCTCCCCGACGGCGAAACAATTGGCATCATTATTGATGTAGACAGGCCGGCCGAATCGCCGTTCCAGGATCTCCTTTAGCGGGACCTCTTTCCAGGAGGGGATGTTCTGGACATCATAGACAATCCCTTTCTCCACGTCGACAACACTCGGCACTCCCACTCCGATGCCGGCCACACCCGGGTCGAAGACCCGGGCGATCGCTTCGCCGACCTCCTCGATGACCTCCTCTTCTGATGCGTGGGCGTTTACCGCCGTGGTCACATGCCGGACGATCCGTCCTTCCTCCACGCGCCCGATCCCGACCTTGGTCCCCCCGAGGTCGACTCCGATAACGGCCCCTTCGATCATGTTTATCTCGCTTCTTCCTTTTGTTTTTTGCGCCGGATCGTGGCGTTGCTGATCAGCGGTTTAGACCAGAAGCCGATGCTCAGGATATAGCCCAGGGTGATGAAGAGAAACATCATCCCCACCCGAAGGCCTAAATGATCCCCCAGCCAGCCGACAACGAGCGGCACCAGGGCCCCGCCGATGATGCCCGTGCAGAGGATGCCCGAGAAGGAGCCGTGGTGCTTATCCAGGGAGTTGAGCGCCAGGGAGAAGATGATCGACCACATGACCGAAGCACAAAATCCCATCAGGGGAAAGGCGATGAGGGCCACAGGGCCCGGCCCGAAAAGAGCAAAACTCAAGGTGACGAGCGCGGCGCCGGAAAACCCGATCAGAATCCTGCGGCTGTCGAAGAGCTTGAGCAGGACGAGCCCGAGCAGGCAGCCCAACGTCATCAATCCCCAAAAAAGAGAGACCGTATCGGCACCTTTGGTCTGAGGGTCGATCCCGTGGTAGGTGGCCAGGAATTTCGAGATCCAGTTGGCCACACCCTGTTCCGTGCCGACATAGGCAAATATCCCCAGGAAATAGAGCAGGACGATCTTTCTTTGGAAGAGCTCCCGGTAAATGGACCAGGCCCCCGTCCTCTCCTCCTCTTTGAGCTCGACTTTGGGCAGCCGGACCACGGAGAGGAGAAGGACCATGCCCAGAGTCACCAGGGCAAAGACCCAGTACAGCGAGACCCAGGGAAGGCTTTCCGGAACCACTCTCTTCAGGATCTTGAGAAAGGGACTGCTCTGACTGGATACGCTGGGGAGGTTGAGGACCAGATAGGAATAAACCTGCGGGCTTAGGAACGACGCCAGGCCGAAGATAAGCTGAGCAAAGACGGAGTTGAAGGCGAAGTGTTCCTCCCCTCCGGCCACTCGCAGCAGCGGGTTGATGGCGACCTGGAGCATGGCCATCCCGATCCCGATCAGAAAAAGCGAAGTCAGGGCGACTGAAAACCGGGGCACAGAAGCGAAAAAGAGGGCCCCCACCAGAGCTATGAGGAAAGCCGCCAGCATGACCCGTTTCTCCCGGTAGCGTTCGACCATCATCCCGGCCGGGATGGACATCACTCCATAAGCGATGAAGAAGGAGAACGGAAGGAATCCAGCCAGGGTTAGGCTCAGCCGGAAGCTGTTGATGATGTCCGGAACGAGCGGGCCCAGGATGTTCGTCAGGAAGGAGATGACGAAAAAGATGAGGAAGATGAGGGCGACGATCAGGTAATTTCGCTTCATTGGCTATCGCTCCATTTGCATGTCTATTCAGGAAGCATCTCAAGTCGTATGTTGGGCCATTTAGGAATGTCGACGCTCCTACTCAGGTTTTTAACGCCGTTCCCGAAGCATTTTTCTCGGCGCTGCGGAACTCCGCATGCAAGATATCGGTCCTTAAGTGTTCGCTCTTTACACTTATTCGCTTGTCTGCATGAATTGCGCGTGCTCAGACAGTCCTCGCGGCCGCGAAAGCGGCTCCCCTCAAAAAATGTTTCGGAAAGGCTAAACCTGAGAGGTCGCTCATCCATTCCTAAATGGCCCAATAAAAAAATAGCTAAAGAAGAGAAGCTCACGCTCTTTTACTGCTTCTTGACGTTCCAGCCGCTAATGCGAAGCTCCGGCTCCTCGCCCCCCAGGTCCCGGCTGGAGAACGAACCGCTGATCGTCCGGCTCTCTCCAGGAAGAAGCGAGATGTTGTTATCTTCCCAGTAGATCGGCACGACCGTGTCTCCGCTCTGCCGCCTGACGACATCGAGGTTCACAAAGAAAGCGATCGAGTCCGCCGGATTATCCAGGGTCACCCTGACCTTGTGTTCGGCGCCTGTCTGTTCGAAAGCTGAGAGGATTTTGAGGGTCACCGGAGGCAGCTTGTCCAGAGCCGTCAGGTCGGCGAATTCCTTGATCGGTGTTACGAACCACTCGGTCGCCGGATAGTTCATGACGTCCTTCTTGGTGGAGAGCCAGTAGAAATTCTCATCGATCAGGCCGCCCGCGTTGTCCGCCAGCTTGAGGTCGAGAAAATACACGGAAGTGAGGCCTTCGATTTGAGGAATCCGGCCGACCTGGGCCACGGTGTTCTCCCCGAGCTCCACGTCCTTGACCTCCTGGAAAACCTCCTTGGAGTGAAGGTCAAAGATCCGGACCTGCGCCTTCCAGCCGCCGAGTGGCGACAGACGGTCATTCACGACATAAACACCGTCGTTCTGGGGATTGAAGAGGATGTGGACCGGCCGCGACGCTTTTTTAGCGCCGTAAAAGGCACCGTTCGGCATCAGGTCATAGTCGTAGAGCTGCCAGTAGAGCTTTGGCCAGGCAGCATTCAGCATCCATTGGATAACACCGGTCGCCACGGGCCGGTGGGCGGCGAAGGACTCGAACATCGCCCGCATGGCCTCATAGTTGGCCACCTGGGCCTTGCGGACAAAATCCTCAAGACTCTTGACCTTCCCATATCGCCTGTTGAGGGCTTCGAGATAGCGTTCGAGAGTGTTGAACTCGTGGCGGGCACAATGATAATTCCAGACCTCGTCGATCGGCCAGAGGTGGTCGGCGGGTATCATCCTCTTCAGGCTTTCGAGGGGCGGCGGCTGGGGCCCCGGTCCGGTTTCGGTGTTGAACCCGAAGGCGCCGCCGTTTTTGGTATCCTCAAACCAGTAAATAGGCGGGACGTAGTCGTAGGGCCCGTTCATCTTAACGGCGGTATCGCCGCTGATCTCGCTCCGGAGGCCCTTGGTCGACATCAGAGCCGGCCGGCTGGGGTCATAGGCCTCCAGGACCTGCATGTATTTTCGCTCCAGCTCCGGCCGGGGCAGCTTGTCGCTCCCCAGCGCCCAGACAAAAACGCTGGGATGATTGCGCCAGAGGATCAGCTGGTCCTGGAAAGAACGGGCCACCAGGTCCATATCCGCGGGAGTCATAACCCCCCCGAATTCGTCGACGGGCTTGCCCACATAGTCCTCCCATTCCCACTGGCAGCTCCAGCCTGCCATCAACAGGACACCGCAGCGGTCGCAGAGATCATACAACGCCGGACCGCTTCCCCAGAACCCTTCGAGGCGGATAGTGTTAAGGTCCATGTGGCGGGTGTATCTGACCTTGGCTTCCAGGACACGAGGGTCCTCGACCATGAAGAGATCGTCCACCCATCCTCCGCCACGAATCAGGACCTTTTTCCCGTTGACCATGAACCCGCGATGCCCTTCTTCATTCTTATAATCCGCGACCTCGCGGATGCCGAAGGTCACTTTTTCCTCATCGGAGATGAGCTTTCCGGTTTGGAATCGCAAGGCCAGGGAATAAAGGTTGGATTCGCCCAGGTTGTGGGGCCACCACAGCCGCGGATTTTGCATCCGCAAGACGGGGAAGTGCCCGGAATCGAGAACAACGCTTCGTGTTTCCCCGGGATTGAGGTCGATTTCCTGCCTGAGGATGAGGTTTTCGATCTCTGCTTCCAGGATGCCGGAAACCGCACGGGTCGCATGATTAACGACATCGGCGGTGATGGTCAGGTCGGCCTCCTCCAAGGTTTCGAGGTTCACCTTGCTCGTCACGAAGGGGCGGGCAAGAGAAACCGGCCCGCTCAGCCGCAAGGTCACCGGCCGCCAGATGCCCATGTTCTGGTCGGGCGGCCTGGGGTTCCAATCGACGAACCCGATAGTGAAATCTCCGGGTTGGGGAGGAAAGACTTCGACCGCCAGGACGTTTCGGCCCGGCCTGACGGCCGAGGTAACATCGAATTCAAATGTGCGGAAGGAGCCAGAGATCTGGTCCCGGGAGGCGATTCGCTGACCGTTGAGCCAGATATCGGCCCGGTAGTTGATACCATCGAAACCCAGGCGGGAACAGGAAATCTGTTTTTCATCCGGCAGGTCGAACTCCGTCCGGTACCACCAGGAGCCGGCGAACCGTTCCCGGGGAATAGCCTCCAGATTCTTGCCGACAAACACGTTGGGATATTCGCCGTTCCCCCGGAGGGCCGCCAACACGGTCGCCGGAACAGCCGTGGGGCACCAGCCCGCCAGGTCCAGTCCCGGAGCAGAAATCGCCGCTCCGCCAACTTCGACTTCCGCCGCCGACCGGATGAACCAGCCGTCCTTGAGGATAATATCGTGGATGAGAGCCTGCGCCGGCTGCCGCCGGCAAGCCGGGACGGCCGCAATGATCAAGGAAGCCGCGACTATCAAGAAAATATATTTGGTTTTCGAAAGGGACATTGGAACCTCCTCCTTCCAAGGCAATGTGCACCCGTTATCCTATGAGAAAGAGCCGTTCAGCGCAAGCCGCCGAACAGGAAGGCTAATAGCTCTTTTCCCGTGATCGGATTGGGGGTGGAAGGGAGCCGCCCAAAGGCCCCCGTAGCGGAGGGGGGACCCATCGTTTCGATGGGGGGAACCGACGGGACTGGTTCCCCGGGGCGCGGGGGCAGAGGGCGGCTCCCTTCCACCCATTTCATTATCACGGATCAAGAGATTCATCCAATAGGAAGGGGAGTATTACTTCCGAGTGCGGGATTTTAGGAAGGCAGCGAGGACGGCTTTTTTCTCCGGCTCCTTGGCGAGCGCGTCCCAATTCCAGAAAATCACACCCTCCGACGGCGGCTTGAGGGCTTCTTCCAGGGCCTCGCCGAACTCTTTGACCGAGAGATTCTCTTTGAGGTAGGCGTTACCCACCTGGATACTGGGAATCACCCGGCCCTTGCTCTTGGAATAGACGTCTTCGACCACCTCGTGGATCCAGGGGGGATTTCTCTTGAGCATGTGCCAATAGCACATCGGTGAGATCATGTCCGCCTGAGCCGCCAGGGCCGCCAGGTCCTGTCCGGCGATGATCCTGATGGCTCCTCCGAAGTCTTTCTCTCTCCAAGGGACGGTGTGAATGTTGATCTCAATATCCGGCTTAATCTTCCTGGCCGCTTCGGCGATCGTCCGAACAGCTCCGCTGATGACTCCGCATTTCCAGTCCGCCCATTCCCGCCGGTGTTCGGAGATGATCCAGCGAGCCTTGTCGGCGGTCCCGGTGAGCCTTTCCGGCAGCTTGATCCCTGTCTCCTTCTGAAACCGGTCCAGGCAACTTCGGTCGAAACAGCTGTCGGCGATCGAGTCCAGCGTCCTCTCGGGATAGACCATCTCCCAAAAAACAAAGTAGCGGATGAAATCCAGGCTGATCCCATCAGGGTCGAGGTCCCGGATCAACGTCTTGACGGCGGCGAGCCGGCGCTCCAGGTATTCCGGGCGGGTGGGGCAGACAAACTCCACCCAATCGTCCTTGGCCTCTTCTCCTCGATCGGTCAGGGCATACAGGCCGGGATCTTTTTCCAGTTCCTCCGGATTATAAAAAATGGGCAGGATCAGGAAGACGGAGATCCTCCGCGCCCGAGCCAACTCCCTGAAATGACCCTGCGAAGCCAGGGCCGGGCTGACGAAGACGGTGTTGACGCCGAGCGCGCGCCATTCCGCGAAAAGCTCGGGCAGAGCTCCTTCATGGGCATAGATCTTAACTCCGATCATAAGATCATTGGTTCTTTCCGGATCGAGGAGAGAGCTCCCGCCGCCCAGGGAGATGCTCGTCCACGATAAGAACAAGAGCAGAACGACGGAGAGTTTGAGCCTTCTCATTGCATCCTTCTCGGGGGGATCATTCCGGCGCTAGCCGGAAAACATCCCTCAGACTGAAATCCACCCAGATGATCCCGCAGTCCTGCTTGACCCGCTGAGCCACCGCCCGGCCGATCGTCAGAGGAGGGTCGTCCAGCTTTTGCCACCACGGCTTGTCCGAATTGTAGCCGATCTGAAAGAAGACGGGACTGGGATGGAAATGGTCCGCCCAGCGATTCTGGAAGGCGTCCAGAAGAGCTTCCAGGTTTTCGACTTCCTGGCCGTCGTCGATAAAGACGATATCTCCCCGGTAGGTGGGCGGCATCCAGTTGAAGTCCCAGTGTTTCAAGAACAGCCGGTAGGACGGGTTGTGCGATTTGACCCGGGCTTCCCAGGCTCGGGCCGCTTCGTCATCGACCGGAATTCCCCATCCCGGCTTGTCGGACTCCCGGTACCATTCGACATCCACTCCGAACCCGATGACGCAGGGATGATGCTTGTAGCGGCCGAGCACCAGGTCGATGAGGGTCGGAAGGTCGGCCTGGGCCGGCTCCACCTGGAGGAAGACCTGAGTGCCGGTCTTATCGAAGTGGCTCAGGAATTCCTCGTGCTTGTCGGTCTCCGCGAACTCTATATTGGGATAGGCTTGGCCGGCGGAAGGGAAGAAGAGCCGGCAGGCCGTCGGCCGCTTGAGCTCTCCGACAATCCAGATCGCACCGCGGGTCGAGCCCGGAAAACGGCTGTTCATGGCATCGATGGCCTTCTGCCAGCCGGAGGGTTCCGGGAACGGCTTGATTCCGTAATTGGATGACCGGACGCCCGCAAAAACGACGTTCCTGGGTGCGGGCGGTGCCTCCGGCGGCTGGACCTCCGCCTTTTTCCGGCATCCTTCGGCCAGGGCCGCGGTTCCGATAACCAGGATCACGGCAAGCGTTCTCTTTTTCATAAACACTCTCCTCGGGTACGAGACGGCTCTATTA
>JBAQGA010000188.1:0-13921 GCA_049287565.1 Candidatus Aminicenantales bacterium
GGGAATACCCCCAGGATTGGCTGGCCACTCTTCTCGAGAAGACAGGCCAAAAACAAGCGGCCTGGCGCACCGACCCGAAGCGGGCCGGCGCTTCCAACTGCGTCGGCGACATCGGCAGCCATATCGAGCACATGGTCTCCTACGTAACGGGACTCAAGATCCAGTCTCTCCTCGCCCGGCTCGACCATTTCGGGGAAGGCCGTCCCCTGGATGACAACGCCTCGGTCCTGCTCAATTACAGGGGTGCGGCCAAGGGCATGTACTGGAGCTCCCAGATCGCCGTCGGCCAGGACAACGGCTTCCGGATCCGGATCTACGGGACTAAAGGGGGATTGGAATGGGCCCAGGAGAATCCCAACTACCTGAAAGTCTCTTATGTCGACAAACCCACGGAAACGATCTCCCGCGGCCGGGACAAGATGTCGCCCCGGGCGCAGAGCCTGAGCCGCATCCCTTCCGGCCATCCGGAAGGCTATTTCGAGTGCTTCGCCAACATCTACAGCACCTACCTCAATGCCCTGGCCAAGCGGAAGTCCGGTCAGGCGTTGAGCGGCGACGACCTCGATTTCCCGGGCGTAGAGGACGGCGTCCGGGGCGTTCGGTTCATCGAGAAATGCGTGGAGAGCTCCGATAAAGGAGCCGTCTGGGTCAATTTCTAGGAGCAGAGACACATCAAGAGGAGGAAAATATGGCCAGACCGGTGACGCTATTCACGGGGCAATGGGCCGACCTGCCCTTCGAGGAGATCTGCAGGAAGGCCTCCAAATGGGGCTACGAAGGCCTGGAGATCGCCTGCTGGGGCGATCACATGAAAGTCCGCAAAGCGGCGCGGGATAAGGCTTATATTGAGGAGAAGAAGCAGATCCTGAAAAAATTTAACCTAAAGTGCTGGGCTTTGAGCGCCCATCTGGCCGGCCAGTGCGTCGGCGCCAACTACGATCCCCGCCTCGACGTCTTCGCCCCCGACAGAGTTAAGGGCAAGCCCCAGAAACTCCGCCAGTGGGCTATCGACGAAATGATGATCACGGCCCGGGCCGCCAAGGCGATGGGCTGTTCCGTCGTCAACGGGTTCATGGGCTCGCCCGTCTGGCACGCCTGGTATTCGTTTCCGCCGACGACGGAGGGGATGGTTGAGGCCGCGTTCAACAAGATCCTTAAGCTCTGGAGTCCCATCCTGGACGTGTTCGACCGCTGCGGCGTGAAGTTCGGGCTCGAGGTCCATCCGACCGAGATCGCCTTCGATTTTTACACCGCGGAGCGACTGCTCGCCAAGTTCGGCCGCCGCCCGGCCCTCGGGTTCAATTTCGACCCCAGTCATCTTGTCTGGCAGGGCATCGAGCCGCACTTGTTTATCCGCAAGTTCGCGGACCGCATTTATCACGTCCACATGAAGGACGCCGCCGTGACCCTGGACGGCAGGGCCGGAATCCTCGGGTCGCATCTCCCCTTCGGCGACCTGAGGCGCGGCTGGAACTTCCGTTCCCCCGGCCACGGCGATGTGCCTTTCGAGGAGATCATCCGCGAGCTGAATAGCATCGGCTACGCGGGCCCTCTCTCGGTGGAATGGGAGGACAACGGCATGGACCGGGAGTACGGGGCCAAAGAGGCCTGCGAATTCGTCCACTCGATCGACTTCGCGCCTTCCTCTATCGCCTTCGACAAGGACTTCGGGAAATAGTCGTGGCCGAAAAAAAAAGACGGGCATTTTCGCGTCGCGACTTCATCAAATCAACGACCGCCGTCGGCCTCGGCGCCGCCATCGCCGGTCGCGGCCTTGCCCAGGAAAATCAGGGAAAACGTCCCGAATCCAAAGCTCCGGAACTTGTCCCCGATTCGGCCGACGAGCTCCGGGTCGCCCTGATCGGCTGCGGCGAGCAGGGCCGGGTGCTTTTGGAGTCCTGCCTGCGCATCACCGGCATCCGCATCGTCGCCGTCTGTGACATCTGGGAGTACAGCCGCCAGTACGCCAGCGGCTATCTCAACAAGTACGGCCAGCCGACCACGGTCTACGAGGACTACCGCGACCTCCTGGCCAAAGAAAAGGGCCTCGACGCCGCTATCATCGCCACCCCCGACTGGGTGCACGCCGAGCACACCAACGCCTGCCTGGGAGGCGGCCTCCACGTTTACTGCGAGAAGGAGATGTCGAACTCCCTGGAGAAGGCTCGGAGCATGGTGCTGGCGGCCGGGCGGACCGGAAAGCTCCTCCAGATCGGACATCAGCGCCGCAGCAACCCGCGCTACATCCACGCTATCGACCGCTTGATCCGCGAGAGGAGAATCCTCGGCCGCGTCCTCCTCGCCTATGCCCAGTGGAACCGCTCCAAGAGCGACCTCGTCGGCTGGCCGAAGAAGTTCACCATCCCCCCGGAAACACTGGCGAAATACGGTTACAACTCCATGCTCGAGCTCCGCAACTGGCGCTGGTTCAAAAAGTTCGGCGGCGGCCCGATGGTCGATCTCGGTTCGCACCAGATCGACCTCTTCGGCTGGGTCTTCGGCGTCAACCCGAAAACGGTCGTGGCCAGCGGCGGGATGGACTACTACACGGGACGCGAATGGTACGACAACGTTATGGCCATCTACGAGTTCGAAACGCCGGGGGGAAAGGCCCGGGCCTTCTACCAGGTCCAGACGACGACCAAGCACGGCGGGTTCTTCGAGACGTTCATGGGCGATGACGGCTCGCTGGTGATCTCGGAAGTCCCCCAGCGGGGCAACTGGGCGATGCGTGAAGCCCACGCCCCGGAATGGGATTCCCTGGTCAAGGACGGCCTGCTGCTCACCGAGGCCCAGCCCATCCAGAAGGTCGACACGCGGAATATCATTCTCGATGTCCGGGTTACGGCCGAGGCGGGACGTTGGCCTCTTCCGATCGAGCTGGCCAAGCCGCCCCACCAGCCGCATCTTGAGAATTTCTTCAGCGCGGTCCGCCGGGGGACACCCCTGAGCTGCCCCGCTGAGCTTGCCTTCGAGAGCGCGGTGGCAGTTTTGCGCGTCAACGACGCCGTCAAGAGTCGAAGCCTGAGCGCGTTCCGCCCGGAGCAATTCAAGGCATGAAGCATATGGAAGCGCAGCCTCGAACGGGACCTGTCGCGGTGGCTATCCGTTGCCTGTTTGCCGTGGTATTTATGGCATCATTAATTGCTATCTCAGCGGCGGCGGGGCAGCAGCAGGAGTGGGATGGAAACCGGACGACACCGGTTCATCTCATCCCCCTCAAGGACGAATTAGACCAGCCGATCATCCCGACCGAATCCAACCCCCTCCCCTTCTCTTCCCGATACACATGCGAGCCCTGCCACAGCTATCAGACGATCGAGAAAGGTTTGCATTTTAAGGCTGCCCTTTCTTCCGGTGCCGGCCGCCCCGGCGAGCCCTGGATCTGGGTGGATGAAAGGACGGGGACGCTTTTGCCCCTGTCTTACCAAAAGATGAAAGGCGCCTGGGCCCCCGCCCAGGTCGGGCTCACGGCCTGGGATTTCACTCTCCTCTTCGGCCGGCACCTGGCTGGGGGCGGGATTTCCGAGCCGGCCGATTCCGAATTCACACCATCATCCCGCTGGGAAGTCGCCGGCAAGATCGAGATCAACTGTCTCGGCTGTCACAACGCCACCGCTGCCCAGGATACCTCCGAATGGGCCAAACAGATTCTCAGGGAAAACTTCCGCTGGGCGGCGACGGCGGCTTCGGGACTCGGCGAGGTCGGCGGCATGGCTTCCCGGATCCGCGGCACCTGGGATATTTTTGACGGGCCCGACCCCGACGATACGGAATGGGCCGTGCCTCCTTTCGTCCGCTATGACCGCGGGCTTTTCGACAGCCGCCACCGCGTCCTCTTCGACCTCGTCCATAAGCCGGCCGACAGCCGCTGCCTCGCTTGCCATTCGGTCGTTTCCCTCGGCCAGGCCAAGTACGCGTTCGACGAGGATGTCCACACGGCAGCCGGGCTCCGCTGCGTGAGTTGTCATCGCAATGACCTCCGCCACGCCATGATCCGCGGCTATGAGGGCGAAGCAGAGGATAATCCCGAATTGGAAAGCGAGGACTTCACCTGCGCCGGATGTCATCTCGGCGATGAATCGGCCAAGGGAGAGAAGGCCCTGGCCGGCCGGCTGGGAGCGCCCTACCCAAGACACAAGGGGCTTCCGGCCGTCCACTTCGAACGCCTTTCCTGCACGGTCTGCCATTCGGGGCCGTGGCCGGGAAAAGAATTGACGCGGGTCCGGACCTCCCGGGCCAACCGGCTCGGGATCTACGGGGTGGCCCGCTGGTCGACAGACCTCCCGGCCATCATCGAACCAGTCTACATCCGTGAACGGAACGGCAAGCTCGCACCCAACCGGATGCTTTGGCCGGCGTTCTGGGCCGAACGAAAGGACGGCGTTTTCATCCCCCTCAAACCCGAGGCCGTCCTCACGGCCGCCGGTGACCTTCTCCGGCCTGAACAGGGCGTCGCCAACATTCTGACGGCCTTATCCCTGGACCTCGAAGCCGGCCAGGTGGCCGTCCTCGTCTATCAAGGAAAGGTCTATGATCTCAACGTCGACGGCGGGCTGAACGTCTCACCCTACGCCGGCGAGATGCCGTCATCTGCTCCAGTCTGGGCCATGAAAAGGAATCATGAAGTTGCCCCGCTCCTCCCTGAATTCGACCCTGAATCCGAAGAAACCGATCCCGACGTCGAGGCCAAGATTCAAACGATCCTCGAAGCACTGGGCGGCTCTGTGGGCGCCCGTGGGAAGCCGGTCCTCCTCTTCAAGGGAGCGATCTATCAGATCACCGAGACCTATCTTGAAAAAATCGAAAACCCGGATGAGCCGGCCGCTTTTCCCACCCTGGCCTGGATCGTCGAGGACAAGGTCGAGCCGCTGGTCCCCGAATTCGAACTGCGGATGTTCGCCGCGATCACGGGATCGGAGCAAACTCTGACCGAAGAACAGGTGAAAGCGGTCTTGGAGACCCTTTCCCAAACGGCTTCCCAATCGGAAGCCGGGGAAAGGGGCGAATACGTTTTTATTTCAGGCGGGAAGCTTTTCCGCCTGGACAAGAACGGCGGGCTAGAGGCGGTCGATAACGACGCGGCCGCACCCATGACCTGGCCGTTGGCTCATGAAGTCCGGCCGGCCCGCCAATCTCTGGGCATAAACGGATGCAAGGACTGCCACCGCTTTGGATCGCCGTTTCTTTTCCGGAAGGCCAAGGGGACAGGGCCTCTCCTGACAAACAGAGTCAGAACGGTATCGGCCAATGCCTTCATGGGTCTCGACCGGCCCTATCAAAAACTTTTCGGCCTTTCCTTCGCAGTGCGACCGCTGCTCAAAGGGATTCTCCTTATCTCGGCGATCGTGATCGCCTTGATTCTCGGTCTCGTGGTGCTGCTCTTCTTGGGCCGCGCTTCCGGGCTGATCGAGAAAAGGGAATAGGCGTCATGGTGTTCCGAATCATCGCTGCGCTTTCGATCGCCGGCCTTGCCGGACGGCTGGCCTACCTCCGCTTCAGGGAAGCGACAATTCTTGGCGGCGCCCAGGCCGGCAGCTTTTCGCGGACCGCTTATTTTCAGTGGCTCAGCCGGGACATCACGTCTTTTTTCGGGACTTCCGGCCGGCGATCGCTCCGATCTCTGTATGACTATTGTCTGACGTTTCACACGACACCTTTGATGAAACTTGTCTTCTCCGGCCTGGTCTGGAGTTCTGTTTTTCTTGCCCTGAGCGGGATCGGGTTCGCCCTCTTCAGCCCCCGCGGCTTATTCGGCATCTTCTTATTGCTCCATGTCATCGCCGGAGGGATATTCGCCCTCTGCCTGGCCATCGATGTTTTCCTCCGTGCCAAAGAGTATACTTTTGCCCTTGAGGTTCTGGCCGGGGGTCGCAGGTCATTCCGGTCGTTCTTGGACAGCTTCTCCCCCCCGCTCCACCGGTCCCTTCTTTTCTGGGGCTTTGCCCTATCCGGATTCATCCTCGTCGTCACCGCCCTATTCTCGATGGTCCCTTATTTTGGCCTCAGCACCCAGGTCGCCCTGGTGGAGACGCACCGCTGGAGCGCCCTGGCCGCGGTGCTCATCGCCATGACATTTCTCGATTCCGTCCTCCCCCGCCCTGAAAAATGACCGAATTTCCCGGAGGCCCCGTGCATCGCTTCGCCCGCGAGGCCATGGGGACGGTCTTCGAGGTCATGATCGCCGGCCAGGAGGCCGATTATGCGGCCCAAGCATCCCAAGCCGTGTTCCGGGAGATCGAGCGCCTGGAAGCCCTCTTCAGCCGCTTCAATGCCACGAGCGAGATCGGACAGATCAACCGGCTTCGACCAGGTGATTCCCTGAGGATCAGCCCGGAGGCTTTCGAATGTCTCCAGGCTGCCGAGAAGGTCCGGCAAGAGACCGGCGGCGCTTTTGACCTCAATTTCCGGAAATCGGGAGGATATTCGGACCGGCCGGCCTTCGACCTGACCGCCGCTGGCTCGGGTTTCCAGGTGCGG
Source organism: Candidatus Aminicenantales bacterium (assembly GCA_049287565.1). Lineage (GTDB taxonomy): Bacteria > Acidobacteriota > Aminicenantia > Aminicenantales > UBA8522 > UBA8522. Next base: position 6,481 of record JBAQGA010000188.1, read on the forward strand.
CTCCATCGCGATCTATTCCGGCGGTCACCCGCTGGACTCGACCTCGACCTCGGAGCCGTCGGCAAAGGTTATGCGCTGGACCGGGCGTCTTCCATCCTCGCCGAATGGAGTGTCGAACGTTTCCTTATCCACGGCGGAACGAGCACGGCTCTGGCGGCGGGTGACGCGCCCGGATTATCTCCCGGAGAGATCGGCTGGCCGGTCGGCGTGGGCGGGACCTGGGATTTGCCCGAAATCCCCAAGCGGGTGCTCCTCCAGAACCGCGCCTTAAGCGGGTCGGGGACCGAAGTCAAGGGGCGGCACATCCTCGACCCCAGGACGGGCCGCCGGGCTGAAGGGCACCTCGCCGCCTGGGTGTCTCACTCCTCGGCGGCCTTGGCCGATGCCCTGTCCACAGCCTTCATGACCACGAACACGAAGGAGGCGCGCCGCTACTGCCGGGATCACCCTGAGGTTTGGGCCCTCCTGATCACCCCGAAAAGGAGAGCCCTCCTGTTCAACCGACAAATTCTCGTGACCCGGGATTTCGTCATCGAATAATTATCCCCGTTTCACTCGTCAGCCATTTGGGGATGGCAAGGCGACCTCGAGGGTTTAGCCATCCCGAGATGTTTTTCGAGGGGAGCCGCCTTGCGGCCGGGAGGACTGTTTGAGCACGCGGAGATCGTACGGAAAGGTGTCAAAATGGAGCCAACGTTCATAGTGAATGCAGGTCTGTCATGCGGAGTTCCGCAGCGCCGAGAAAAACGTCGAGGGAGAGGCGTGAAAAACCCGAGCGGGAGCTTGGACATTCCCAAATGGCTGGGGGTCAGGACCCAAGAACGGAAAATTAATCCTCTGAATTTCTGCTCGCCTGAAATCCGGGAATAGGCTAGAATATTCCTTGAGGAGTCACTCCAATGAAGAGGATCATACCATTTGCCGTCGCCATGGGATTCATGACCGGGATTATCGCGGGCCCGACATCCGCCCCGGCGCAGGAACAGGGCAAAGAGGAACTCAAGCTCCAGCTTCCCAAGCCGATGTTCATCGGCACGCCGCGGAACATCAGCAGCCCGAACCTGGAAAGGATCACCGGCAAGCCGCGCGGCGCCTTCTTCGTCCCGGCGGGGACAAAGCTTGTCTCCCTGAACAAGCCCGTCACGGCCAGCGACATGCAGCCGGTCATCGGCGAGGTGGGATACGTCACCGACGGCGAGAAGGCGGGCGAGGACGGCTATTTCGTCGAATTCGGCCCGGGCAAGCAATATGTCCAGATCGACCTCAAAACTCCCTCTGAGCTCCAGGCCATCCTGGTCTGGCACTATCACAGCCAGGCGCGCGTTTACCGGGATGTCATCGTCCAGGTCTCCGACGACAAGGATTTTATCACCGGCGTCACCACGGTCTTCAACAACGACCACGACAATTCCTCGGGCCAGGGCATCGGCAAGGACAAGGAGTATATCGAAACCTATGAGGGCAAACTCTTCGACCCGCGGGGCGTCAAAGCCAGGTACGTTCGCCTCTGGTCGAACGGGAACACGTCCAACGACATGAACCACTATGTCGAAGTGGAGGCCTACGCGACAGCCGCCAAATGAACAAGAAAGCCTTCGCCGGGCTTTTCCTGCTCATAGCACTTTTCGCAGCCGGCCTCCGGCTGGCCGATCTCGGCCTCCGGCCCGTCCACCATGATGAGGCCAATCAGGCTCTCAAATTCGGCGCCTTGCTGGAGAAGGGCGAGTACCGTTACGACAGGACCGACCATCACGGCCCCAGCTTGTATTATCTGACCCTTCCGTTCGCCCGGATTGGCGGCAAAGACACCCTGGCCGCATTGAACGAGAGGACGCTGCGGCTCGTGCCCGCCTGCTTCGGCATCGGAACGATCCTGCTCCTTCTGCTGCTCATCCCGATGATCGGAAGGAAGGCGGTGCTGGGAAGCGCCCTCGGACTGGCCGTCTCGCCGGCAATGGTATATTTCAGCCGTTTCTACATTCAGGAGGCCCTTCTTCTCTTTTTTCTGGTCGCGGCGGTCGCCGCCCTCTGGCGCTATCTCTTGAAGCCCTCCTGGGGGTGGGCGATGACGACGGGACTCTTTTGCGGAATGATGTATGCCACCAAGGAGACTTCGGTCATCGCCTTCGGCTCGATCGCTGCGGCATTTTTATTAGCGCACCTGACAAGGGGCGCAATGGAAAAGGAGTCCGCACAAACAAGAAACACGGAAGATAAACAAAAACAAAACCCTGGAGAGCGACAAGCCGAGGGAAGCGGCACCCGAACAAGGAAAACGCGTTCCCGCGTTTGCTGGGCGCATCTCATCCTGGGCATCGGCTCTGCCCTTCTCGTCTCCCTTCTCCTCTTCACCTCTTTCTTCCAGAATCCGAGAGGCTGGCTCGAATCATTGTTCTCGTTCAAGGTCTATTTCGTCCGGGCGGGAGAGGGCGGCTTTCACGTCCATCCCTGGTATTACTATCTCAAGACACTCGCCTTCTCGAAAACGGGATCCGGCCCGCTGTGGAGTGAAGCCTTTATTCTGCTGTTGGCCTGCATCGGAGGTGCGACGGCCTTTCGCCATAGGCATCGTGAAAATGGAAATCTCCCCTTCCGGAAGTTCATTTTATTCTACACGCTGTTCTCAACAGCCGCTTATTCGCTCATTCCCTACAAAACCCCTTGGAACATCCTGCCCTTTTATGTCGGGTTCATTCTGCTCGCCGGGTGTGGTGCGGCATCTCTCCTGGATTCCTGCCCCAAGAATCTCTGCCGGGCGCTGGTCCTCGTCCTGCTGGCCGCGGGTTTTCTCCATCTTGGCCTGCAGGCCTATCGCGGCAGTTTCGCCGAACCGGCCGACCCGCGCAATCCCTATGTCTACGCCCAGACCAGCCCGGACTTCCTCAAGCTTATCCACAGGGTCGAAGACCTCGCGGCGCTCCACACCGACGGGGATAGGATGCTGATCAAGGTTATCGCCGGCCCCTATGAGACCTGGCCGCTGCCCTGGTATCTGCGCCGTTTCGGCCGGGTGGGCTACTGGACCGACGCCGCCGAGGCCGGAGGACCCGGGGAGGCGGCGGTCATCATCACCGATACGGAGCAGGCGGACCGGTTGGAATCTCTCCTTATTGCATCGTTTTTATCGGAATACTACGGATTAAGGCCGAACGTCTTTCTCGTCCTTTCTATCCGCTCCGACCTTTGGGAGAAATTCTTGAAGTCACGGTCGTGAACAGTCTAGGACCATGGACATCTCCATCATCATCCCGGCCTACAACGAAGCCGCCAAGATCGGCCGGGACATAGAAGCGGCTGGCTCGTTTATTGAGGCGAATGGGTTCGAGGGCGAAATCGTCGTCGTCGACGACGGAAGCGCCGACGGCACGGCCGGGGAGGCCGGGCGGGCGAACGTCCCCTCAACCGTCCGCAAGACCGTCCGCCGCCTGGAACAAAATTCCGGCAAGGGCGCGGCCGTCCGCCGCGGCGTCCTCGAGAGCCGGGGCAAGGTCGTTCTCTACGCCGACAGCGGCACCTGCATCCCCTATACCAACGCCCTGCCCGTGATCAAAAGGATCTCAGCCGGCGACCTGGACATCGGCCTGGCCTCCCGCCGGCTCCCCGGGACGGTCATCCGCCGGAACCGTCCTCTCCGGCGACGGATTATTTCCCGCTTCTTCCATTGGGCGGCCACCGTCTTCGCCCGAATGCCGCGCTGGATCACGGATTCCCAGTGCGGGTTCAAAGTCTACCGCGGGGACGCCGCCCGGGAGCTGTACGCGGGACTCGTCACCACCGGGTTCCTGTTTGAGCTCGAGATCATCCTCAAGGCCCTGCGCCGCGGCCTCCGGGTCGAGGAGTTCCCGGTGGAGTGGACCTGCGACCTCGACACCCGGCTCCGCCCCTCCGCCCAGGCCGCGGGCGTCTTCAAGGAACTTCTTAAAGTCCGCTCCCTGACTAAGAAATAGCTGACTCAACCTGCGGCGAGGGGCCGCTTCCCTTTCCCAAAAGAAATTGATAGACTCCGAAGAAATGACCACTGGGAGGCTTTCGTGAAAAAACACCCATCGAGATTCCGGTATTTTCTCATCCTTATGGCTGCGGCCCTGCTGTCCTCGACGCTGACGGCGGGAACGCTTCTATTCGACAAGGCCGAGTACGCCGCCCGCCGGGCCAAGTTCATGGAAAAGATACCCGACGGCGTGGCCGTCATCCTCGGCGCCCAGCCGCTGACCAGCTACCATTATTATTACCAGAACAACGATTTCTTCTATCTCTGTGGGGTCGAGGTACCGAACGCGGTGCTGGTGATCGACGGGATTCGCAAAGAGTCCATCCTCTTTTTCACGGCCAACGAGCGCGCCCTCCGCAACGAGGGCCTGGCTACAGATATCCTAAAAGACCCCGTAGGAGTGACGGGAGTCGACAGGGTCCTGACGATCGAAGAATTGGACTCGGCTCTCGGTGCGCTGGCCGCCCAGACCAAGGTTTTTTACGCGCCCTTCTCTCCGGAGGAGCTGATGCGGGAGTGCAGCCGGGAGAAGATGCGGACGCTCCAGCGAATCATGGTCAACAATCCCTGGGACGGCCGCAAAACCCGCGAGATGCAGTTCGTCAGCCGGCTCCAGGAGAAGTTTCCTGGCCTGGAGGTCCGCGATTGTTCGTCACTCATCTGGGATCTGCGGGTGATCAAGTCGCCGGCCGAGATCGAGGTGATGCGCCGGGCCGCCCGGATCGGCGTCAAGGCCATCTGCGAGGTGATGAAAGCGACCCGCCCCGGCATGTATGAATACGAGCTGTCGGCTCTCTATGATTACATCGCCGAGAAGGAAGGGGCCCAGAACCTCGCCTATTACATGATCATCTGTTCGGCCGAGAACCACCCCTATGTCCATTACTACAAGCACGACCGTCTCCTCAAGGAAGGGGATTTTATCGTCATGGATATCGGTCCGGACGTGAACTACTACGACACGGACATCACCATCTCCTACCCGGTCAACGGCAAATTCACGCCGCGACAAAAAGAGATCTACGAGGCCTCCCTCGCCGTCCATGAGGCCAACATCTCCGTCTATCGCCCCGGCCTGACCGCGGAGCAGGTAGTCAAGGAAGTTGAGGAGATCCTAGAGAAGCAGGGGTTCGACCTCAGCCTGGATTATTTCAAGAGGATGCGCGGCGGGTTCGGCCACTATGTCGGCCTGGCGGTACACGACGTCGGCGGCGGTCCCAGGGTCCTCCAGCCGGGGATGGTCTTCGCCAACGAACCGATGGCCATCTTTCCGGAGGAGAACCTGGGCGTCCGCGTCGAGGATACCATCCTGATCACGGACAGCGGATGCGAGGTCCTGTCGACGGGGATCCCGCGAACGGTCAAGGAAATCGAGAAATTCATGAAGAAGGACGGCATCCCCCAGGTCCTGAAAAAGGTCAAGCTCTATTAACCAACGGGAATGTTTTATTCCCTAACGCGTACGAAAGGTCAAGTGAAAACCCCTCTCCCTAGATGGGAGAAGGCAGGGAGAGGGTGAATTCCTAGCGTGGTTTGCGGCCAGTTTCGAAACTCTCGCGAAGGAGACGTCTATGACATCTCATACCTGGGTTAGAGAATTCCCGGCCGCAATCACGGTCAGCGATGAGAAAGGGACGATCATCGCAATAAACGCCGCGGCCGTGAAGGCATTCGAGAAGGACGGCGGGGAGAAGCTCATCGGGACGAACGTCCTGGACTGCCATCCCGAGCCGGCCCGCTCCAAGCTCCGGGACATCATGGACAACCGGAAAACGAACGTCTACACGATCGAACAGCTCGGGGTGAAGAAGCTCATCTACCATGCGCCCTGGTACGAGGGCGGGGAATACGCCGGCGTGGTCGAGATCTCCTTCGAGATCCCCTTCGACCTGCCCCATTTCGTCCGGGACTGAGCCGCTCTCCGGGCCCTTTCCTAGAAGCCCGGGCTTCTTTATAATGAAGGAGGCATGTTTATTCCTGGAAGAATAAAACGAAGTCTTTTTCCGAGAGTTACCTTTTCCGGATTGTTAGCTGTCGTCTTCCTCGTGACCGGAGTTTGCCGCCAGACTGGAAAGAGTCCAGCCGGCAAAGACGATCTTGAAGGGGATGTCTCCATCTCCACCTCCTTCGCCCTCTATCCCCTGATCCTGAAGTGGACGGACGAATTCCACCGTCTCCATCCCGAGGTCGAATTCGATATCTCTGCCGTGGGGGCGGATAAAAGCGTTTCCGACAACCTGGCCGGACTCGTCGATGTGGGAGGGATCTCGAGGGAAGTTTACAGGAAGGAAGAAGAAGCCGGCCTGCGGGGGTTCGCCGTCGCCCGCGACGCCGTAGTGGCCATCGTCAGCGAAGACAATCCGCATCTCCGGGAGCTGTTGTCCCGGGGGTGCACCAGGGAAGATTTTGCCCGGATCTGGATCGCCGGCGAAATCCAGACCTGGGGGGATGTGCTTGCCGATAAGTCGGCCCCCAGCCTCCTTCGCTCCTATACACGCGCGGACCCGTGCGGGGCCGGAGAGATCTGGAGCCTGTTCCTGGGCGGCCTTCAGGAAGACCTCCGGGGGATCGGCGTCCACGGCGAGTCCTGGATGGCCAGGGCCGTCAAGGAGGATCCCCTCGGGATCGGCTACACGAACCTCAACTTTGCCTACGACGCCCTGTCGCTTGAGCCAATCCGCGGTATCCGCGTCCTGCCCATCGACCTCGACGGAAGCGGCCGGATCGACCGCGAAGAGGATTTCTATGCCAACCGGGACCGGGTTCTCGAGGCCATTGCCTCCCGGAAATATCCTTCCCCGCCTTCGCGGGACCTCTATCTCATCAGCAAGGGAATCCCGAAGAAGAGGTCTGTCCGGGAATTCGTGATTTGGTCTCTGACAGAGGGCCAGGTCCATGTCTCCGCAACTGGATACATTCCTCTTTTAGACAGTGAACTCGAGGAAGGACGCCGCAGCCTTACGGACCGTTATTGATTTCTGGCCATTTCGCGGACGATCTCAAGTGTCGGCAAAATGATGTCATAGACGGACGGGGGAAACAATACTTTTGCCCGATGGCTGACCCGGCAGCGAATATTGTATCCCGAAAAGCTTTGTGCGAGGATGTCATTGATGTCCAAGAAGACGGTAGCCATTCTTGCTGCAAGCCTCGCCCTCGCCTTCTGCGCCTCGACGCAAAAAAAGCCGGCCCGCAACCCCGATAAGGACCCTCAATACCAGTATGAAAAGGCGGTCATCTCCGTGCGTTACGGCCTGGAGGACGAAGCCCTCAAATACCTGAACGAGGCCCTCGCCCTCGACCCCGCCCATGCCCCTTCCCTAAAGCTTCTCGGGCACGTGCAGTTCAAAAAAAAGGACTTTGAGGGGGCGGCCACTGCCCTGGGGCGATACATGGAGCTCCAGCCCGAAGATTCCGAGGCCCTCACCAGCCTCGGGATCACCTATGAGC
>JBAQGA010000189.1:0-82305 GCA_049287565.1 Candidatus Aminicenantales bacterium
CAGAAAGACCCTTCGACGGAGTCACCTCGCCATCTAGTGGAGGACGATGGGTGGCGAAATATTTACTACGGGAACACGGATCGCTCACGCCAAAGAAGAATTTTCGCTGGAACATAGGTCGTTCAACATTGCTTAGTTAGGAGAGCTTCTCCCTCCTTTAAGGACTATTGAAGTCCAATTCCTAGGGCAAAAGTCTCCAAATCAATAAATGCTTGTCCTAAACAATCATATGAATGAGCCCAGAATATTGATATTTCCTTCCAGCGCATGATATCGTGATCTGGACGAAGAAGATTTGCTTCAGGAGGGATGAAAGATGAATGTCGCTTTTCTTATGGGCAGGCTGATTGTCGGAGCTTACTATATCTACAACGGCCTGCATCATTTCATCAAGCTGGGACAACTGACCGAGTACGCCAAGTTCAAAGGCGTACCTTTGCCGCAGGTTGCGGTGATCGGGGCGGGTATTTTGCTCTTGATTGGAGGCATCACCATAGTTCTGGGCAAATTTCCGGAGATTGGCGTGGCGGCGCTTGTTCTGTTTTTTATCCCGGTCACCTTCATGATGCACAACTTTTGGGCCGTTGGAGAGGAAATGAAAGCGGGAGAGCAGATCAATTTCCTGAAAAATATGGCCCTTCTCGGGTCGGCACTGATGTTTTTGGCGATCAAGAGGCCTTGGCCTTTGAGCGTCGGTCACTCCAAAAAATAGGACCGTCCCCGAAAATTCATGGAGCGGCAGATCGACCGGGCGCTAGCCAATGGATTTTCCCTCTATAAAACAAGGGGCTAGATCTAGAAGGACCCGGACAAAAAGGAAGGAAGGGAGAATTTTCCTTTGATTAATAAGTACAATTTCCAATTGATCGACTTAGCCGTCTTCATCATTGCCAATCTGGTCAATCTCTTGCTCATCGGGATTTTCCTCTCACGCCCCAGGGGATTGGAGAAAGCCGAATATATGCTGGGGCTCATTATGGTGGCTTTGATCCTGCCTGTCGGGTTCGCCGTCCTCTTGAATGCTTTGCGAAAGCGGGAATGGTGGGCTATCGTGCTGCCCTTGCTTTTAGTAATATTCTTGGTCATTGAACTGCTGTTCGATTACATCTTGAAGCTGGATTTCAGAAACACGTCCCTGCTTTGGCCGTATCTGACCATCTTCTATGTCGCCGAGATGGCCATGGTCGGCTATTCGTTCCTGATCAAAAGATCCTACGGATTCATAACTCTGGGGACCTATCTCATTAGCCTTATGGCGACCTGGTATTCCTACGCCAAGGTCGGGCACGGATAGTCTTTTAGCACGCGGCGCAATTTCTCAATAATCCTGAATCTCAAAGCCGTATCGCTTGACGAACTTGTAGCCTTCCTTCTCGGCCACGGCGTAGGCTTTCCCGTTCTTGAAGAAAAACAAGGTGTCGGCCTGAAAATCGGCCTTGAACTGGCCGATATACCGGCCGTTCTCATCGAAAACATCGAATACTGTGGCTTCGTCGGGCACGATCTCAACGGCTACAATCAACCAGCCGTTCTCCATCAGGGCGAAGCTGTGGTAGGCCGGCTTGTATTTTGGGTATTCGATGAACTTGATGATTTCTTTTCTTTCTTCTTCGCTGGAATAACGGCTTAAATAGCTTTCAGCGACATGACTGACGAAATAATCTTTATCCTTCTGCGTAACTCGGCTGGGTTCGTAATCTCTTTGGATGGTCATTATTTTGGGGCCCTTGGGGGAATAGACACTGACCGAATATTTTTCCGGATACCCAAAGAAAACGAAATCATCCTTCCCCAGACGATAGGTCGGTCGTGGCTGAAAGGCCATCTCGTTGCTGAGGAGCCAGGCCATGGCCTTGGCTATGGAGGTGGGGTCTCTTCCGGCCGGTAGCTTGGCATGTTTCTCTTGGGCGTAAAATTCGGAAATGACGTTGAATTTATCATCGAATAAACCGTAAACCAACTTGAAACTCGGCCGGATTCGCTTTCCAGGGGTATAGTGTGGCTCGAGACAAAATATCCCAGAGCATTCATGTAAAGATCCTCGAAAACGTCGGGGATGGCGATCTGATGAAGGTAGTTGCCCGAATCGTCGAAAAAGGAAATTCTCTGGCTGTTGATGTCGGTTACATAGATGTGTCCATCCTTGTCGAACCGGGCCGGGGCCGGGGAAAGGTTCTGGAATTCGCCCGGGCCCTGGCCTTCGCGACCGATGGTGAGTAGGTATTGCCCTGCGGAGTCATATTTCAGGATTCTCCTTCTTCTCCAGTCGGTGACGTAGAAGTTGCCCTTTTCGTCGGCGTTAAAGGCAACGGCCTCTCCGAACATGTAGTGATCATCGCCCTCAACCTGGCCGATGGTCAGTTCTTCCTTGAAGATAAGCTTCTTTCTCTGGCCGGGCGGAGGCACGGGCGTCTTTGGATTGGAGATGAGCATGACCTCCGGTTGCTGCCTATTTTCTTGCGCTTCTGCTGATCTAGAAGAGCCCGCCGTAACGCCTGCGACAAAGACTATTATGAGGAACGAGAGAAAATTACGAAGCGACTGGCTAATCATGGTTACCCCCTTGATATACAGCGCATAAGTGTGCTTTATTCCCCCATTTTAGCTCTCGCCATCCGGAAAAATAGTAGATCACAGACAGAGATGATGTCAAGGTGAGATAATCTGCGAACGCGGGGGAATATCTTTTCTGGTGAATTGTATATTCATCAGAACGCGAATCTCTGATGATTTGCGTCCTTCTTCATAATTATATATAGTTCAAATGAAGGGTTGGTTCATCCGGAGGGGAGATGAAAAAATCAGTCGTCCTGTTTTTTTCTGTCATCGTGATTTTTGCTGTCTGCAAAAAGGATCGGTCCGGGTGGAAGGGATCGATCGAAGTGGTTGACGGCGTCCAAACGGTCAAAAATCCCGAAGAGCCGGTCTATAGCGGAGACGTCCTCAGCCTTGAAGAAGACCTTTCGATAGGAACATCAGAAGGGGAGGAGGAATACGTCTTCTCTCGAATCGGAGGCTTGGATGTGGATGACAATGGGAATATCTATGCGATCGACAGTTCCTCAGCCCATGTCCGAGTATTCGACAGCAACGGCCAATACCTGAGAACAATCGGAAGAAAGGGGCAAGGCCCGGGCGAAATGGTAATGCCGGGTTTTGTCCAGGTCACCTCTCAGGACGAGATCGCCGTCTACGACTACCAGACTCAGCGACTCGTCTTTTTCTCTCCGGACGGCACATACCAGAAGCAGGTGTCCTCGGCCAGGATGAGATATCCCGTGATGCCCATTCGATTGGACTCTCACGGGAATATCGTCGGCTACCAGGTCATGGCTCCTCCGCCGATCGGGGGGCTGGACATCGCGAAATATGACCCGGACTATAAGCTGTTGTTTGTAATCGCTAAAGAAGAGCCGAACAGAGAGCATAAGGAACGTGAGTTCGACCTCGCCAAGCCGGGTCTCGTTTACGCGGTATCGCCGAATGACAGCATCCTCTGGGGAAACTCGATTGTTTATGAGTTGCATGTTTTAAGCCCAGAGGGAAAGCCGATCAGGATCATTCAAAAAAAGTGCGACCGGCTGCCGATGACGGCCGGCTTCAGGGAAAAGTACGAGAAGGAACTTGCCGGGCTGCTGGCGAGCGGCGGCACACTCAGGTTTCCCGACCGCTTCCCCGCTTTCCTGGACTTCTCCGTCGACGAAAAAGACTGGCTGTGGGTGAGGACCTATGAGCGACTCGAGGGGGAAGAGGAATATTACAGCTTTGATATCTTCGACGCAGAGGGGAAGTATTTGGCCAGGGTGCCGATACGGGTGAGCCTGAATCAGAAATCCGTCTGGAAAAATGACGCGCTCTATACTATCGAAACCGGAAAGGAGGGGTATCAGATGATAAAAAGGTTTCGGGTGACGTGGCAAATCCCAGTTACGCACCAATAGGGAAAATAACCATGCCTTCCCAGTTCGATGAATATTTTTAAATAGCGGGTGCTTCTGAATCAATCCGGATGGTGATTACTGCGACTGGTCAGGGCGCCGAATCGCTTTTTCGATAGACTCTTGGTTCGAGGGTCACATTCTTGTCCGCCGTGATCCTGAAAATAAATCCCAGCCCTTCAATCGTCTCGTCGAACTCGGTCCCTTCCGCGCGCATGTACTCGAACTTCTCCTGGAGCGCGGCGTCGAAGACCTCTCCCTGGAAATTCCAGAGGATCTCGTACCCGACCAGGTTGGTCACTGATATTTCGAACTCCTGCTTAAACGTCCTTTTGTCCTGAGTGGAAAGATCGGGCATATCGATGGTGCCGCGAACGAGCGTCCGGCCAGCGCATTTCATCATGAAGTTACCTTTGCAATAGCTGTCCTTGTTTTTTCCCGGCAGGTCAACCAAGAATTCATAATAAATTTTGTATTCCTTAGCTGCGGTCGTCGTGGCCGACGGCTCGTCTTCTACAGCCCGCCATTTCGGCTCGCCCAGCCATTTCTTGAACCAATCGATCGCCATTTTGTTCAATTCTTCGACGCTCGGGCTCACCGTCGCACCGGCCGGGCTCGGCCTGTACATATGGTCGGCGTTCCTGACCCGGACAAATTCCGTCTCTACCGCCGCCTTTTTCAAGGCCTCGTAGAGCAATCCCGATTGATTGATGATGACCATCCCGTCATTCTCGCCGTGCCCGATCCAGATCGGGGGATCTTTGGGATCGATGTAGGTGATCGGGTTGGCCAGCTTAGCGAGTTCCGGTTTCTCTTTGATCGGCCCTCCCAGAAAGAGCGATTCCGGAGACTTGGCGTCGAAATGGTCGATGAAGTCGGCGAACCTAAAGTCGTTCATCCTGAGAAAATCGGTCGGGCCGAAGTTATCGACGACCGCCTGGACGCGGCTGGAGTACTCGGGGTACCCTCCGTCTCCCTCCAGGTAGGGATCGCGTCCGGAGGTGCCGAGCAGTACCGCCAGATGTCCGCCCGAGGAAAAACCCGTCACGCCGATCTTGTCGGGGTTGATGTTGTATTTTTTGGCCTGGGACCTGAGCCAGCGGAAGACGGTCTTGCAGTCATGAACGGCCGCCGGGAATACGGCGATATCGCTCGTCCGGTGGGTGATGGAAACACCGATAAATCCCTGCTGCGCGTACCAGATGGCGTCTTCGGCGGATTTGCGGACGTTCCGCCAGGCGCCTCCGGGGATGTCGACGATAGCCGGAGCCGGTTCGATCAGGTTGTCGGGATACGCGATATCAAGCGTCAGCGTGTGGCCGTCGACCACCGCATAAACCACGTCTTTTTCAACCCGGATGTGATCTCTGGGGATCATTTGGGCCTGCGTTGGAGTCTCTTGCGAAAAGAGAATGCCTGGGATCGACGAGACCGTGAGCAGCGCCGCTAAGGCCAGCCAGCCGTATCTTGAGAGTTTATCCCTCGACCTTGTGGACGTTATTTTCACCCTCACTTCAAGCATCCACTCAGTAATTCCACTTGGCCGTATCCGCCCCGACCGGGGCGTACTTGATGATGTGCTCTTTGAACAGCTTGAAAAGCTGTGCGCCACGGGGACCCCAGCAGTGGGGCTTCCGGTCTCCGTATTCCACCACGCCTTCATAGGATGGATTTTCGGTTTTCTTGAGGAAATTCTCGAGCAGGACGACGGCGTTGTTCAGAAAGAACGTATCCATGTCCCCGACATAGACGTGGAGTTTCCCGACGAGCTTGGGGCCGAGCCAAGACCAGTTGGTTTCGAGATAGTGGCGGAGGTCGTATTTTTTCCACTGCTCGGCGACCTCATGATCGATCTCCCCGGTCAGCCAGTTCCAGAGGGGCTTGGGATAACCGTCCTCGCCTATGGGAGTGTACACCGCTTCCCAGATCGCCCATTGCCGGCCGCCGCGGTGCTTGTCACCGAGGGTCCATTCGTAATAGTAGGTGTCCCTGACGGTATACCAGGGCTGTCCGTCCGTATCGCGGCCTTCCGGGCGCTCTGTCTTGATCTTGCTGTGCTCCCTGTAATAGGCGTTCTTGTCGTTGTAGATGTTGACGAGCTCGTAATACCGGAAGTCCACCGGATCTGGGCAGGACGACCAGGTCCCGCCGAAGAAATCGGGGTGGAAGATCTGGAGGGCCAGGGACTCCCATCCTCCCGTGGACCCTCCGCTCAGGACCCGGGCATAGGGCTCCCGGATGATCCGGAAGTGCTCTTCGAGATAGGGGATGAGCTCCTTCATGATGGCGTCGCCGTAGGGGCCGACGTTGGGCGAGTTGACGGCGTAAGAGTCGTCATAATAAGGACAGGGATGCTGGAAGGTCACGACGATCATCCGCGGGCACTCATCCGAAATCCAGTATTTGTAGAATTCACTCCCGCCTCTTGCGGGGGCGCCGGCCGCCGCGGGTTCCTCGGGCCGGAAGCCGTGAGGTGCCCGCAGCGAGAAATGGCCCTGGTCGTAATTCACAGGATAGTAAACGTCGGGATGGTCGTCGTAGCCCTTGGGAAGAAGGATCGTCGCTCCTAGATAGATAGGCTGGCCCCAGAACTCGGTCAGGATCTTGCTCTGGAACTTGATACGCTTGACCCATTCAGTATCGGGCGGGACGACGACCGGAGGGATTACGTTCCGGCAGCTCAGCGTGATAGTCTGCTTTTCCGCGGGATCGATCTTGACCTTGGAAACGTCGCTGTAAAGATTACCCGGAGAAACATTCCACAGTTGTCCTTCCCACTGGTCGTTGTGGAGCCAGAGCGTGTGGCCGTCGGAACGCTTGAATTCGGTGTAGATGTTGACGAATCCCTGGACATAATACTCCCCGGGAGGGATTTCCCGGATGCTTTTCAGGGGGAAGCCGAAAATCCCGTCATCGATGCCGGCCGCTTCTCCAGGTCTAAGGGAATGGACGTTCTCTCCCCAGATGGGAATTCCCGTGGCGAAATCGAACCCGGTCTGGAGGCGGGGCTCGGGGCGATCGCGAGTCGAAACGATGACGTAGACGCGGCCGGTTATCGGATCGGGATGGGCCGCCGCGGGAAATGAAATCTCGAACTTGAGTCCCGTTTGATCCTGGGATAAAGGAGCAGACTTGGAATGACCGCCCGCATAGAGAGAAAGAGCGATCAATGCGATCAAAAGGAGATACTTTACATAGGAAGAATCGTTCTTTTTTGCTGTCATGCGCTGTCTCCTTCCGTTTTTTCAAGAGGGGAAAAAAGGACCCTCGTTTTCCAGGACACTTCCATCAAGAGTGTATACGGTCGGAAGGGATGATGGTTTGTTGAATTTCTACTTTTGGATGGTCCAGGTGTAGGTGGTATCTTCGTAGATCGAAACGGTGGTTGAGGCGACCACGGTGGTTCCGCCTTGTTTTTTAGCTTCGAGGAGATGCTCCCCATAGGGAATGGAGGGTATGAGGAGGTCGGTTTGGTCCGTAAGATCGGACTGATAGGTCCCGTCTCCATAGATATCGAGGGTTTCTCCATAATTATTGGTGATCTTCAAGGCGGCATTACTGCTGATCGTCCAAGTATAGCCATAATTTGCCTCGATTTCTGCCGTTTGTGATTTAACCAGTATCTCTGTGCCTTTCCTTTTGGCTTCGAGAAAGTGTGATCCTGTAGGGACGTTTTCGATGTAATAGTATTCATCGTTTTCCAGATAAAACTGGAAGGCACTGTCCATATAAATATCCAGGGCGATGCCGCAACTGTTGCGGACGGTGATGTAGGGCTGCTCGTCGTTGTCCGTGCTGGTCGGGTTCTTGCAGTTGATCAGTGCCAGCGCCAATATTCCCAGGCAGATCGCGATCCGCAAGGAGGGGGACGATTTCGGCTTTTTAAGATTCACCATCGTATTTATATCAACGCTGAGTATATACATTCCGTTTCAATCCGTCAAATGAGTCAAAATGGCCAGGGCCTTTTTCCACAGATTACCACGCCCCCTTCCGGGATTCGCAATGACACGTAAAGCAACGACTTCTGTTTCTATCGGCAATTTTGGGTTTTTGCTTTTTCTTGACAGCGGCCGCCGGCCGAAGCTAATCTGGGTCGATGTTAAAGTCCAACTCGAAATTCTTGAAGGATGGAACACATGAAACCGATTAGCTGGATTCATTCATTCCCGGGCCGAATCCGCCTCTGCGCCAGATTAGTGGTTTTCGGGCTGCTCATCGTCCTGGTCAGCATATCTCGGGTGGGATTGGGATTTGGGGCCGAAGATCAGGCACCCGCTTGGCGCCTCACCGTATCCGTCAACCCCGCTGTTCAGTCTGTGCCCGTCTCAGGACGTATCATCCTTCTTCTTTCGCGGACCGAGCGCTTCAACCCGCGCATAAACGGCACCCCCGTCTTCGGGCTGAACGTCGACGACCTCGCGCCCGGAGCGGCCATCGCCGTAGACGACCGGGCCTTCGGATATCCCGTACGGCACTTGAGCGAGATTCCGGAAGGCGAATACTTCGCCCAGGCCTGGTTGAACGTCTACACGACCTTCAAGCGCGGCGACGGCAAGATCGTCAAACTCCACATGGATCAAGGCGAAGGCCAGAACTGGCGCCGCTCGCCGGGCAACCTTTTCAGCGATTCGGTCAAGGTCCGGATCGGCGCCGGTGCCGCGGATAACCCGGCGATCGTCCTGGACAAGGTCGTGCCGCCCATCCCTCCTTACAAGGATACGGCTCACCTTAAGCATATCCGCATCCAGAGCAAGCTCCTGACCGAATTCTGGGGCCGGCCGATGTTCATCGGAGCAAACGTACTCCTTCCCAAGGGATACGACGAGCACCCCGATGTCCGTTATCCGGTTCACTATGTCCAGGGGCACTTTCCGCGCGGCAACGTGGGCCGCTTCAGGGAAGATCCGAACAACGCGGCCTACAAGTTGTGGGCCGCCGACACCGCGCCCCGCTTCATCCAGGTCACTTTCGAGCATGCCTGCCCTTACTACGATGACTCCTACGGAGTGAACTCGGAGAACGTCGGACCCTACGGCGACGCCATAGTCACCGAGCTCATCCCGCATCTCGAAGCAAACTTCCGGGCCATCGGCCAGCCCTGGGGGCGCGTCCTCTCGGGCGGCTCGACCGGCGGCTGGATCTCGCTGGCCATGCAGGTCTTCTACCCGGATGTCTTCGGCGGGACCTGGTCGTTCTTCCCCGACCCGGTCGATTTTCGCAAATACCAGATCGTCAACCTCTACGAAGACGCCAGCGCCTATTATATCGAGACCGAATGGACCCGCGTGCCCCGCGGCGCCTGCCGGGACACCAGCGGCAACCTGGTTTTCACGCAGGAGCAGGAAAATAGCTTTGAAGAGGCAATCGGCGACCGCTTCCGCTCCGGCGGTCAGTGGGCCATCTGGAACGCGGTCTTCGCCCCGGTCGCCGAGGACGGCTATCCGAGGCCGCTATGGGATCCGATCACGGGTGTTATCGATAAGGACGCTGTCGCCTGGGCAGGGGAGCGCTACGACCTGCGCCGTTACCTGGAGAAGAACTGGCCGGCCGTGGGGGCGAAGCTGGCCGGCAAGATCCGCGTCTACTGCGGCCGGATGGACAATTTCTACCTCAACGAGGCCTGCTACCTGCTCCAGGAGTCCCTGGAAAAGATGTCCGATCCTCCCTATGGAGGCGAGTTCCGGTACGGCGACCGGGGCGGCCACGGCTGGACCCCGTTCCAGGGTGACGAGCTTCTCCGGGCCATGGCCGAGCACGTCCTGGCCAATTCACGGGCTAATAAGACGGACGAGTCCGTTCGACCTAATTGGATGTGTGGTCTCTCTCACCCCCGGAGATGATTTTACGCGGCAAAATTCACCTTCCGATTCCCCCCTAAGGATGATTGACCGCCCGAAGGGGAAATGGGAACCTGAGTCCGATTTGAGTGGACGCTCGGGCCAAAGCCCGATGACAGTCTGAACGATATGGGAGATTGACCGATGGAATTGCAGAATCAGCAAGGCACCAGCCCTTTCTATAAGAAAAAAGTGCTCATCGTGGATGATTCCCCTGTGACCTTGGCCTCGCTTAGCCATATGCTCTCCAACGACCATTACCAGCTCGTCCAAGCCGCGAACGGGAAAGAGGCCCTGGATCGGGCCTTTTCCGAGCATCCCGATTTGATCTTGATGGATATCATGATGCCGGAAGTCAATGGTTTCGAGGCCGCCAGGATATTGAAGGAGGATTCCCGGACGCACAACACCCCGATCATCATTGTCACCGCCCTGGACGATCCGGAGAACAAGTCGACCGGCCAGGAAGTCGGGGCCGAAGAATATCTGACCAAGCCGGTCAGACCCCAAGAACTCATCGCCCGGGTGAATTCGCTGGTTGCTCTCAAGCAGTACCGGGACCAATTGGACATCCGGAACCATTCGCAGTGGTCCTTCATCATCGACAAGGATTCGGACGACAGCCGTCCAGAACCGCAGAAGGAACTGCCCTTGGTCCTGCTGGTCGAAGACACTGAGGGAGATGCCCAGCTGGTGCAGCATTTCTTGAAGGACCTCCCCCTGCGGTTCAAACGCGTGGCCAACGGCAAAGACGCCCTGAGGCTCGCCCAATCGGGCGGCGTAGACCTGATCCTGCTGGATATTCTCCTGCCCGATACCAACGGTTTCGAAGTCTGCCGTCAGCTCAGGAGCACGGAAAAGGGCCGGGGCATCCCCATCGTCATCATCACCTGCCTGGATGATATGGAAAGCAAGGTCAAGTCGATCGAGCTGGAAACCGATGATTTCCTGATCAAGCCGATCGTCGGCCGGGAACTTCAGGCCAGGGTCAAGATCCTCCTGGAGAAGAAAAGACAGCTGGACAACCTGCGTTCCCACTGTGAGAAAGCCTTGAACTCGGCCGTCGTCGACTGGTTGACAGGCCTCTACAACCACGGCTATTTCAGGAAGTTCCTGGATCTTGAGATCAAGAAGTCCCTCAGGCAGAGATATCCGATCACTTTGATTATGATAGACATCGACAACTTCAAGACATACAACGACACCTATGGGCATCCCATCGGCGACGTCATTCTCCAGGAACTGGCCCAGGTCGTCAGGAAATCCGTCCGGGAGGTCGACTTGGTGGCGCGATACGGAGGAGACGAGTTCGCCGTCGTCCTTCCTTATTCGGACGGCCAGGGCGCTCTGCGAGTGGCCCAGAGGATCGAAAAGGCGATCAAGACGCACGGCTTTTCTCCCAAGATACCCGCCCGCGGCACCAAGCTGACCGTCAGCATGGGGGTCGCCTGGTATCCCGAAGATGCCGTCCACGTGGACGAGCTCATCCATACGGCGGACCAGAAACTTTACGGGGCCAAGACCCAAGGCAGAAATAGAATTTCCGCCTGATGCCGGGATCTCCTCCAGATCCAGGTCAACAGCAGCGCCAAAATCTGATAAAATAGTCCCTTCTTTAGGATGACGTCCATGGCGCGTGAAGTCGTTTCCGTTAACCGTGCCCCGGTGCTCACTCTCTGGGCGGGTGTCGTCGCCGAGCGGCTCGGTTATGACCGTGAGGCGGCCCTGTCTCTCGGCAAGGCGCTGGCCGGGCTGAACGCCCAGTCGAAAGGGCGCCGTCTTGGCATCTACAAGCCCGCCGAACGCCTCGAAGGCGTTCCTCCGAAGAAAAAGCGGCGCGGTGAGACTTTTTGGGTCGGGCTGCTGGGGCGTCCCATCCCGGCAATAGCCACCGAGCGCGGCATCAGGGCCGTCGAGGGGGACCGTCCCGTCGAGCCGGCCGGAGTCGAACGGTATCTCCTGGGCAAGTTCGGGGAAGCGCTTCAGTCCGTCCGTAGAGCCATGGAGGAGCTGGCCCGGTCCTTCGAGCCCCAAGAATTGGCGCATAAGGCCTTTTCTCTCTATGAGCGGTTTCGTCCTGAGATTCCCTCCGGCGTGCGCGGTTGGGGTGCCAAGGGTGAGCTGGACCTCGACCGGATCCGGGAGCTGACCAAGGCGCGCTAGCAGATAGAGGAAAGGATGATTACATGAAGGCGATGGTGATGACGAGGATCTGCGATCTCCGCTCGGACAGGAATCCCCTGGAGTTGAGAGAAGTCCCGGACCCAATACCGGGAGAGGGCGAGCTTTTGCTCAGGGTCCGCGCCTGCGGTGTCTGCCACACCGAGTTGGACGAGATCGAGGGGAGGACGCCGCCGCCGCGGCTGCCGGTCATTCTGGGTCATCAGGTGGTGGGCATCGTCGAAATGACGGGCCACGGCGCCAGAAAGTTCAAGCCCGGAGATCGGGTCGGGGTGGCCTGGATCTATGCGGCTTGCGGTGAATGTTATTTCTGTCGCAGCGGCCAGGAGAACCTTTGCCCGGATTTCCGGGCGACCGGAAGGGATACCGACGGCGGGTATGCCGAATACATGACGGTGGGGGAGGGTTTCGCCTATCCGGTCCCCGGAATCTTCAGTGATGCCGAAGCGGCGCCGCTTCTCTGCGCCGGCGCCATCGGCTATCGATCGCTGAAACTGACCGGGCTTCAGGACGGTCAGAAGCTCGGGCTGACCGGGTTCGGCGCGTCGGCACACCTTGTCCTCCATTTGGTCAAGCGTCGATTCCCCCGCTCGAAAACATATGTCTTCACCCGGGCCGAAAAGGAACGGGAATTCGCCCGGGAGCTCGGCGCCGTCTGGGCGGGGGACACAGAAGAGATCCCGCCCGAAAAACTGGCTGCGATCATTGATACCACGCCGGCATGGAAGCCCGTGGTCGAGGCCCTCCGGAACCTGGAAGCCGGAGGCCGGCTCATCATCAACGCCATCCGCAAAGAGGATGCCGACAAAGATTATCTGCAGAGCCTGGATTATCCCCGGCACTTATGGATGGAGAAGGAGATCAAGAGTGTCGCCAACGTGACGAGAGCCGATGTGGCTGAGTTCCTGGAGCTGGCGGCCGAGATCTCCATCCGGCCGGAAGTCGAAACCTACTCTCTGGAAGAGGCGAACAAAGCCCTGCTCGAGATAAAAGATCGCCAAATCCGCGGCGCTAAAGTCCTGTGCGTCGCTTCCTAGGATTTACGCCGTCGATTCATGAAAATGGATACCTTTTTCGATGACGGCCCGCCCCCCTGGGCCGCAGCAGAGCAGGAGGTCGAGGGCGGAGAGGTTCAGTAGGAAATTTCCCCAGAACTGAGGATATTGGGGCGGGGCGTAGCGCAAAAAACGAACCTTGATTCCCGCCCTTTCGAGCAGGGCGCGCTCCACCGCTTTTTCCGAGCCGTGCGGCAGGATGACTTCATCGGCCCGGAGCTCCGAAGCGATGGAGACGAGGAGGGAAGTGCCTTTTCCAACGATTTTCAAGTCGGATTGGAGGTTCATTTCCACGTCGATTCCAAAGTTGGCTCTGAGGATATTGAGAAGCGTTATCGCCAGGTTCAGGAAGCACGGGCCCGGCTCATCCACAGCGCTGCGGATCTCCTCGATCACAGGGCTGAAGTAAGCGGAATGGCCGTAATAATGCTTGAGGGTCGCCAGGAGCTTTTTCTTCCAGCGCTCTTTCTCATAGATCTCGAGGTTTTTGATCTTCTGGGCGCCCCGGCCTTTTCTTTTGAGCGGTACCGTGATCCAAATCTCACCCTCCGGTCCCTTGAGCCGGTTCCGGTTGACGAAGGTGAACCCACGGGCGAGCACGGTGTCGTCGAGAAGCACCATGCTGTCCGAGCTCATCAGCCGGGCGAAGAATCCTCCCCAGGGAATGAACGCCGGCTGGTTGAAGCTGATGACCACTGTTCACATTGTCGAAAATTTATGGATTGTCAGGCTCTTATAGACGTCGCCAGGACGCAGGATCGTTGAAGGGAAGTCCGGCTTGTTCGGCGAATCGGGAAAGTGCTGCGTCTCCAGGCAGAATCCGAAGTGCTTGTCGTAAACCTTTCCGCCTTTCCCCGTGATCTTGCCGTCAAGGAAGTTTCCCGAGTAGAACTGGAGGCCCGGCTCGGTCGTGCTAATCTCCATGATCCGACCGCTCACCGGCTCGGCCACTCGAACCGTAAGGTCCAACCTTCCGCCGCCGTTGCGGAGGACGAAATTGTGGTCGTAGCCGCCCTCGACCTGGGCGATCCGTTCGCCGATCGTGTGCGGGGAGGTGAAGTCGAAGGGCGTGTCTTTCACCGGGCGGATCTCGCCCGTTGGGATCAGTCCCGCATCGACCGGCGTGTAGGCATCTGCATTGATCATGAGCTCGTGGCCCAGGATGTCGCCCTCGCCGGCCAGGTTGAAATAGCTGTGATGGATCAGGTTGACGGGCGTGGCTTTGTCGCTTTTCGCTTCATAGCCGATCTTGAGCTCGTTCCGGTCGGTCAGCGTATAGACGACTGAAATGTTCAGCTTTCCCGGGTAGCCTTCTTCGCCATCCGGGCTGAGATAGCTGAACTTGACGCCGACCTCTCCGTCCCCCCGCAACGGCTCGGCTTTCCAGACGATTTTGTCGTATCCCTTGATCCCTCCGTGAAGATGATTTTCGCCATTGTTCGTGGCCAGCTCGTAGGTGACACCGTCCAGGGTGAATCTCCCCTTGGCGATGCGGTTGCCGTAGCGGCCGACGATCGAGCCGAAGTAAGGATCGTTCTTGACATAGCCGTCCAGGGAGTCGTATCCGAGAACGATATCGCCCGGATTCCCGCTCCGGTCGGGGACCTCGAGCGACACCAGAATCGCGCCGTATGTCATCAGGCGGGCCTTGAGGCCGCGACCATTGGTGAGAATGAAGATGTCGACGGGAGTACCGTCCGGCAATTCTCCGAAGGGTTGTTTCTGTATATCCATGGCGACTCCTCCTTTGGCCTGTGTTTGCTCTCCGGCCTGAGGTTGTTCCGTTGCCTTCTCGCTCTTACAGCCACCCAACACCAGGACGGCAAAAATTACGAAAGCTCCCGTAGAGACAATTGTTGGGGAATTCTTCATGCACTCCTCCTTTCGGCGATGATATCTCCAGCCCGCTTTGCTCATCCTACTTCAACGTCAGAGGATTTTCAACGAACTCCTGGGCGCGTGGGCGTGTTCGACCCTTTATCTTTGACTTGGCCCTATTTCTGAGATATAAGATGGCCTCTGAGGCGGGCGAAGTCATCCGCTTAAGGGATGAGCGTGCGCCTCCCCCATTCAACATGCGGCATTCAGTCGAAGAGGTCGTCTCCATGTCCAAGAAATTATCGCCTGCATCGGTCGGGATCTGCATCCTTTTGGTTTGTCTTGCCTTTGCCGGATGCCGGAGCAAAAAAGCGGCCGGAGTTGAAAAAATCCTTCCCAAAATCCCTCTCGCCGTCCGTCCTTTTCCCCTGCGGAACGTCCGTCTTCTGGACGGTCCGTTCAAACAGGCGATGGTCCGGAATACCCAATATCTCCGCGACCTCGACTCTGAGCGGCTGCTCCACAATTTCCGCCTGACCGCCGGGCTGCCGTCCACGGCCCAGCCGCTGGGCGGCTGGGAGGAGCCGAAGGTTGAGCTGCGCGGCCATTTCGTCGGCCATTTCCTCACCGCCTGCGCCCTGACCTATGCCGCCAGCGGCGATGAGCCGCTGCGCCGGAAAGCCGACTCCCTGGTCGCCGAGCTGGCCAAGTGCCAGAAAGCGTTGGGCCGGACCGGCTACCTCAGCGCCTTCCCCGAGGAGTTCATCGACCGCGTCATCGAGGGCCGGCGCGTCTGGGCGCCCTGGTACACGCTCCACAAGATCATGGCCGGACTGCTCGATATGTACATCTATTGCGGGAATAAACAGGCGCTCGATGTCCTCACCGGGATGGCCGCCTGGACGAAGGCGCGGATGGACAAGCTCGATGACGAAGCGATGCAACGGATGCTCAAGGTGGAACACGGCGGGATGACCGAAGTCCTGGCCAACCTTTATGCCGTTACCGCAAACCCTGACCACCTCGCTTTGGCCCGGCGTTTCGATCACAAGGCCTTCCTCGATCCGCTGGCCGCCGGCCGCGACGAGCTCAAAGGTCTTCATGTCAACACCCAGGTTCCCAAGGTGCTCGGGGCCGCCAGGGAGTACGAGCTGACCGGAGAGGAATTTTATCGTGATGTCGCCACCTACTTCTGGGACGAAGTGGTCAACCATCGCTCTTACGTGACCGGCGGGACGAGCAACTACGAAGCCTGGCGGACCGACCCGGATGTCCTGGCCGCTGAAGTGAGCAACGCCAGCCACGAGACCTGCGTCACCTACAACATGCTCAGGCTCACGCGCCAGCTTTTCACCTGGAGCGCCGACCCGAAGCTCGCCGACTACTACGAGCGCGCTCTGTTTAACGGTATTCTCTCGACCCAGGACCCGGCGACCGGCATGGTGATGTACTACGTGCCGATGGAATCCGGGTGGTACAAGACCTTCTGCACGCCCAGCGATTCCTTCTGGTGCTGCACCGGCACGGGCGTCGAGAACCACGCCAAATACGGCGACAGCATCTATTTCCACGACGAGAACGCCCTTCTTGTCAATCTTTTCATCGCCAGCGAACTCGACTGGCCGGAGAAAGGTTTGATCATCCGGCAGGAAACAAATTTCCCGGAGGAGGAGAGGACTTCGCTCCATTTCAATTGTCAGAATGATGTCAACATCGAAGTGCGGATCCGGGTGCCTGACTGGGCAACCCGGGGTGTCGAGGTGAGGATCAACAATGAGCCTCAGATGGTCTCCGCCCGGCCGGGGAGCTATCTGACCATCGCCCGCACCTGGAAGAACGGCGACCGATTGACCCTGCGAACGCCGCTGCCGCTCCATCTCTGGCGGATGCCGGACGACCCGAATATCGCGGCTGTCGTGTGCGGGCCGATCGTCCTGGCCGGAGAGCTCCCAACGGATGAATTGGCCAAGGAGAGAGTCTACGGACCTTATCATGCTGACGGAAGGCCCGCCCCCGCTCCCGATCTCGTTCCCCCGGCTGAGAACCTCGAGGATTGGATAAAACCGCTCGCAGGCCGCCCATTGACCTTCCGAATCTTCGGTGCCGGACGGCCGGACGATGTAACGCTCGTTCCTTTTTATACTCTTTTTGGGAAGCGCTATGCGCTCTATTGGAATTTCTATAGCGAAAAAAATTGGGCTGAGGTCGAGGCCAAGCGTCGGACCCGTGCCGCCGAGGAAGCGGTCCGCCAGATCGCTATCCAGAAGCGACTGGTCGACCGGGTGGTGATCGGCCAGCCCGAATCGGAAAAAGAACACAACCTCCAATCTGAGAAGAGCTCTTCCGGGGAGCTCCGGGGAGAAAAATGGCGCCAGGCCGCTGACGGAGGCTGGTTCAGCTACGATGTCCGGGTCCTCCCCGGTCAACCCATGGTGCTTCTCTGCACCTACTGGGGAAGCGATGTCGGCCGCACCTTCGACATCCTCGTCGAGGGGACGAAAATCGCCACCCAGACGGTCAACGTGAACTTTCCCGGCGATTTCTTCGATGTGGAATATAAAATTCAGCCCGAGCTTGTTCGGGGAAAAGAAAAAGTCAGCGTCCGGTTTCAGGCTCCGGACGGAGGCACAGCGGGGGGCCTCTTCGGCTTGGTGATGCTCCGGGAAAGGTGATAAAATGAGAGCCATTATTCGATCGATCGATGAGGAGGCTGACCAGATGAGAGTGAAAACTTGGCTTTTGACCATTGGCCTCGGGATGTTTCTTGTTCTGTCGCAGATATCGTGTCAGAAGAACGGGAGAACGGATTATCCTTACAGCGCTGTTCCTCTGGCGGCGGTCGAGCTCATCGACACATTCTGGGCGCCCCGCCTCGAGACCAACCGGGCGGTGACGGTCCCGTTCGCCCTCGAGCAATCCGAGTCGACCGGCCGGATCAAGAACTTCGAGATCGCCGGCGGCGCCGCCCAGGGAACGTTCTGCTCGAAGTATCCTTTCGACGATTCCGATGTTTACAAGATCATCGAAGGCGCCGCTTATTTGCTGATGGTCCATCCGGACCCCGATCTCGAGAAAAAGGTCGACGAGACGATCGCCAAGATCGCCGCCGCCCAGGAGAAAGACGGCTATCTTTACACGGCCCGGACGATCGACCCGGCCCACCCGCCCGTCGATTGGGTGGGAGAGGGGCGGTGGTCAAACCTGTACATGAGCCATGAGCTCTATAACCTTGGCCATCTCTACGAGGCGGCGGTCGCCTACAACAGGGCGACGGGCAAAAAAAATCTCCTCAATGTCGCTCTCAAGAGCGCGAACCTCGTTGACAGTGTCTTCGGTCCGGGAAAAAAACACGGGACCCCGGGTCACCAGGAGATCGAGATCGGACTGGTCAAGCTCTATCGCCTGACCGGGAAGAAAAAGTACCTCAACCTGGCCAAGTTCTTCCTGGACGAGCGGGGAAATTCCTCCGACCGCAAGCTCTACGGAGAATATTCCCAGGACCACAAGCCGATCGTCGACCAGACGGAGGCGGTCGGCCACGCCGTGCGGGCGATGTATATGTACTCCGGGATGACCGATGTGGCGGCCATCACCGGGGACGAGGTCTACGTGCGTGCCCTGGACCGAATCTGGGATGATGTCGCCTATAAGAAGATGTATGTCACCGGCGGGATCGGGGCGGCCGGAGGGATCGAGGGCTTCGGCGCCGCTTACGACTTGCCCAATGCCACCGCCTATTGCGAGACCTGCGCCTCGATCGGCTATGTCCTCTGGAACTGGCGGATGTTTTTGCTAAAGGGCGATTCCCGGTACATCGATGTCCTGGAGCGAACACTCTATAATGCCTTCCTCTCGGGAGTCGGGATGAGCGGCGACCTTTTCTTCTATCCCAACCCCCTCGAATCTTTCGGCCAGTATCGGCGCAGCCCTTGGTTCAACTGCGCCTGCTGTCCGAGCAACATCGTCCGCTTTGTGCCGGAGATCCCCGGATTCGTCTACGCGACCCGGGACGATTCCCTGTTCGTGAACCTATTCGTCTCCAGCCGGACGAGCCTCACCCTGGGGACCCGCATGGTCAGGGTCGAACAGCAGTCTCTCTATCCCTGGGAAGGTGAGGTCAAGATCATTCTTCACCCCGAGGAACCGGCCGATTTCGGCATCCATATCCGCGTCCCCGGATGGGCGGTCGGAAGGCCTGCGCCCGGAGACCTCTACCAGTACGCTGATTTTCAAGAAGGGGCGGTGACGGTGCGGGTTAACGGAGAAACCGTCACTCCGGAGCTCGAACAAGGCTACGTCCGTCTCAGGAGGACATGGAAGGACGGCGATGCGATCGAGGTCGGGTTCCCCATGCCTGTCCGGAGGATCGTGGCCAATGCTCTTGTCCAGGACGATGCCGGAAAGGTCGCCTTGGAGCGCGGGCCGATCGTCTACTGCGCCGAATGGCCGGATAACAGTGGTCATGTCTCCAACCTTGTCCTGCTTGATGATACCGTCTTGTCCGCCGAATACCGTGACGACCTGCTCAAAGGGGTGATGGTTGTCAAGGGAGAGGCCACGGCCCTTTCCGCCGGCCGCCGGGCCGGGCAGGTCGACCGGAGAAGACAGGAGTTTATCGCCATCCCATACTATGCCTGGGCCCACCGCGGGGAAGGTGAGATGACCATCTGGCTGCCCCGTGAAGAGTCGCTGGCCAGGCCGCTTCCCCGGCCGAGCATTGCTTCGACGAGCAAGGTCCGCGGGCCTTCATGAATGGAAGGTAGATTGATAATTGAGCGGGCGGGAATGCGCCGCGACACCCATCCTATTGTCATCTTGAATGAGGGATTGGAGAAATAGCATGGGAAAAAGGAAATTCGCGCTTGGGCTTGATTTCGGGACGAACTCCGTCCGGGCGCTCCTGGTCGACGTGGCCGACGGAGGAGAGTTGGCCACAGCGACCCACAATTACGAAACGGGCAGGGACGGGATCATCCTCGATTCCGCCGACCCCAACCTGGCGCGCCAGAACCCGGCCGATTACGTCCGCGGGACCGAGGCCGTCGTTCGATCGGTACTCTCCAAGGCAAAGAGAGCTGACCAGTCGTTCGATCCGTCCCGGATCATCGGTATCGGTGTTGACACGACCGGCTCCACTCCGCTTCCCGTGGACAACACCGGGACGCCGCTCGGCTTCCAAAAAAAATTCAAGAACAATCCGAACGCCCAGGCCTGGCTCTGGAAGGACCACACCTCCTACGCCGAAGCGGCCATGATCACCGAGCTGGCAGCCGAGGAACATCCCGAGTACCTGGCGAAATGCGGGGGAACATATTCCTCGGAATGGTTCTTCAGCAAGATCTTTCACTGCCTGCGCGTTGATCCGGGGGTTTTCGACGCCGCCTCGAGCTGGGTGGAGTGCAGCGACTTCATCCCCGGTCTCCTCACCGGCATCACCGACCCCCTGGTCATGAAGAGAAGCCGCTGCGCCGCCGGCCACAAGGCCATGTTCAACGACGCTTGGGGAGGGCTTCCGGCGGAGGATTTTCTGACCCGGCTTCACCCCAAGCTCGGCCGGCTCCGCCGGCGCCTCTATGAGAAGTCGTATTCGTCCGATAACGTCGCCGGAAAATTGACGCCGCAGTGGGCCCGCCGGACCGGCCTTCCGGCTGGACTGCCGGTCGCCGTCGGCGCCTTCGATGCCCACCTCGGGGCCGTCGGATCGGGAGCCCGGCCGGGCCGCCTGATCAAGATCATCGGGACGAGCACCTGCGATATCGCCGTCTGGCCCAACAGCCGGCCGCTGGCCGATATCCCCGGGCTCTGCGGCATCGTCGACGGGTCGGTCCTGCCCGGCTATTTCGGGCTCGAAGCGGGGCAGTCGGCTGTGGGTGATATCTTCAACTGGTTTGTGAGCTATATCCGGCCCGGCGGCGCGGCCAAGGGCTCTCACCGGGTCCTGACGGCGGAAGCGGCCAAGCTCCGGCCCGGAGAATCCGGACTCCTCGCCCTCGACTGGAACAACGGCAACCGGACCATCCTGGTGGACCAGCGGCTGACCGGCCTCCTTCTGGGTCAGACCCTCCACACCACACCGGGGGAGATCTACCGGACGCTAATCGAGGCGACCGCCTTCGGCGCCCTGACCATCATCAACCGCTTCGAGGAATACGGCGTCAAGGTCTCCGAGATCATCAACTGCGGCGGTATCGCCGAGAAGAACGCGCTCCTGATGCAGATATACGCTGATGTGACCGGACGGGAGATGAAGATCGCCCGCTCCGGCCAGACCTGCGCCCTCGGTTCGGCTATCGCCGGTGCCGTGGTTGCCGGAAAGGCCAAAGGCGGGTATGATAGTTTCGGCGCGGCTCAGAGGGTCATGTGCGGGATCAAGCCCAGGAGTTTTCGGCCGAACAGGGAAGCCCATAGAACTTACAGAGACTTGCATAAGCTCTACGCCCAGCTCCACGATGCCTTCGGCACGAAGACGTGGTCGGGAAACCTGCACAACGTGATGAAAGACCTTCTGGCCGTCCGGGACCGGCAGAGAAGGAGCGGCTGATGCTCAGCGGCTTGAAAGAACAGGTCTGGCAGGCGAATCTGGACCTGGTGAGATTCAACCTCGTGGCCCTCACCTTCGGCAACGCCAGCGGGCTGGACAGGCAGCGGGGGATCGTGGCCATCAAGCCCAGCGGCATCTCTTTTGAAGAGATGAAGCCCGCGGACATCGTTCTGGTGGACCTGGAAGGGAAGCGGGTCGAGGGCCGGCTGAGGCCCTCCTCCGACACACCCTCGCATCTCGAGATATACCGGGCTTTTGCCGGGATCGGGGGGATCGCTCATACCCACAGCGAGTACGCCACGGCATTCGCCCAGGCCGGCCGGGAGATCCCTTGTCTCGGCACGACCCATGCGGACGTATTCCACGGGGCCGTCCCGGTGACGCGAGCCATGAGGCCGGCCGAGGTCAGGAAAGATTACGAACGCAGCACCGGCAAGGTGATCGTCGAACGGTTCCGCAAGCTGGACCCGATCGACGTGCCCGGTGTTCTCGTGGTTTCGCACGGGCCATTCACCTGGGGGAAGGATGCCGCCGAGGCCGTACGAACCGGCCTGCTTCTGGAAAGGATCGCCAAAATGGCCCTGCTGACGCGGCTGCTCAAGCCCGGCGGGGTCCGTTTCCAGCGTTCTCTTTTGGACAAACATTTCCTTAGAAAACACGGGCCCGGAGCGTATTACGGGCAACGAATCGGAGGAAAGAGATGAAGAACATCCCGAAGTTGAAATTGGGCCTCATCGCCGTCAGCCGCGATTGCTTCCCGGTCGGTCTGTCGCGGAAGAGACGGGTCCAGGTGGCCCGGGAATGCCGGGCGAAGAAAATCCCGGTCATCGAGCTCCAGACCATCGTCGAGAACGAGACCGATGTCCTCCAGGCCGAGCGGGAGCTGGAGGAGAAGGGAGTCAACGCCCTGGTCATCTTCCTCGGCAATTTCGGTCCCGAGGGTCCGGCCACGCTCCTGACCCAGAAGTTCGACGGTCCGGTGATGCTGGCCGCCGCCGCCGAAGAGACGGGCGAGGACCTGGTCGGCGGCCGCGGGGACGCCCTCTGCGGTTTGCTCAATGTGAGCTACAACGTCGGGCTGAGGCGCCTCCATCCCTATATCCCCGAGTACCCAGTGGGGAATGCCGCCGAAGTGGCCGAGATGATCGCCGGCTTCCTGCCGGTCGCCAGGATCATTCTGGGCTTGAAGAAGCTCAAAATTTTCTCCTTCGGCCCGCGGCCGCAGGACTTCCTGGCCTGCAATGCGCCGATCAAGGCCCTCTATGACATCGGTGTCGAGGTCATGGAGAACAGCGAGCTCGACCTATACGATATCTTTCTCTCGGCCAAGGGCGACCCCAGGATAAAAGCGGTCGCCCGGGACATGGCCAGGGAGCTCGGGCCGGGCCTGGCCTATCCCGACCTTCTCGCCAAGCTGGCTCGATATGAAGTCGCCCTGGTTAAATTTATGGGTGCCCATCTCGGTGCCTCCGAGTACGGTGTTTTTGCCAACAAGTGCTGGCCGGCCTTCGAAAAATATTTCGGCTTCGTTCCCTGCTATGTCAATTCGCGCCTGGCGGCGAGGGGAGTCCCGGTCTCCTGCGAGGTCGATATCTACGGCGCGCTGAGCGAGTACATGGCGATCTGCGCGACTGAACTGCCGGCGACCCTGCTCGACATCAACAACTCCGTACCCGGGGATATGTTCGCGGCCTCGCGGAAACGCCTCGGCTCCTACCGGCTGACCGACCTGTTCATGGGCTTCCACTGCGGCAACACGCCCTCGGTCTGCCTGATCGCCGGAGCCCTCAAGTATCAGCTCATCATGCATCGCCTGATGGAGGGCGGCAAGGAGCCGGATATCACCCGCGGTACCATGGAAGGCCGTATCCGTCCCGGCGAGGTCACCATCTTCCGTCTCCAGTCCACTGCGGATACAAGACTCCAGTCTTACGTGGCCGAGGGAGAGGTGCTCGATATCGATCCCCGGTCGTTCGGCAGCATCGGGGTGTTCGGCATCCGGGAAATGGGGCGGTTCTACCGCCACGTCTTGATCGAAAAAAGATTCCCGCATCACACCGCCGTCGCCTTTAAGCACTCCGGCCGGCCGCTCGTCGCCGCCGTGCGGATGCTGGGAGTGGAGGAGGTCTATTTCAACCGGCCGGCGAACCTGCCGTACCCGACCGAATTCCCCTTTTGATATAAACGCACCCAGCATTGGGTCATTGCAAGGAACGCACTGACGAAGCAATCCCCCCCCGCGGGGGGCGGGCTGAGAGAAAAGTTAAGACGGGAAGATGAAGGCAGCGGTTCTTACGGGACTCCGTCGCGTCGAAATCCGGGAGGTCCCTCATCCGCTCTTGAAGAGTGACACCGATGTGCTCATCCGGGTCGGCGCCATCGGCCTCTGCGGCTCGGACATTCATTATTATGCGGAGGGAAGGATCGGCGACCAGGTCGTGGAATACCCTTTCATTGTCGGCCACGAATGCGCCGGCACGGTCCTAAAGACCGCTCCCTCGGTCCGGGACCTGAAACCCGGGGACCGCGTCGCCGTCGACCCGGCAGTCGTCTGCGGCGTCTGTGACCAGTGCCTCGCCGGACGGCCGAACACCTGCCGCCGCCTCCTCTATCTCGGAACGCCGGGCCAGGCTTCCGGCGCCCTCTGCGAGTTCATCGTCATGCCGGAGCAAAATTGCCACCCCTTGCCCGAAGGCTTGTCCCTGGAGGAAGGCGTCCTCGTCGAGCCTATGAGCATCGCCCTCCATGGGATGAGGATGGCAGGGGAGCCTGCACCGAAGACCGTCGCCGTCCTCGGTGCCGGGCCGATCGGCCTGAGTGTTGTCCTGGCCGCCCGGGCGGCCGGAGTCCAGACGATCTACGTCACCGACAAGATTGAGGAAAGAGTGCAGGCTTCCCGGAAAGCGGGAGCGGCCTGGGCGGGTAACCCCGATCGGGAGGATATCGTCGAGGCTATCGGCAGGCTCTCACCCGGGCAGGTCGACGCGGTCTTTGAATGTTGCGGCGATCAGTCCGCCCTTAACCAGGCGGTCGCCCTCCTCAAACCCGGCGGCCGTCTCCTCATTATCGGTATCCCGGCCGTCGACCGAGTTTCCTTCGACATCCATTCCCTGCGGCGCAAGGAGCTTTCCCTCCACAACGTTCGCCGGCAAAGAGACTGTATTCGGGACACCATCGACCTCATTAGAAACAAGCAGGTGGAGGTGCGCTTCATGGCTACGCACACCTTCCGGATAGAGGATTCCCAAAAAGCCTTCGAGCTGGCCGCCGGCTGTCGCGACGGCATCATCCGGGCGGTCGTTCACCCCTGAAAAAAGGCATCCTTGGGAGCGTATCCAAGAGGAGGATCAGATGACTTATGAAGACATTGCCGGGATGATCGACCATTCTCTGCTCAAGCCCCACCTGACGGACCGGGAGATCGAGGAGGGCTGCCGCATCGCCAACGAGTACAAAGTGGCCGCAGTTTGCGTCCGGCCGAGCGATGTCCGGCGGGCGGCCGAGATCTTGCGGGACAGCCCGGTCCGGGTGACGACCGTCATCGGTTTTCCCCACGGCTCGACGACGACGGCCGCCAAGGTCTGCGAAGCTGAAGAGGCCATCCGCAACGGTGCCGTCGAGCTCGACGTTGTCCTCAATATCGGCAAGCTCAAATCCAAAGACCATGATTATGTCAAAGCCGATCTCGAAGCCGTGACCGCCGCCGCCCACGATCGGAACGTCATCGTCAAGGTCATCTTCGAAAATGGCTACCTGGATGACGGGGAGAAGATCGCCGCCTGCCGGATCGCGAGTGAGGTCGGCGTCGATTTTGTCAAGACAGCGACAGGATTCGGTCCGGGCGGGGCGGAGGATCGCGACCTGAAACTGATGAGAGAATACACCATCCCCTCTATCAAGCTCAAGGCGGCCGGGGGGATCAGGACGCTGGAGAGGGCGATCGAGGTCCGGGAACTGGGATGCAGCCGCATCGGCGCCACGGCCACGGTGGCCATTTTGGATGCCCTTAGAGAGAGGGGGGCGGTCTAGCGGATGATTCCCTTTATCAGGTGAGGGAAGAAGACGAAGACGCCGAATCGAAGGAATCGGCCGACAAAGCCGGTCGTCAGGAAAAGAGGGAAACTGATTCGGCAGATACCGGCGGTGATGCTGGTCCAGTAGAAGGGCGGAAATCCCAGGAAGGCGCTCGAGAAGAGTATGACTCCGGCCCCATAGCGCGAACGGGCGATCTTCGCCTGGACGGCCCGGATTTTCTCGCCCGGTTTCTTGATGGAAATCTTCAATATCCCCGCTGCAGCGAGATAAAAGATCGTCTTGCCGATCATCTGACCCAGTGTCGCCAGGAGGAGGATCGGGATGGCCTGGGAGCGGGGTGTCAGAGCGGCCACCCAGACCAGATAGACCTCCATGATGTCGATGGGAAGGACACCCGCCACCAGGGAAACGATCAAGGTTGTGAGGTAGATTCCGTATTGGAGAAGGAGCGCCTCGAAGTTCATAGGCTCTGTTTGGGACTACAAAAGGAGAGCCGTCTAATTCCCTAAGTATTGATAGGACAGGATAAAAAGTCAAATTTGAGAAGGAGCCCGGCCCTTGAATTTCCCTCCACCGCCCATTCCCTCATCCATATATACGGTTCAGCAGCTAAAAAAGTTGCTTCTGGGCAGCGCACCCAGGGGCGCCGGGCTTCGGAAATTTTTCCCCTCAAGGTCAACAAAGATATGGTATAAATAGGTGTCGAAAGAGGAAAAAATGGCCTTCATCAGCATTTTTAACGATGTCCTGGGGCCGGTGATGCGGGGGCCGTCGAGCTCCCATACGGCCGGATCCTATCGCCTCGGCCGGATCGCCCGGTCCCTGCTCGGGGAAGAGCCGGTTTCGGCCGTTTTCACTTTCGACCCGGATGGCTCTTATGCCCGGACCTACAGAGAGCAGGGCGCCGATCTCGGATTCGCGGCCGGCCTCCAGGGGTGGCCGATTACAGATGAGCGCTTTCCACAGGCCCTCGAATCGGCCGCCCGGGCGGGGATGAAGATCGAGTTCCGGACGAATCCTCTTCCTCTGGCCGATCATCCCAACACGGTCGAGATCAAACTCGTTGGGCGCCGGGGAAGACGGCTCAGGACGATCGGCCAATCAGTCGGCGGCGGTCTGGTCGTCGTGCGGCGGCTCGATGGCTGGGAAGTCGAAATAACGGGAAAAACCCATGATGTTCTGGTGATGTGTAAAGCTGCCGCCGTCCCCCGCTTGAAGGCGCCGGCCGGGCAGATGAAATCGCCTCCGAACGGAGTCATAGAGGTCATCCGCGGTGACAGGGCTCTGGTCCATTTCCAGAGTGCAGACGCCCTCGGCGAAGAGGACCTCGAAAGACTCCGCTCCCTGGACGGCGTTCAAGATATCCGGGCAGTCTCGCCCGTCTTCCATGTCCAGCGCGGCGGACCCCTCTTTTCCAGTGCCAAAGAGATACTCTCCCTGGCCGCGAGCCGCCGGGTCAGGCTCGGAAGATTGGCCCTGGCGTATGAGTCTCGTCTTCTCGGGCTCTCTGAAAAAGAGGCCAAGGAGGAGATGTTGAGACGTTGGGATATCATGGCCGCCGCGATCCGGAGCGGGCTCGGCGACCAGGACGTGAAGATGAAACTCCTCCGGCCGTCAGCGGCCGGGATCTTCAAAGTGGAAGCCGAGGGGCGGCTGGCCCTCGGCGGCCCGGCGACCCGGGCGGCGGCCCGGGCGATGGCCGTTCTTCACGTGAGCAACAGCGGGGGGGTGGTCTGCGCCGCGCCGACCGGAGCTTCATCCGGCGTCATCCCCGGTGTCATGGCCACGCTGATTGAGACAAAGAAACTGTCATCTGAACAAATCGCCCTGGCCCTTTTTGCAGCCTCGGCCGTCGGCCTGGTCATTGCCCGTCGGGCGACCTTCGCTGCCGAGGTGGCCGGCTGCCAGGTGGAGATCGGGGCGGCCGGCGCGATGGCCGCGGCCGCAGCCGTTGAGGCGATCGGCGGTTCCACCGAACTGGCCCTAGACGCAGCGGCCATCTCGCTCCAGAACAGCATGGGATCGGTCTGCGACCTGGTGCAAGGCCTCTGTGAGATTCCCTGCCATACCCGTAACGCCGCTGCGGCCGCGGGTGCGCTGGTCTGCGCCGACCTGGTCCTCGGCGGGTACGTCAACCCGGTTCCTTTGGATGAGACCGTGGATGCAGTTTTCGCCGTCGGGAAAATGCTGCCCCGGGAACTGAGATGCACCTCGCTCGGGGGCTTGGCCGTGACTCCTTCGGCGCGGTGCCTGGCGCACCGGAAATGATCAACCGCTGAGCTCGGCTGCGGACTTCTAGCTGGTTCCTTTCTCCCGCCTCAACTTCTCCCGGGCTTCGGCGAACATCGGCTCGGCGTAGTCAGACGGCCAGGTGCGGTCCTCGAAACTCCGTTTCTCGATCAGCGTCAAGAAGCCCTTGAACTCCACGAAGTACGAACCATAGATGTGAAAGCTGTCCACGAGGTCGGCATAGCGGCCGACACGCACGGGACGGCCGGTCTTTTCCGCGATCCTTCCGGCGATGACGCGCTGCAGGTCGGTCAGGGCAAAGACATTCATGTAGGCCGCCTTGTAGGCGTCTCGCGAACGCCAGTGGGTATTCATGTTGAGGACGAGGCCATCCTTCTCGTCCGGAAGCAGCCGGCACCAGACCCGCTGCAGGCAGGGCGGGTCGTAGGTCGGGGGGTCATGCTTGGGGTTCCAGGTGATGGCCTGGGCCCGGCGGGAATGCCCCGCCTGGCTGAGTTTCTTGACGATATAGTTGACCTGGTCGATAACCGTGCCTTCGATCTCGTAGGCGAACAGGCGCTTGTGGTAAGTGTATGTCCACTTGCCTTCTTCCGGCGCGATCCAGTGGTCATGGACGCCGTCGACGACCTCCTGCCGATAGATCTCGAGGTCCTCCAGGCCGCCCGGGAAGGCGCGGTGGATGCGCGGCTCCAGGAAGGGGTCTTCCACCACCCACATCATCGTGCAGTCTTTGCTCGGCGGGTCGCCCGGCTTGTCGTATTCGGTCTCGATGGCCACCCCTTTCTCCCAGCAGGCCAGGACGGCCTTCTCCCAGGCTTCGGGCAAGGTCTTTCCGTGGACACAGAGCGTTGGAATCAGCCCTTGCATCGGAACCTCACTTCTTCAGGAAAGCAGACACGAGGACCACGACTCCCACGGCGATCAGGATGAGCGGCCACCACTCCATGAACCCGATGAGATAAGAACCGCCGATGATCGCCAGGATGAGGCCGGCGGTGAGCCGTCCGCTGATCCCGCGCCGGCCTTCAGCCGAGAAAGCCCGGAGGAGCGCTTCGAGCAGGAATATCCCGCCCAATCCCACCAAAAAATAAGCCCACCAGTCCGCCCAGGAGATGCGGTCCATTTCGGTCAGGAGAAAGAGGACGCCGAGAAGGATTAAGATAAGGCCACCCGCTATTTTGGGATGATAATCCTGTTTTGTTTTGATATTTTCGTTCATCCCGTCTCTCCCGTTTTGAGTTGAGATTATCCTCCTATATCATAGCCGCCGCACCCGGTCAATGAGGCGGGAAAAAGGAGGGGGAGAAAAGAAAGGGGAGGGGGAGGGACATAGCCCCGGCCCCCTCCGGTCTTTTTGATAGGAAGGAATTCCAGCTCAGGCTGCCCGCCCCAGGGCGGTCAGCGATTCCGCCACCCGGCCGACGCCCAGGATATAGGCGGCCTCCCTCATGGTGACGTTGTGTTTTTCCATCACGGCCACGACCTCCCAGAAAGCCTTTTTCATCTTTTTTTCGGTCTTTTCCCGGATCTCTTCCTCGGAAAAGAAGTAGCGCTGCAGGTCCTGCACCCACTCCAAGTAGGAAACGGTGACCCCGCCAGCGTTGGCCAGGATATCCGGGGCGACGAGGACCTTCCTCTCTTTCAGGATCTCGTCCGCCTCCAGGGTCGTCGGGCCGTTGGCGCCCTCGAGGACGATCTTGGCCTTGACCGTATCGGCATTGTCCCGGTGGATCTGCCCTTCCACGGCGGCCGGGATGAGGATGTCACAGGCGAAGGCGATGACGCCGTCGTTGTCGATCGGCTCGGTGCCGGGGAAATTGACGACGCTCCCCGTCTGGAGAACTTGCTTCTCCAGGGCGAACGGGTCGATCCCTTGGTCGCAGCGGATGCCGCCGAACATGTCTGTGACGGCGACGATCCGGCAGCCGGCCCGGTGGACCAGCTTGGCGATCGATGAGCCGACGTTGCCGAACCCGAGGATGGCCACCGTCTTTCCGGCAAGCGGGGTATCCAGGTGCCGGCAGGCTTCCTCCAGGACGAAAAACAGTCCGGTTCCGGTGGCCATCGCCCGGCCCAGAGAACCCCAGAGATTGACGGGCTTGCCGGTGACAACGGCGGGCTCCAGGTATCCTTGGCCCTGGCTGTAGGCGTCGGCAATCCAGGCCATTGTCTGGGCGTTGGTGAACATGTCCGGCGCCGGGATATCCAAGTAAGGGCCGATGAAGTCCCTGATGGCGAAGATGTATTCTTTGGTCATCTTCTTGAGCTCGTTTTCCGACATCTTCAGCGGGTCGCAAATAATGGCCCCTTTGCCTCCTCCGAAGGGAAGATCGAGGACCGCGCATTTCCAGGTCATCCAGGAGGCCAAAGCCTTGCATTCGCTCAGCGACGCCTTCGGGCTGTAGCGGATGCCG
This sequence comes from Candidatus Aminicenantales bacterium, assembly GCA_049287565.1. Lineage (GTDB taxonomy): Bacteria > Acidobacteriota > Aminicenantia > Aminicenantales > UBA8522 > UBA8522. Next base: position 30,073 of record JBAQGA010000189.1, read on the forward strand.
CCCTTGGCCGGTCCGCGGACCCTGGAATGCTGGACCCGGAAGCCGGTGAAGGTCTCGGCCACCCCGCTGTCGAGGGTGATGGCCAGATGGACCGTCAGTTCCCGCTCGGGATGCTTGAGCCTCTGATAGACCCAGGGATCGAGGTCGAGGAAATTGGCGGCTTGCTCGAACTGGAGAGTCGCCTCCAGGAACGGGTCATATTCCTTTTCTCTTAATTCCGGAAGAGGGCTGATGTACCTGATCTTGGCTTCGTCTTTCATCGTCGTTCCCCCCTCAGTCGATTTCCTTGACCAGCAGCTTCAACAGCCGGTCATAACCCGATTTCTGGAATTGCAGGATGGGCACTTTTTTGCCATGATGATAGAGGTATTTGCCCTCGAGCCGGACTCTTTTTTTCGTCTTCGGATTTCGGGCGGCGATCTTGTGGACATCGGGCCAGGGGATGATTTCCGCCAGCTGGTCTTCGGCCGCCTCGGGAAGGGATTCTTCCCGGATGTCCTTGACGGCGCTGCCGGATTTTGAATGATTGCTCATATCGACCTCCTTATTAGAGCAGGCCAACATTAAAGCAATTCCCGTGCCAGAAGCTAAATTATTGATATGAAATAATATATGCTAAAAATAGATGAAGGATATTGCGTTTTGCGCTATTGCAATATGCAGTGATACTCCCCTGAGTCCGGACTTTATTGCTTTTCCCAGGCCTTGATTTTCCGGAAGAGGGAGGAAGGATGAATCCCCAGCACCTTGGCAGCCTGCGATCTGTTCTGGTTAACAGCTGCCAAAACTTTCTTGATATAGGCTTTCTCTAGTTTCTCTAAAGTCGGGAGCGAGTCGACAGGAACGATATCCTCGAACCCGGGGGAGTCGGGTATCTCCCGATATTCTCTGATTTCCGAGGGGAGATAGTTATACCGGACCTCCTCATCGGTATAGAGGGAGAGGACCCTTTCGATGATATTGCGGAGCTCCCGGGCATTGCCCGGCCAGGGATAAGCGAGGACGGCCTTGGCGGCTTCTTGGGAGATCCCTTTGTAGGCTCGTTTCAGCTCCTGGTTGAGCTCGCGGATGAACTGAAGGGCCAGGGGGACGATATCCTCCTGGCGCTCCCGCAGCGGTGGGATGACGATGGGCACGACATTCAGCCTGTAGAACAGATCGGAGCGGAATTTGCCGCTCTCCGTGGCCTTGGCCAGGTCTATGTTCGTGGCGGCGATGACGCGGATGTTGACCTTGATCGGCTGGGTCCCTCCGAGGCGGTTGAACGTCCCTTCCTCCAACACCCGGAGCAGCTTGGCCTGGAGGTTGAACGACATATCCGCGATCTCGTCGAAGAAGATCGTCCCCTCGTCGCCCCTTTCCAGGAGCCCGATCTTCCTTTTGCGGGCATCGGTGAAAGCTCCGGCCTCGTAGCCGAACAGTTCACTCTCCAAGAGGTTCTCCGGAATGGCGGCGCAGTTGATCTCGACGATCGGCTTTTCCGCCCGCGGGCTGTGATAATGGACGGCCTTGGCCAGGAGCTCTTTTCCCGTCCCGCTCTCTCCCTGGAGGAGAACGGTCGTCCTATCGGCGGTGGCGACCCGTTTGGCCAGGCTGATGACCTCTTTCATTTTCCTGCTCTCGGCGATGATCCTTCCGAAGTAGTAGCGGCCCTTCTCCGATTCGAGATGCTCCAGGACCCGGATGCGGAGAGCCAGTGTTTCCAAGGCGCGATGGATAGTGTGCTTCAGGTCGCTAATCCGGAACGGCTTCAGCAGATAGTCATAGGCGCCGAGCTTCATCGATTCGACCGCCTTTTCCAGGATCTCATAGGCGCTCATCATGATGACGATCGTCTCCCGGTCGATGTCCTTGACGCGGCGCAAGACCTCGGTTCCCGAGATACCGGGGAGCATCAGGTCGAGAAGGATGAGCTGGGGCTTGTAGCGGACGACCATCTCCAGGGCCGCTTCCCCGGAATCGGCGACCAGGACCTCGTAATCCTCTTTCTCCAGCGCCTTCTTGAGGTTGTTCAGGGTCAGGATCTCGTCGTCGACGATCAGGATGGAGAACGTGCTCAAGAGATCACCTCCTCATCCTTGAGAGACACCCGGCCTTTCTGACGGATGGGCAGGAGGATGGAGAACGTCGCGCCTTTTCCCGCCTCGCTCCGGACGGAGATCTCTCCGTCATGGTTCTTGATATACCTCAGGCTGATGCTCAGGCCGAGCCCGGTGCCCTGGCTCTTCTTGGTGGTGAAGAAGGGATCGAAGATCTTCTTCAAATTCTCCGGGGGGATGCCGATGCCGGTGTCGCTGATCTGGATCTGGATCCGATCCTGAAACTTGACCTTGGAGGTCTCCGCATTGAGTTCGCCGCCCCCGGACATGGACTGAGCGGCGTTGATGAATATATTGGTCAGGACCTGGCGGATCTGGTTGAGGTCGGCGGTGACCTGGGGAAGACCTGCGGGAAGGACCTTCTCGATCCGGACGTTGCGGAAGATCGGCTGATGGCCGAGGAAGGACAGCGTGTCTTCGACGAGCTGGTTGATATTGATCTTGGTGAACTGCGGGGGTGTCGGCCGGGCGAAATTGAGAAGACCCCGGATCGTCTCGGAGATCCGATAGACATTCTCCAACACCACCTCGATCTCCTGCTTTTTGGCGGCTCCGGAGGTCTCATCCCGGAGGATTTCAAGATAGGAGGATATGCCCAGGAGCGGGTTGTTGATCTCGTGTGCCGCCCCGAGTGCCAGTTGGCTGAGGGCGGAAAGTTTTTCATAATCGGCCAGCTGGTGATGGAGCTTTTCGCGTTCAGTGACGTCCTCTATCAGGATGCTCACGCCGACTATCTGGCCGCGGGCATCCTCGACGGGGAAGAACGAAAGATTGAAGAACTCCTCGCCGCGCCGGCGGTCGATCCGCTTCTTATCGATCCGATTGGGCCGGCCGCTGAGGATCGTCTTGTCGAACGCCAGTTCGATGTCCTTATCGTTGAGCCAAGGCAGGGTCTGGAAGATGTTCTCGCCTTTCTTGAGTTCCGGCAGGTTGAAGAGCTGGCGGATTTCCTTGTTGAAATGAGTAATCCGACCGGAGGAGTCTAGACCGACGACGCCCAGGAAGATGCTGTCCACAAGGTTGGTGATATACTCCTCCGAGAGGCGGAGCTCCTCGGCCAGGAGCTCGCTCTCCTTCGCCCTTCTCTGGAGTTCGATGTTCATTACGTCCACTTCTTTTTTTTTCCCCCGGGCCTCTTCCAGGGCCCGGCGGAGGTCGGTGGTCAGTCGACGGAGGAGAGATGTCGTCCGCCTCGAGTTGAGGGTGGAGATAAAGACGAGAAGGACGAAGAACGGCAGGAAAAGGTAAAGGATGATCCGGTTGACCTGCCGGAGGGGCAGGAGGGCTTCTTTAAGGTCTATTTCCGAGACAAGGTAGTCGGTGGAGCCCGGAATCTTAGCATAGGCGCAGAGCACGCGCTGGCCGCGATAGTCGGTGTGCGTCTTAACCCCTTTCAGGCCCTCATGGGGATTCCCCTCTTTCTCCAGAAATCCCTTGTCGATGAGCGGGCGTCCGCCCAGCTTTGTTGGAGAAAGAAATATTCCCCGGTCGTCCGTCAGGAAGAGTTCGCTCGTTTCTCCGATCCTCAGGTCGAAAAGCAGGCCGTAGTAGCTCGGGAGGTCCAATCCGGCGGCAACAACTCCTACGATCTTGTCGTTGCGGTTGATCAGAGGGACGGAGAGGATCATGACGCTCGAGCCGACGATTTCCGAAAAGAAGATCCCCGAATTGAAGAACCTCCCTGCCCGGGAGGCCCGGAAGTATTCCCGGTCGGCGATCGTCCCGGATAGGTCGGTGTTGAGAGAGAGGATGATGCGGCCTTCCAGGTTGGTGACGAGGATGAAGTCATACCATTTCATAGCGGCGAGGCGGGAGGCCAGAACCGGAGTCAGGCGCGGGACGTCCTCGGGGCCGTCGATGTCGAAATGGGAGAACGACTTCAGGTCGGTCTCGCGGTCCTGGAGAAAAACGGTGATGGTCTTGATGTTCTCGGCGACCGTCGCGGCCAAGCGGTCGTAGATCTGTCTCTTGATCAGGGACGAAACTTCGTAGTTGACGGCCAGGTAGAGAAGGAGGAACGGGCTGACGAAGAGGAGGATGGTCAGCAGGGTGTTCCTCGAGGTCAGCTTCCGGTAGTTCGTTTCTTCGTGGGCTTGAACCTTCATTTGGTCGACGGCCCCGCGCGGGGAAGTCCCATTTTATCAGAACCGGAACAAAATGTAATGGTCTTGACCGGTCGCGGATATTGCCATAGCCGGGCTTATTAGTATAGAATAGGGCCAATTCGCCATGACCGTCAGTGCCGTCGTCAGGTCCGTGAGGCCGGCCCAGTGGACCAAGAACCTCTTCGTCTTCGCGGCTCTGATCTTTGCCCAGAGGTTTTTCTCCGTCCCCCTGCTGCTCAAGACGGTCGGAGCCTTTTTCATATTTTGCCTGGTCTCCGGCGCCTTCTATATCTTCAATGACCTCCGCGACCGCGAGGAGGACCGGGCCCATCCCAAGAAATCGCAGCGGCCGATCGCCAAGGGGGAGATCCGTCCCAGCGAGGCGCTCGTCCTCTTTTTCCTGCTGGCCGCGATCGGCCTGGCGGCCGCTTTTTGCCTCGAGCGGAATTTTTTTCTGGCCGTCGGCATCTATTTCCTGCTGCAGATGGCTTATTCTCTCCGGCTGAAGCAAGTCGTCATCCTCGACATCTTCGTAATCGCCGCGGGATTCGTCATCCGGGTGGTGGCCGGCGGACTGGTCATCGCGGTGCCTATCTCCTCGTGGCTCCTGATTTGCACGACGCTTCTGGCCCTTTTGCTGTCGATGGGGAAGAGACGCCACGAGCTCACCATTCTCGAAGACCGGGCGGCCGAGCACCGCCCTATCCTCAAGGAATACAGCGCCTACCTGCTCGACCAGATGATCGCCGTGGTCACGGCGTCTACCCTGATCGCCTACTGCCTCTACACGATCTCAGAGGAGACCGTGCAGAAGTTCGGCACGTCGAATCTTATCTGGACGGCCCCCTTCGTCCTCTACGGCATTTTCCGGTATCTCTACCTGGTCCATCTCAAAGGCAAGGGCGGCAGCCCGGAAGAGATCATCATCCAGGACAAGCCGATGCTCTTGAACATCATGCTCTGGATCGGAGCGGTTATTCTCGTTCTCTATTTGAGAGAGTGAAGGCTTTTCGGCTCCCGCTCGAGATGGAAGATGATGAGGCTCTGGAGCGCCTGGCTGATGGCCTTGAGCTGACCGGCTGAAAAAGGGGAGGCGCCCTCGCGGGGAGGGGCGTTTTTCTTGACCCATTCCAGGAAAGCGGGAAGTTCGGCCGGGGCCGTTTCTTTTTTGAGCGGCGCGCAGGCCGCGCAGTAAACGCCATCCATCCGGGGCGACAGCCAGCCGGATTCAACCAGCCGCTTCCGGCACTTCTTGCAGCGCCGGAAATCGGGCAGGAGTCCGTTGATCTGGAGGAACCAGGCTTCGAAATACCGGCTCAAGAGCTCCAGGTCCCCCTTCTCCTTAATGGACCGCAGGATCGACAAGAGAAGCCGGAAGACGAGGTCTTCGCTGGCGCGCGAGGGGAAAAATTCCTCGACGAGCTCGGCGAAATAGCCGAGCGTGCAGGACGCCCGGTAATCCCGGTGTACCTCGAAGAAGGATTCGATGAGGTCCGCCTGGCTCACCGTCACCAGGTCCTTTCTCTCTTTCTCGTAATAGAAGACGTTGACCAGCGACAGCGGCTCGAGGCTGCTGCCGAAGCGGTTGCCGAACTTGCGCGCCCCCTTGGCCACGCCGCGGAGCAATCCCTTATCCCGGCTGAAGAAGACGACGACCTTGTCCTGGTCGCCGATATTGAAGCTGCGCAGGACGATGGCTTCGGTCTGGTCGAGAGGCATGGACGGACGCTCAGGACACGAAAGTGATGTTCAGTGTCTTGATCTTCTCCCGGAGCTCTTTTTCGTCGAGCTTGAGATCGGAAGCAGACTGGGGGATGTCCCAGCCGTTTCTCATCAGGACGCCGTGGATGTATCGTCTTTCGAAATGTTCCTTGGCCTTATCCAATGTCCGGTCATCCCGCCCCTCAAAAAAATCGGAGAAGTACTCGAGCTCGCGGGTTTCGACAAGTAGGGTGAGATGAGAGCCGTCGATGACGTCCTCGGGGACCATGATGACGAACCGTTCGATGACGTTCATCAACTCGCTGACGTTTCCGGGCCAAATATAGCGCAGGAAGGCCCCGAGGGCCTCCGGACTCATGGTTTTGGGCCTCTTGCCGTATTCCGCGGCGAAGTGCTTGAGGAAGTGGTCGATCAGGAGAGGAATGTCCTCGGACCTCTCCCTCAAAGGGGGCAGGGTCAGGGGTATAACGTTGAGCTTGAAGAAAAGGTCTTCCCGGAAGCGGCCTTTGGCGATGAGGTCGCGGAGGCTCCTGGAGGTCGCGGCCATAATGCGGCCCTCGAAGGAAAGGGGCGCCGCGGCCCCGAGCGGTTCGAAAGTCCGCTCGCTGATAGCCCGGAAAAGGCCGGCCTGGGTTTTCAAGCTCAGGTCGCCGACCTCATCGAGGAACAGTGTGCCTTCGTGGGCCAGCAATAGTTTTCCTTTCTTGTCCCGGGCGGCCTGGGGGAACGCTCCCTTGAGATAACCGAACAGCTCCATCTCCATCAACTCATCGGGGACGGCCGAGCAGTTGACCTCAACGAACCGTTTTTCCCGGCGCTGGCTCTTCTGATGGATGAGGCGGGCGACCAGCTCCTTTCCAGTTCCATTCTCTCCGTAAATCAGAACTGTGCCGCCGGCGACCGCAGTCATTTCGATCTCTTTCCTGAGCTTCTGGATGGAAGGGCTTTCGCCGATGAGGTAATAGCGTCCGTGCTGGCGCTCGCGGAGCAGGAGATTCTCTTCCTCGAGCTTCTTCTGCCGGAGGGTGTTGCGGACGGTCAGGATGACCTTCTCGAGCGAGAGCGGTTTTTCCAGGAAATCATGAGCGCCGAGCTTGGTCGCGGTGACGGCCGTCTCGATCGTGCCGTGCCCGGAAATCATGACCACCGGCGGGCTCTCCTCCATAGCCTTGATCTTCTTAAGGACCTCGATGCCGCTCATCTTGGGAAGCCAGATGTCGAGAAGCACCAGGTCGACGTTCTGGCTCTTCAGCATCTCCAGACCCAGCTCTCCCGATTCCACGGTCTTGGCCAGAAAGCCCTCGTCTTCCAGGATCCCTTTGAGCGAGGAACAGATGCTGGCTTCGTCGTCGATGATGAGGATATTCTCTTTGGTCATGCGGGCAACTGAATGGTGAATTTGGCGCCGGTCGGCTGGATATTCTCCACCCGGATCGATCCGTGGTGTTCACGGATGATCTGATTGACGATGGCCAACCCCAGGCCGGTGCCTTTTTTCTTGGTGGAAAAATAGGGCAGAAAAAGTTTGGTCTTGTCCTCGACCGAAATGCCCGGCCCCGTATCCGAGATCTCGATCGAGACCTGCTGTTGTTTTTTGTCGAAAACGGCCCGGACCCGGATCTTCCCTTTCTTGTTCATGGCCTCGATGGCGTTGTCGAAGATGTTGATCATGACCCTTTTGATCTGCTCCGGGTCGAGCTGGAGTGCGGCCGGGAGGTCAGGCGCCACGTTGGCCTCGAACTCGACCTGGGCGAAGATGCCGCGGAAGAGTCCCACCGTCTGTTCGATAAGCGTACGCAGGTCGCCCGGCCTAAGCTCGACTTTGGGCATGCGGGCGAAGTTGGAGAATTCGTCGACCATGGACTTGATCGTCCGGGCTTCCTGGATAATCGTCCTCGCTCCCTCCTCGATCACCGTCGGGGAGTTCGGGTCCTGTCTTTTCAGCATCTTGATGATCCGTTCCGCCGAGAGCTGGATCGGCGTCAGCGGGTTCTTGATTTCGTGAGCGACTCGCTGGGCGACCTCTTTCCAAGTGGCGATCTTCTGGGCCTTGATGAGCTGGGTGAGGTTGTCAAAGACGACGATCATTCCCGAGAAATCGCCGTTGGCCTGGGGCAAAGGAGAGAGGGCCAAGGCCAGGGTTGTCGTCTGTCCATTGGAGACGATGTTGATCTCCTTGTCCGAAAGGCGGTACCTGTTCTTGATTCCCCAGGCGATGTTCTTGACGATCTCCCCGTATTTTTCTTCGTTCAGGACCTCTTTGAATCCCTTGCCGATGGGATTCCGGTCTTCGATGGTCAGCATTTCCCGGGCCGAGGGATTGATGGTCGTGATCCTCCCCTCGGAATCGAGCGTGATGACACCGGTGGTGATGTTCTGAAGGACGGTCTCGATATACTGCTTCCGGTTCTCGAGCTCGGCGGTTTTCTGGGCGATGTGGAGCTGGCTGTCCCGGAGGTCGGAGATCATCTGGTTGAAGGAGTCGATGAGCGTCCCCAGTTCATCGGTGGCCGCGTCCTCGACCCGAACGCTCAGGTTGCCCCGGGATACCTCCTTAGTCGCCTGGGCAAGCTTCTCGATCGGGACGGTGATTCCCCTGGCAAGATGGAGTCCGCTCCAGGAAGCAGCGAAGATGATGAGCAGGGTGATGAACATCAGGATGAAGACGTAAAAGGTCTTAACGGTGATCTTCTGGGGAGCGAGTAGACGGTATCTTTCCACGTAGGCGTTGATCGTGGTGAGCTTTTGCGTGAAGCTCTGGGGAAAGAACTTCCCCGCGGTCACCAGGACGTGACCGACGCCGGCCAGGTCGAAAGCGACACCCCGCCGGACCATCTCCCCGGTTCCCATCGGTTCGATGCTGCGGAAGAGGTCGCCCTGGCGGGCTCTCTCGACGAGATTCGGCTGGACGGATTTGTAATCTTGGAGAGGAAGTCCGGGGTTGAGATAGGTGAACAGCTCTTCCTCATCCAGGTAGATGCCGATCTCGTCGAGCTTGTATTCGTTGAGCTTCTCGCGGATGAAATCCCTCAGGAGCAGCCTGTTCTGCACCTGAACGAGCCTGCGGCTGCGGATGTCCCGGCTCAACTCGAGGGCGTAATGGTGGGCCGTCTCCTCGGCGTCTGCGTAGATTCCGTCGGCGACGCTCTGGGTGTCCGCGATCACGCGGTCGAAAGGCGTCTTGAACCAGAGCTCGATGTTCCGGCTGATGAGGTCGCTGGCGAAGAAAAAGAGCAGGAAAGTGGGGATGATGCTCAAGGCGATAAAAAACAGGACGAGTTTGGTCTTGAAGTGGGAGCCGACGATATTCCGCTTTCTTTCGAGGTAAAGCTTGACCAGGTTCCGGCCCAGGACGAAGAGGAGGACGAGGAAGAGGATCAGGACGATGACCTGCATCATGGACAGGAGAACGTTGGTTGCCGAGGTGGGGGAGAACTCTTGGGAGGCGCGGATGAAGTACTCGAGGGCGAAGAAGACGATGACGAGCAGGATGACGAAGGCCGCGATGAAACGCGGGCCTTTCTTTTTGGGCGTCTCCATCGGCCTAGCTCTCATTGGGCTCTTCCGAAGCCAGGAAATCGCGGTAGTTCTCGGGGGTGATACGGATGTCCTGGAGGACGGCGCCCCGGGACCCGAGCGGCTTGGCCTTCTGCCCGTTGATGGTCAGGCCGAAGCCCCCGGCGTTGCCGACGTACAGGAGAACTTCCCGTTCGGCCGTGACCTCGAGCGATTCCCCCACGGCCTTGACACCATCCCAGATAGATTCCCCATCGGCATAGACATGGAGCCAAGTCTCTTCGATGAAATCGATCCGGAGACGAAGCCCCCTGATCTCTTCGACCACCTCCTCCTGCGGCGGCGATTTAGGGATCGCCACCGGATGGCTGGCCGGCAACTTGGTTTCCTGCAATGCCGGCGGTTCCTTCCCCGGTGACAGAGAAAATACATAGAGAAGGGCCAGCCCTAGGGTGACGACTGCGATAGCCGCGGCCACGAATATCATCTTCTTCCGCGTGAAGACCGGGGGATGCCTTCGGGACGGCGCCTTGTTTTCTTTTTCTCTGTCTTGGTGTTGCTCTTCGAAGGTCTGCATTTCCTGGTATTTGTTGAGCACCTGGTGCTCGTCGATGCCGATGCTCTTGGCATAGGAGCGCAGAATGGCCCGGACAAAGAACGCCCCGGGGAGGCGGTCGAGCTGATCTTCCTCAATAGCCTGGAGAAACCTCAGGCTGATCCGCGTGGAGTCGGCGATCTCTCGGAGAGAGATTCCCCTGAGTTCACGCTCTCGCCGGAGTTCCTGCCCGAGGGAAGCCATTGAAAAAATTGTAGGCTAATCCCGCGGAAGTGTCAACAAATGGCTCGGGGTATGGGTTCGAAGGCCCGCAAATTTCCCCCGGCGAGGGAAATTCGCTTATTTCCTCGGCTCGCTCTCCGCTTCGTGGATCCCTGCCCATTCGCCTCCGGATGACCTTCTCGCCCATACCCCTCGCCTTGGGGAAAAGAAGGCGGGCAGTCGTCGGCGGACTTCCTCACCGACCTTTCCGGAGACATCGACCTTTTTCCTATAGCCACACCTTTTATCATATAATATTGACGTCCAATGGACCTTAAATGGGCTGTTCGGCTGCAGGAAGAACTCGCCTCCCGTTTGGTCCTGGAATGGACAGGGGACGAAGTCCGGCTGGTCGGCGCGGCCGACTGTTCCTATGACTGGAAGGGGAAGCGCATCGGTGCCGCAGCCGTCGTTATGGCTCTGCCCAGCCTTGAGATCGTGGAGACGGCGCAGACGGTTCGCCGTGTTTCGATGCCTTACATTCCGGGATTTCTGTCTTTCCGAGAAGGTCCGGCCTATCTGGACATCGTGCCTAAGCTCGGCTGCCGGCCCGATGTCATGCTCTTCGACGGCAACGGGATCGCCCATCCGAGGAAAATGGGCTTGGCCTCTCATGTCGGTGTCATGCTGGATATCCCCACCATCGGCTGTGCCAAAACGGCCTTCTTCCCGTTCCGCCCGCCCGCGGAAAAACGGGGCTCCTATACGGTCTATAAGAATAGGCAAGGGGAAAGAGTCGGGGCCTGCCTGAGGACCAGAGCCGGCGTCAAACCGGTGTTTGTCTCACCCGGCCATCGCACCGACATGAGGCTGGCCAGGAAGGTCGTTCTCGATTGTTCACGCCTTCGCATCCCCGAACCCCTCCGGGAGGCTCACCGCCTGAGCCGGGGGATCTTCTAGATTTTGAGGAATCGGGATAGAGAGCTCAAGCTTCCCAATCCCCCCATGAGGACTCCGCCGAGGACTATGCCCAGGGCTTGAGACAGGGAGAGGTAGCGGAAGTTGATGATCTCCTGGAGGGCCCCCAGAGAGTGGCCGAGGTAGAGGGGAAAAAGCTTCACCAAAAGAAAAAGCAGGCCCAGAGAGAGGGTACTACCCAGGATTCCGAGGGTGACGCCTTCCAGGAGAAAGGGCAGCCGGATGAAGGTATTGGTCGCCCCGACGAACCGGAGGATCTCGATCTCCCCTTGGCGGGCGAAAACGTTGAGGCGGATGACATTGGAGACGATGAAAAAGGAGGCCAGGATGAGGATCCCTCCGAGGAAGAATCCGATGGCTCTGGCCAAGCGGCTCAGCGACTGCATCTTCTGTACCCAATCCCGGTTGAACTGGACGTCCTCCACTCCCTTGGTGTTCTTGATGTCCTCGATGAACCCGAGGATCTCGTTGGACATGAAGGCCTTCTTCTGCAGGGTCGCCTCGAACGAAGGGGGAAAAGGATTGGTGCCCAGGTTCTGGAGGATTTCCCGGAGCTCGGGGAAGTTTTTCTGAAATCGTTCCCGGGCCTGTTGGGAGCTGACGCGGTTCACCCGGACGACGTAGGGCGAGGATCTGATGCGCTGCTCGATATGGCTCAGGTCAGCAACCGTAGCGTTGGGGGAGAGGAAAAAAACCACCATCATATTTTCGGACGTCTGGTCGGCGATGTGCTGGAGATTGTTGGACAGGGAAAAGAAGACGCCCAGAATAAGGAAGGAAAGACAGATGATGGTGATGGAGAGGAGGTTCCGCGTTCTGTACTGCCAGAGGTTGTTCAAGGCGTCGCGGGAGAAGTACCTTATCTTTTGGAGGATGGCAGGACCTCCTTGCCGATGATCTTTCCCTTGAAAAGAAACAGGATCTTGTCGCCGAAGTGGCGGATCAGTTCTTTGTCATGGCTGCAGATGATGACGGACGTGCCCCGCTTATTGATCTCCTTGAAGACTCCCATAATCTCAGCGGCCAGCTCGGGGTCGAGGTTTCCGGTCGGTTCGTCGGCCAGCAGGATCCGGGGCTCATTCACCACCGCCCGGGCGATGGCCACCCGCTGTTGCTCTCCATAAGAGAGATGGGACGGATACTCCCACATTTTCTGATGGAGGTTGACCAGCCGCAGGGCGTTGAACACGCGGCGCCGGATTTCTTTGAGGGAGACGCCGAGGACATGGAGGCCGATGGCCACGTTTTCAAAAACTCTTTTGTGGAAGAGCAGCCTGAAATCTTGGAAGACGATGCCCATCGTCCGGCGCAACTTGTAGATCCGGTGGTCGGGAAGCCGCAGGATGTTGATGCCGTCGACGACGATCTGCCCTCGGGTAGGCAGGATTTCGCGGAAGATGATCTTGAGCAAGGTGGATTTTCCGGAGCCGCTGGGGCCGGTGATGAACCAGAAGTCCCCCTTCAAGACATGGATGTTGATGTCGAGCAAAGCCCAATGGCCTTCCTGATATTGCTTCGAGACATGATAGAGCTCGATCATGACGGCGCGGTCGGCGGTGTTCAGCTCGGTCACGGATTATAGCATATCGAATGGGGGATTCATAGAAGAGAGAAGGGCGGAAGAAAGAGCGCTCAACGGGCAAAAAGATACATGAACCAGCCGAAGGCTAGCGCCCCGGCAACCATGATCAAGAACAGCGAAAGCCCGTATTTAACCCGACTCTTCCGGTCATCCCGGCGGAGAAGCGCAAGCACGACGGAGACGAAGAAGGCATAGACAATCATGGAGATAAGATGGCTCTGCAGGATCACCGCTTTTTCCCCTTAGCGATATCGTAGGCATCGAGGGCGATGAGATAATTCAGCAGACCGGCGCCGGCGATATAGGCTGTCCCGAACTCGAAAGTGGCCCGCTCTAAAGAACCCTGGCCGAACATGAGGAGGCGGGCCAGAGCGTAGACGAGGAAATTGCCGAGATCGGCGAAAAAGGCCAGGATGGTAAGCGGATTATCCGTCTGGAAAGGATAGATCCGGCCGCCCATGACCAGACCGATGGCCGTCATGGCGCCGATGGAGACGAAAAAGGCCAGGCCGCGCCAGAGCTTTTTCTGGAGGATATGCCCGAGGCCGGGGATGAGCCAGCCGGCGATAAGACAGGATATTTCTTTCATGGACTTCGAAGCTAGAAATCATAAAGGAAACGGGGAGGCAAATCAAGTATAATGAGCAAATGCCCGAGCTTCCGGAAGTCGAGACGATCGTCCGCTGCCTCCGTCCGCATCTCTGCGGCCTCCAGGTCCGCTCCGTCCATTTGCTGTTTCCGCCGATAGTCCGAGACCCGGGACGTCTTCCGCTCGAGAAGCTCGTCGGTCGTCGGGTCAGCGGCCTGCGCCGGCGCGGCAAAATGATCCTGTTGGATTTCTCCGGCGGACTGACTCTCATTGTTCATCTCAGGATGACCGGCCAGCTCATCTTCTGTGATCGAAACGCCCCTCCCGATAAGCATACGCATTTCATTCTGTGCCTCAGGAGATCGCCCCGGGAACTCCGCTTCCGGGATGTGCGGAAGTTCGGGTTCATCCGGGCGGTGCGGACGGCCGAGGCGGAGCGGACCCGGGAGCTCAGTCTTCTCGGCCCGGAGCCGCTGGGGCTCGGCAGGAACGCTTTCCTCGAGAGGCTCCGGGGCCGACGCGGCCGGCTCAAGGGTCTTCTCCTCAACCAGCGGGTGCTCGCGGGCATCGGCAATATCTATGCCGACGAGATCCTCTACGAAGCCGGTCTTCATCCCCGAACGGATATCTCACGCCTGGGCCGCCGGCGCCTGGAGAGACTCTATACCGCTGTTTCCAGAGTCCTTGACGAGGCCATCGCCTTCAAGGGCACGACGGTGCGCGACTTCCGGGACGGCCTCGGGTTCGAGGGGCTGTTTCAGAATCGATTGCGGGTTTATGGACGGGAAGGGGAACCCTGCCGGCGCTGCGGGGGCCGGCTCAGGCGCATCCGTCTCTCCGGAAGGAGCACGCATTTTTGCCCGCGCTGTCAGCGTCGCCGGGTTTGACAGAATCGAGGTAATCGTTATAATTGCTAATGCTGTTCTCCGACGAGAGTCGCCAGCCCGGACCGAGCCGGACATTCTGAGAGGAGGAATCAGGTCATGAAGTTCGGAAATTTCAAGGATATTATGCAATTCGCCATCGAGCGCGAAGAGGAAGCCGCCAGGAACTACGGCAAGTTGCGGTCAATCGCCAAGGAAGAAGCCGCCAAGAGGCTTCTGGGCGATCTCCAGCAGGAGGAGATGAACCACAAGAAGATCCTTCAGGGGCTGACCAAGGTCAAGATCGAGGCGACGACTTCCAAAAACGTGAAGGACCTGATGATCAGTGATTATCTGGTCGAAGAGCCGCTTACCCCGGACATGAATTTCCAGGACCTCCTGATCTTTGCGGCCAAGAAAGAAAAAAAGGCCGCCGACCTGTATTCCGATCTCGCCAAGAGATCCTCGACCAAGAACCACAAGGCACTGTTCGAGTTCCTGGCCAAGCAGGAGAAAGCCCATAAGCTGCGCCTCGAGCTCGAGTACGAAAAACATGTCCTCTGGGAGGATTGAGCCGCCTCCCCGGGCAGCTGGCGATCAATATCCAGCAAGGAGACACGACATGGAAAAATGGGAATGCCAGGCCTGTGGCTACATCTACGATCCCGAAAAGGGAGACCCCGATAACGGCGTCGCTCCGGGAACCCCGTTCGAGGAACTTCCTGAAGACTGGGTGTGTCCCCAGTGTGGCGTGGGCAAGGAGTTTTTCCAGAAGCTCTCCTGAGCTTTTGCCGACCGCGGGGATCAAGGGATTCAAATGAAAACCGTCATCATCGGCAACGGCCTGGCCGGGACCATGGCCGCCAAGACAGTGCGGGAACTCGATTCTCAAGTGGAGGTCCTGATTTTCGCCGAAGAGAGGTACCATTACTATCCCCGGCCTAACCTCATCGAGTATATCGCCGGCAAACTGCCCTACGAGCGCTTATTTGCCTTTTCCGAGGGGTGGCATGTTCGCCAGAAGATCGACATCCGGCTCGGGACTGCCGTCCGCAAGATCCACCCGCGATCCCGGGAAATCGAGTTGGAGGGAGGTGGGCGCGATTCTTATGATAAGCTGTTGATTGCCAACGGCGCCTCTTCGTTCATCCCCCCCATCAAGGGAGCAGATCAACGAGGCGTCTTCTCCCTGCGGACTCTGGATGATGCCCAGGCCATCCTTGACGGCCTCCAAAGCCACCATCAAGTGGCCGTCATAGGAGGCGGTCTGCTCGGGCTCGAGATCGCCCGGGCCATCCGGTCACGCGGTGCCGAGGTGGAGGTGGTGGAATTTTTCGACCGCCTGCTGCCTCGCCAGCTCGACACTCAGGGAGCATCACTCCTCCGGAGCCAGATCGAGAGCCAGGGCATCCGGATTCGCCTCGGCGTCGCTACCGAAGAGATTCTCGGTAATGGGGAGACGAAAGGGCTCAAGCTGAAGGGCGGCCCTGAGGTCAAAGCCGACATGGTCGTCATCGCCGCCGGCGTGCGGCCGAACCTAGGGCTGCCCCAGGACGCCGGGTTGGCCACGGACCGCGGGCTGGTGGTGGATGATCGGCTGCGGACGAGCCACCCCCAAGTATTTGCCGCAGGAGACAGTATCCAGCATCGGGGAAAAGTGTACGGTATCATCCCCGCCTCATTCGAACAGGCGCGCACAGCCGCCTACAATATCATGGGAGAGGACAAGAAGTACGAGGGAACGGTTCCAGCTAACACCCTCAAGGTGGCCGGCCTATATGTCACTTCGGTGGGCCTAGTGAATCCCGAAGGAGAAGGATTCGAGGAGGTCAGGAACTACAAGAAAGAAGAGGGAATCTATAAGAAGATCGTTCTTCAGGACGGCGCCCTGGTGGGATCCATCTGGATGGGGACAAAGAAGGGCGTCAACGAGATTGCCCGCGCTGTAACCGCAAAGGCCAAGATCAGTCAATGGATCAACACCCTGCTTGACGACAGCTTCGATTTTTCAGTGCTATGAGATTCAGGTCAGTCTCCCTTATTCTTATTCTCGTACTCGGGGGCCTGCTATTCTGCCCGCCGGCCTTCTCTCAGTACAATCTCAGCGGCTGGCTTTCGGCCCGGTATGAAAAGGGGAAGGCCCAGGATGATTTTCCCAAAGGGACTTTCGGCTGGGTCAAGGCGGGTCTCTTCTTCAGCGGACGAGCCGTGACCATCTTCAATTACAACCTCGAGGTTCAGTTCAAAGCAGAGGACCGGGTGGAGATCGAAGAAGCCTGGTTCGGGATCAATCCCTCAGAGACCTTTCAGCTGAAGCTCGGGTTCTACCTCGTGCCCTTCGGTAGATACAACACGGCCAACCGTCCTTATCAGACTCCCTTCATCCAGACTCCCCTGCTGCAGGCCCACCTCTACCCGGAGAGCTGGCGGGATATCGGTGTTCTGGCGGAGGGCCGATGGGGATACTTCGGTTATTCGATGTATCTGGGGAATGGCCTGCGCGAAGGCAAAACACTGCAGGACGGCCAACAGTTCAAGGACAATAACGGCAACAAAGCCGCCGGCGGACGGCTCTCCCTGAGATTGGAAGAAAGTTTCGAAGTCGCCGGTTCCTATTACCGCGGCAAGTATGACGACGCCTCCGAGAGAGAACTGAAACTTTACGGCGCCGACGCCAGCTGGAGCAGCCAGGGCTTTCTCCTTCTCTACGAATACGGCAAGGCCGACGTCGATAACCCGGCCGGCTTCGGCCAGGGCAGGGCCGAAGGTCATTTTGGCATGGCCTCGCTGAACATCAGCAAATTCACGGCGCTGGCCAGCTACCAAACCCTTGAATACGAAGACCCCTATCACGGATGGGATCCTCTTGATCCTCTGGCTATCACTGTCGGGATAGCGGAAAATATCCACCGCTGGGCCGTCGCCCTAGTCTACTCGCCGGCCCCCAATTTCAGGTTCGAGGTTGAGTACGATTTCAACCGGGAGAAGCCGGTCGAGCTCGACAACGATGTATTCCTAGCCCGGGTGTCGCTTATATTCTGACCGATAGAAATACGGAGAAAGGAATCGTATGGCCAACGTCGTCGTTCTCGGCGTCCAGTGGGGAGACGAAGGCAAGGGCAAGGTCGTCGACCTGCTGACACCGGCATTCGAGGTGATCGGTCGCTATCAGGGCGGCCATAACGCCGGCCATACGGTTTATATCGGAGGCCGGAAAATCGTCCTCCACCTGATCCCCTCCGGCATCCTGCATCCGGGGAAGCTGTGCGTCATCGGCAACGGTGTCGTCTTCAATCCGCGGGCGTTCCTGGAAGAGAAGGCCACGCTCGAGAAATTCGACGTGGCCATCGACGACCGCCTGGTCATCAGCCGGAATGCCCATCTTATCCTCCCTTATCATCTCCAGGCCGAAAAGATCGCCGAGGAGAGAAAAGGCTTAAGGAGGATCGGCACCACCAGCCTGGGGATCGGGCCCGCCTATGAAGACAAGGTCGCCCGTTGCGGCATCCGCGTCGGCGACCTCCTCGACCTGGTCGTCTTCCGGGAGAAGCTCACCGTGAACCTGGAAGAGAAAAACGCGCTCTTCCGCGCGTCCGGACGTCCAGCCCTTGACCTCGAGGAGATCTTTCAAGAGTATGCGGGCTATGCCTCGAAGATCACCCCGTATATCGGCGATGTCTCGTTGCTGCTCCACCGGAAGATGCGCGAGGGCAGTTCGATCTTGTTCGAAGGCGCCCAGGGCGCGTTGCTGGATATCGATCACGGCACCTACCCCTATGTCACGTCATCCAATTCCACCGCCGGAGGAGCCGCCACGGGTCTGGGTGTGGGCCCGACTCGGATCGATTTTGTCCTCGGCGTTGGCAAGGCCTACACGACCCGTGTCGGCGGCGGCGCCTTCCCGACCGAGATCCAGGATGAGTGCGGTTGTCTGATCTCGGAGCGGGGCAATGAGTTCGGCGCCACCACCGGCCGGCCCCGTCGCTGCGGCTGGCTGGACGTCGTGGCCGTGGCCCACAGCTGCCGCGTCAACGGCATCGACAAGCTCGTCCTGACTAAGCCGGACATCCTGGACGTTTTTCAGGAGATCCCGGTATGTATCGGTTATGAATACAAAGGGGAGGCGCTCGATGCCTTTCCCACCGAGCCATGGATTCTGGAGAAAGTCGTCCCCAATTACAGGATGATGAAGGGCTGGCAAACGCCCATCCATCGGCTCACCGACCGGCGGCGGCTCCCGCCCGCTTTCCTTGATTATATCAAACTGATCGAGGACTCTGTCGAAGCCAGGGTCTGCCTCATCTCGACGGGGGTGGAAAGAAAGGACTCCATCCTCGTCGACGAGGAAATCGAGGGAGTGGTCGACCTCGAACGGGTGAGGAAGGAGCTGGCCTGAGCTTTCCCGGATCAATGCCGATGAAAAGGAGCGGGTTATGAAAATCGACGCCAAAGAAGCCCGTCAAGAAGTGCTCAAGGACATCATCCGGGAGCTTCACCATGGAGGGAACCTGGATGACCAGAAAAAACGCTTTGCCGAACTGATCAAGGATGTCAGTCCGACCGAGATCTCGGAGATGGAGCAGAAGCTGATCGAGGAAGGCCTGCCCGAGGATGAGGTCAAGAGGTTGTGTGACGTCCACGTCCAGGTCTTCAAAGAGTCGCTCGAGGGACAGCCCCTTCCCGCCGCGATCCCGGGCCATCCCCTGCACACTCTGATGGCGGAAAACCGGGCGCTCGAGAAGATCCTGGGGGAACTCAAGGGCCTTCTGGATCGACTCTCAGCCACGGAAGGCGGGACCGGCCTCGAGAGCCTCCGGGGCGATCTCCGGTCCAGCTTGGAAAGGCTCGCCGCCGTGGAAAAACACTACCTCAGGAAAGAAAACCAGCTCTTCCCTCTCCTCGAGGCCAGGGGAATGAGCGGTCCCTCCAAGGTCATGTGGGCGATCCATGATGACATCCGGGCGATGCTGCGGGAGTTCCGCGGGCTGCTCGTTACGGACAAAGCCTCCGAGCTCATCGCGGTGGGCCGCCGGCTCTCGGAGATGATGTCCGACATGATCTATAAAGAGGAAAAAATCCTGCTGCCGATGAGCCTCGAGACCCTGTCCGATGAGGATTGGGCCCGGGTGAGGAAAGGTGAGGAGGAGATCGGCTACGCCTGGGTGACGCCGGGGACCGAATGGAAGCCGGCGGTCAGGGCCGCTGATCTTACGCCGTTGCCGGAATCCTATCGTCCCGCCGCATCGCTCTCCCTCGATACGGGAAGGCTGACGCCGGAGCAGATCAACCTTCTGCTCAAGAACCTGCCCGTCGATGTCACTTATGTCGATGAGACGGACACGGTCCGGTATTATTCGGCCGGCGCCGAGCGCATCTTTCCACGGAGTCCGGCGGTAGTCGGTCGGAAGGTCCAGAACTGCCATCCTCCGGACAGCGTCCACATGGTCAACCGCATTCTCGAGGCCTTCCGGGCCGGCCGTCGCGATGTCGCCGAGTTCTGGATCCAGTTGAAGGGACGATTCATCTCTATTCGATATTTTGCTGTTCGCGACGGGCAGGATCACTACAAAGGATGTCTCGAAGTCAGTCAGGACGTCACGGCCATCCGCGAGCTCCGGGGCGAACAGCGCCTGCTCGATTGGAAATGATAAAAAAGGAGTTTTTAGATGCCATCCAAAACCAAGAAAAAGCCGGCTCAAAAAGCCAAGAAAGGCGATGCTTACGAGTGCCGGGTCTGCGGCTATCGCATCGTTGTCGATCAAGCCTGCGGCTGCGCCGAAGAGCATGCCTTTATCTGCTGCGATCAGCCGATGAAAAAAAAGGCCAAAAGGCCGCCTGAGTCCGCTTCGGAATGATCGGATCTCCGACCTGCCGGAGTCGGGATAACGGATTCAGACAGGGGAGGTGAGGGATGAGGGGACGGGTGTTCTCTATCGTGGATGTTTTTGCCGAGGAAAAGTACGCCGGCAATCAGCTGGCGGTCGTGCGCCGGGGCGATGAGCTCGCCCCCGGCGCCATGCAGAAAATCGCCCGCGAGATCAATTTTTCCGAGACAACGTTTATCATCGGAGATGCCAAGCGCCGGGGGGGCTTCGACGTGCGCATTTTCACGCCCACCGCGGAGCTTCCCTTCGCCGGCCATCCCACCCTCGGCACCGCCTACGTCATCCAGCAGGACCTCATCCGAAAAGCGGTTCGGAAGGTCGTTCTCAACTTCAAGGTCGGGCCCATCCCGGTGACCTTCAGCTATCGTCAGGGAAAGCCCGGCGTCCTCTGGATGAGGCAGATCGAGCCCCGGTTCGGGCAGACCATGGATGCCCGGCGCGTAGCGCCCGTGCTCGACCTGAAGGCGGGCGACCTGCTCCCGGAGCACCCGGTGCAGGAGGTCTCGACGGGCATCCCCTTCGTGATCGTTCCGGTAAGGACGCTGGAGGCGGTCAAACGGAGCCGCTTCCGGCCCGAAAAACTGGCCGGCTTGACGACCGACAGCCGGGGAAAAGCATTTCTCCTCTTCTCGCCCCAGACCTACAGTGCCCGCAACGACCTCAACGTCCGGGTTTTTGCCCAGTGCTATGGTGTGGCCGAGGACCCGGCCACGGGAAGCGCCAACGGCTGCCTGGCCGGTTACCTCGTTCGCCACCGTTTCTTCGGAAAGGAAAAGATCGACATCCGGGTCGAACAGGGAAATGAGATCGGCCGGCCGTCGTTGCTCCTGCTCAGAGCCGGAGAGACGGCGGGGAGGATCGAGGTTCTTGTGGGCGGCCGGGTCGTTCTGGTCGCCCGGGGAAAACTGGTCTGAGCGCCCGGGCGGATAATCACTAGTAATCCTATAAGATTAGTTGTATTCGGTTGGCAAAAGGTGTAATATTGACTGTATAATGACCGCGTTTCCGGTCCCGAAGACGGCCCGGAAAAGGCGAAAGCATGATGATCAAAGACCTGTCCGTGATGATCGCCGGCAAGGCGGGCGATGGTGTTCTATTCACCGGCAATGTCCTGGCCAAGCTCTTCAAACGCCAGGGCTGGGAAGTCGCCACTTACCGTGATTTTCCTTCGAACATTCGCGGCGAAAACACCTGCTACACGGTCCGCGCCTCTTGGGACAAGATCTATGGCTTGGGAGACCGGGTGGATATCCTGATGGCCTTTGACTGCGAGGCTATCCTGGCCCATCTTCCCGAAATCGCCGAAAATGGGATCGTCTTCTGCGACGGTGAGGGAGTCGCGGACCTTCCGCCGGAGAAAACCCGGGGAAAGACATTCCACCGTTTTCTCCTCCGTTCACTGTCCCGGGAGAAGTTCGGTCAGGAAATCTTCAAGAACATGATCGCCCTCGGTGCCTTGAGCCATGTCCTTGACCTCGACCGTTCAAGCCTCGAGCGAATCATTTCCGAGATGTTCTTAAAGAGGAAAGGGGAAGACGTCGTCCAGATAAACATCCGGGCGGCATCCTTCGGCTGCGAGAAGGCGCGGGAGATTACGGCTGAAACAGAACGGCATCCGCTGGCGAGAAAAGGGGATGGCGACCGGATCCTCATCTCCGGAGACGAAGCTGTCGGCCTTGGCGCCCTGGCCGCCGGGTGCCGCTTTTTTGCCGCCTACCCCATCTGTCCCGCTTCCGAGATCGGTCAAGAGCTCGTTCTTCATATGCCGGAGTTTAGCGGTGTTGTCGTCCAGACAGAGGACGAGCCGGCGGCTCTCAACATGGCCATCGGAGCGGCCTTTGCCGGCGCCCGGGCGATGACCGCGACGTCCGGGCCCGGAGCGTCCCTGATGATGGAAGCGTTCAGCTTGGCGGGGATGATGGAGATTCCGGTCGTCGTCGCCCATGTTCAGCGTATGGGACCGGCCACCGGGATGCCGACCAAGAGCCAGCAGGGCGATGTCCTGCAGTGGATCTTCGGGTCGCACGGCGAATTCCCCCGCATCGTCCTGACGCCGGGGACAGTGGGGGAGTGTTTCGAATTGTCGGTCAAGGCCTTCAACCTGGCCGAAAAATACCAGTGTCCCGTCATCATCCTGACCGAGCTTGACATGGGCCAGAACTACCGGACGACCCGGTCGTTCGACCTCTCCGCCGTCCGAATCGACCGAGGCAAACTGTTGCGTCGCGAGGAGCTTCTGGATATCGCGGATTTCAAACGGTACGAACTCACCGCCGACGGAATCTCGCCCCGGTCTCTTCCGTCCTATAAGAACGGCATCCACCTCGCCGAAAGCCTGGAGCATGATGAGAGAGGCTACCGCGATGAAGACCCGGCGAACCGCCTGCGGATGATGGACAAGCGCATGCACAAGTTCGACCGGGCAGCCGCAGACCTGCCCACTCCCCGTCTGTGGGGCTCCCAAAAGGCCGATGTCGGGTTCATCGCTTTCGGTTCCACGCTGGGCGCCGTTCTCGAGGCCATGGACCAGCTCGGGGAAAAGAAAGTGCCCTCCCGGTTTCTCCAACTGCGGACGCTCTGGCCCTTTCCGGCCGCCGCGGTCCGGGAATTTCTGGCGGAGAGCCGGGATGTTTTTGTCGTCGAGCATAATTATGAAGGTGAGCTCGCCACCCTGATCAAGAGTCAGATCAGCCCCTGCGGAGAGCTGAAGAACATCGTCAGCTCCTCGACCCGGACGTTCACACCCCGGGATATCGTCGACCCCGTCCTCGAGGCGGCCCGATGAAAGAAAAACGAGGCTTCCAGCTCACCACTCCCACCTGGTGCAAAGGCTGCGGCCTGTTCGGCGTTTTCGACGCCCTCAAGAACGCAGCCGCATCGCTCGACCTCGAGCCCGAGGACCTGGTCATCGTCACCGGGATCGGCTGCCACGGCCGGCTGAACAATTATTTCCACGCCTACGGTTTCCACGGCCTCCATGGCCGCACCATGCCGGTGGCCGCCGGGATCAAACTGGTCAACCCGCTCCTTCAGGTGGTGGCCGTCAGCGGCGACGGCGATGCCTACTCGATCGGCCTGGGCCATTTCCTCCATGCCCTCCGCAAGAATATCGGTCTCACCTATGTGGTCGTTGACAACCGCATTTATGCTTTGACCCAAGGACAGGCTTCGCCGACGACGGACTTCGGAACGGTCACCCTCTCCACGCCTTTCGGCTCCAAGGATTTTCCCATCGACGGGGCGGCGCTCGCCCTGGCGGCCGGCGGGACCTTCATCGCCCGCGGTTTTTCCGGCGAGGTGGCCCATCTGGCATCCCTCATCGAGCGGGGAATGAGGCACGACGGATTCGCCCTGATCGATATCCTCAGCCCCTGCGTCACCCAGAACAAGGTGAATTCTTATGATTGGTACCGGAAGCATGTCTTCCACGTGGAGGATATCCCGGATTACAACCCTCGAGACAAAGCCAAAGCATGGGACGCTTTGAGCAGCCCGGAGAAGATCGCCATCGGCTTGATTTATGAAGAGGGCAAGCCGTCCTTCGAGGAGCTCGTCCTTCCCGACGTCAAAAAGCCGATCGCCTCGCTCGACCTCGAAGTCAATCGTCCGCGGCTGCAGAGAATCATCGAGAGATTTCGTTGAGAAGACGAACGTGATACAATACATTTCTTAAGGAGCGAGATGAGATGAAAGAGAAAGTTGAAGCGGCCTTGAACAAGGTCCGGCCCGCCCTGATGGCCGACGGCGGAAATGTCGAGCTCGTTGACGTCCAGGATGGAGTGGTCAAGGTGAAGCTCACCGGTGCCTGCAGCGGCTGTCCGATGTCCCAGATGACCCTGAAAATGGGGATCGAAAGGCTCTTGAAGAAGGAAGTCCCGGAAGTCAAGGAGGTCGTCGCCGTCTGAGACGGCTTTCATTTGCCGATCAGGGCCATGAAGCGGGTTTATCTCGATCACATTGCGGCCACACCCCTGGATCCCCAGGCCGTGGAGGCAATGCTCCCTTATCTAGGGGAAAAGTATGGCAATCCCCAGAGTCTCCATTCCGCCGGGCAGGAAGCGCTGGGGGCTGTCCAGGAAGCACGCTCGCGGGTCGCCCGGTTGATCGGCGCCGAGGAAAATGAGATCTTCTTCACCTCCAGCGGTTCGGAGGCCAACAATTTCGCCGTCAAGGGAATGGCCCTGGCCCGGCGGGATAGGAATCGGCATCTCGTTGTCTCGGCCATCGAGCACCAATCCGTCCTCCATTCCGTCAAGAGCTTGGAGAAGTTCGGTTTTTCCTCGACTTTGGTCCCCGTCGACCGGGACGGCCTGGTCGATCCGGAGGACGTCAAGCGGGCCCTCAAGAAGGAGACGGCGCTCGTTTCCGTGATCCTGGCCTCGAGCGAGGTGGGGACGATCGAGCCCCTGGCCGAGATCGCCCGGGTCTGTCGTTCGGCGGGGATTCCGCTCCACACCGACGCTGTGGCGGCCGCCGGCAACATCCCGCTGGAGGTCCGGGAACTCGATGTCGACGCCCTGAGCCTGGCCGCCGACCAGTTCTACGGGCCCAAGGGGAGCGGCGCTCTTTTCCTAAGGAAAGGGACGCGGATCCTGCCTTTCATCGACGGTGGCATCCAGGAAGGCGGCCGCCGCAGCGGGACGGAGAACGTCGCCGGGATCGTCGGGATGGGCCAGGCGGCCGAACTCGCCCTGACGAAATTGGCCGAACGCGGTGAGAGGCTGAGCTCCCTTCGCGACAGACTGATCGAGCATCTTCCCCAAAAGGTGGGCCGGGTCTATCTGACGGGACACCGGGAAAAACGGCTGCCTCATCATGCCAGCTTCTGCGTCGAGTTCATCGAGGGCGAGTCCATGCTCCTGAACCTGGACATGAAGGGGATCGCCGCCTCGAGCGGCTCGGCCTGCACCTCGCGGGCGCTCAAAGCCTCCCACGTGCTCCTGGCCATGGGCATCGATCATGCTCTGGCCCAGGGATCGCTGGTCTTCAGCCTGATCGACAACACGACGGCCGCGGATATCGATTATCTCCTGGATGTCTTCCCGCCTATCATCGACCGGCTGAGGAAGATGTCGCCCCTCTACACCAAATTTCTGGAGGAGAACGAGAAATGATCTATACCGATAAAGTCATGGACCATTTCCAGAATCCCCGCAACGTCGGGGTGATCAAAGATGCCGACGGCATCGGTCAGGTCGGCAATCCCGTCTGCGGCGATATGATGACCTTCAGCATTAAAGTCCAAGAGAACAAGCTCAAGGACGTCAAGTTCCAGACCTTCGGCTGCGGAGCGGCCATCGCCGTTTCCAGCATCGTCAGCGAGATGGCCATGGGCAAAAGCCTGGAAGAAGCCATGAAGATCACCAACGAGATCGTGGCTCAGGAACTCGGCGGCCTGCCCAAGAACAAGCTGCACTGCTCCAACCTGGGAGCCGATGCTCTGCACGCCGCGATCGAGGACTATAAGAAAAAACAAAAGAAAAAAGACGAGGTCGCTTCGAATGCCGATAAAGAAACGGACCTGCAATCCAAGAAATGCTACTGTCCCTATTGCGATGGTCCTCTGGAGGGGATGGAGGCCATTTGCTCGACCTGTCACAGGGTCCTTGAGGAGTGCCCGCACTGCGGCGGCCTCACCAAGAAGGGGGATCTGAAATGTGCCAAGTGCGGAGCCGACCTGGTACCCGAATAAGCTTTTTCCCAAAGCTAAGCAGATCCCGCGGGCGAGCCTTTCCCCAAGAGGAGCGGAGAGAGACGGTGAAAGCAGGCGCAACGCTGGATTGCTTCGGGCTCCTTTGTCCGATGCCCATCATCCAAACGGCCAAGAAGATCAAAGAATTGAGAATCGGCGAGGTCCTCGAGATCGTTTCCACCGATGAGGGTATCAAGGTCGACATGCCGGCCTGGTGCAAAATGACAGGTCAACAATTCCTCGGGCAGGAGCAGGACGGTGATGTCTACCGCGTCTATATCCGCAAGCTCAAGGATTAAGGGACGGCGAAACATCGTGACCAAGGACGAAATCATCGATCGGATCCGTAAGCTCCGGAAAGAGCGAAAGGCGGTCATCCTGGCCCACAACTACCAGATCGGCGAGGTCCAGGACATCGCCGACTACACCGGCGACTCCCTGGGATTGAGCCAGGAAGCTGCCAGGAGCGAGGCCGAAGTGATCGTCTTCTGCGGCGTCCATTTCATGGCTGAGACGGCGGCCATCCTCTCTCCCCAAAAAGCCGTCCTTCTGCCTGATGCGGGGGCCGGATGCCCGATGGCCGACATGATCACCGCCCAGGAACTCCGCGACTGGAAGGCCGGATACCCGGGCCGGCCGGTCGTCTGTTATGTCAACACCACCGCCGAGGTCAAGGCCGAATCCGACATCTGCTGCACCTCGTCCAATGCCGTCAAGGTGGTGAATTCCATCCCCGAGGAGGAGATCCTTTTCGTCCCCGACAAGAATCTGGCCGCCTATGCCGCCCGCCAGACCCGAAAGAAGATCATCGCCTGGGACGGCTATTGCTATGTCCATAACCAGATCCTGACGGCGGATGTCCAGGCCAGGAAAAAGGAACATCCGAAGGCCGAGATCTGGGTCCATCCCGAGTGCCGGCCCGAAGTGATCGACCTGGCCGATAAGGTTATCTCCACGGGTTTCATGGTGAAAGCGGCGCGGGAGACTACGGCTGCAGAAGTCCTCGTCGGCACCGAGGTCGGGATCCTTCATCGGTTGCGGAAAGAGAACCCGCGAACGGCGTTCTTCCCCGTCAAGGACTTGGCTTTTTGTTCGAACATGAAAAAGATCACTCTCCTTAAGGTCCGGCAGGCCTTGGAGGAGATGAGATACCGGATCGACGTCCCCGCGGCGATCAGCCGGAAAGCGAGAGGGGCCATCGAGAAAATGATCACCCTATAGGAGGTTTCCATGAACAAGAAGACCGAAGACAACGTAAAGGCGGCCTTTGCCGGTGAGAGCCAGGCCCACATGAGGTACAAGGCTTTTGCCGATGCCGCGGAAAATGAGAAGTTCGCCAACGTGGCCCGCCTGTTTCGGGCCAACAGCTACGCCGAGCAAGTCCATGCCACCAATCACCTCAAGACCTTGGCCGGAATCCGGAAGACGGCCCAGAACCTGCAGGAGGCGGTGGACGGGGAGAACTACGAAGTCAAGGACATGTACCCGGCCTTCAAATCCATGGCCGAAGCCGAGGGCGAGAAGACGGCCGTGTTCTGGTTTAACGCCGCCTTGGAAGCGGAGAAGATCCATGCCGGCTTGTATAAAAAGGCCAAAGAAGCCGTGGACAAGGGCCAGGACCTCGCCTATTTTCCCATCCATATCTGCAGTGTCTGCGGATTCACGGTCGAAGGCGATGCCCCCGACAAGTGCCCTGTCTGCGGCGCTCCCAAAGAGAAGTTCATCAAGTATTGAGGCCGGTTCCAGGGTGCGTCTGAAAGGAGAATGCTATGGCCTTAAACACGAAACTGCGGCCCTATGAGGTCTTGGCCGTCGCCATCCGGTCGGAGATCGAGGCGGCGGATTTCTACGCCAGGCTCCTGGCTCGGGTCAAGAACATCCTGCTCCAGCAGAAGCTGAAGTTCCTCGTCCTGGAGGAGAAAAAGCACCGCAAGATCCTGGAGAGGCTCCATTCCCAGCGCTTTCCTGATGTTGTGCTCAAGGTTCCTGAGAAAACGGTTCGGCCTCGGCCGAAGACAGCTCTGGATGAGAAGAGCTCCATCCTCGAGCTCTTCCAGGCGGCCCTGGAAGCGGAGAAGGCGGCCGAAACGTACTACAAAGACGCCCAGGGAGTGGTCAAAGACGTCGGGAGCAAGAAGATACTCGAATACCTGAGCCGGGTCGAGCGCAGCCATTACTTCCTGATCAAGTCGGAGATCGATCTTCTCGGCCGGTTCCCCGATTATTATGATGTCGAGGATTTCCACCTCGGTCAGGACCTCTTTCACGTCGGCCCTTGAGGGTTTTTTCTTACACTAAGGATTAGTAAATGGGCCCCGTCACAATTCGGCCAATGGTATCTGAGCATGGAGCGCGCTAAGGAACGGATCGGGAAGATCATCCGCGTCCTCCGGCGGGAATATCCCCGGAGTCGCACGGCGCTCGAGTTCGAAACGCCCCTCCAGATCCTGATCGCCACCATCCTGGCGGCCCAGTGTACGGACGAGAGGGTCAACCGGATCACGCCCGCTCTTTTCCGGAAATATCCAACTGCGGCGGCCTTGGCCGCGGCTGACCGGCAGGAGCTCGAGGCGGAGATCCGGCCGACCGGGTTTTTCCGCAACAAGGCCAAGAGCATCAGCGGCGCCGCCCGGAAGATCGTCGAGGACTTCGGCGGGGAGGTGCCGGCGAACATGGCCGACCTCGTCACCCTCCCCGGCGTGGCCCGGAAAACGGCCAACATCGTCCTCTCCTCCGGCTACGGCATCGCCGAGGGGATTGCCGTCGATACCCACGTCAAGCGGCTCTCCGGCCGGCTCGGACTGAGCCGACAGAGCGATCCCGAGAAGACCGAACGCGATCTTATGAAGCTCGTCCCCAAAAAGGACTGGCTCGATTTTAACTACATGCTGGTCAACCACGGCCGGAAGGTTTGCCAGGCTCGTAAACCGCGCTGCCCGGCTTGCCCTCTCCGAAACCTTTGTCCCTCGGCGGTGAAACTCTTTCCGGGACTCAAGACCAAGTCATGAACGCCCATTCCCTGGCAACGGGAAACGGACGTCCAGAGGCGTTTTCCAGATCCTGTCTTCAGGTTTCTTTTCCCGAGATTCTTTCGTCCAATTTCCTGCGTAAAGCCTCTCTTTTGTCCTTGGTGTCTAAATAGATCTGGAGGTTGAGGATTTCCTCGGCGATGGCGTTCGCCACCTGATTTATAGCGGCCGCGCCTCCCTCTCTTTTAAAATCTTCGCCCGTGATATCGTGGACAAAGAAAAGTAGCTCCCGATTGATCACGGGTCCGAGCATGCCTCCGGGGTCTGGAACAATGACCAGCTTGGTTATGGCCAGGATGCGGCTAAGGCGAGCATAAAAAACCGCGTCGATTTCACCCGCCTCCCGCGCTTTCCTGAGCTCGGAAGCCATCTTGAGAAGAGTCGGTTCCAGATCGTCCGTGGTCCCCTTCGTAACCATATCCCGGAAGCTGACGATGAACAGGTCGAGGAGTACATAACCGGTCTTCTCTTTGGCGTTGGCCGGATTGTCCATGGCCGCGAGATTAAAAGAAAAAAGAGCCAGAAATCCGAACAGCAATATCTTTTTCGCCATCTCATACCTCCTTGGAATCATATTTGAATAACAGGAGTGCGCGCTCGATCGCTCTTTCTTTGAAGAGGATCTCCATTTTTTGATCGAGGCTCAAACGCGGAACCTTGACGGGCCCCGCCGGAATAGAAATCCCTTGTTCCTCCCGCCTTTTAATCTTTTCGGCTGAGACCAGCACCCGCCGGACCGATTCGGCCAGCCTGGATGTCTCGGTTTGGCCGAGGGGTGCCGTCGCGTTCTCTCTTGGGCGATAAGAGAATCCGGGAAGTTGACCGAGGGCAGATGCAAGGGCCTTGAATTCTGGCGGCGGGCCCGCTCCAGGACGTTTCAGAATAGAAAAGAAGATCCCCGCCATGATCAAGACCAGGACCGTTGCAAGCACAGGGACGGCTCTTACCTGGGAAAGAATGGGCGGCTTTTTGCCGCCGGCCTCCCCCTTGAGGTGGGTCTCCACCCTGTCCCGGAAATTTCTGGTGCGGAAGAAGGCCAGGCCATCTTCTTCTTCCTGTCTTATCAAGGCAGAGATGTCCCCGAAATCATGATCCGTCAGGTCATTTTTCATCGTTCCCCTCGTTCATGCCATCCAGCACCGCCCTGCGGGCGCGGTTCAGACGGGACATCACCGTCCCTTGCTTGAGGCCCAGGGTTTCGACCAGCTCTGCATAAGAAAGGTGTCCGTACTCCCGCAAGACAAAGACCTCCTTTTGTTTTCCCGGAAGGCGACGGACAGCCTCTTTGAGTTTGACCAGGCGTTCCCGTGTATCCAAGTGCTCGTGCTGATTGGGATTCTCCCGGGCATCGTCCGAAGTCACGCTCCTCTGAAAAAGACGGAAGAGCCGCCTTTCTTTCTGATGGTCGAGGCAGGTGTTCCGGGCGATCCGAAGTAGCCACGCTCTCAGGGCGGCGGGCTCGTGGACCGATCCGATCTTACGAAAGGCCTTGAGGTAGACTTCCTGGGTCAGATCTTCGGCATCTAACGGATTCCGGGAGAATCCCAGGCAGATCCGGAAGACGTCTTCCCGGTAGGTCATCATTTCCTCAGTTAGGCGAGCCGCTTTTTCTGTCCTTGCCATGCGTCTTGTGTTCATTAGGAAAGACGACCCACGATGAAAAATATTCCATTTCGAGACCGGGAATCAAGAGGCGGTCCTCTCTCGCCCGCTAATACGCAGCCCGCAGTGGAGGATTCTTTCTTTCCGGCAAAGATATCGATATAATGAAAGAGGTTCTATTTTTTATAGGCCAGAGGAATTCGGATGATCAAAGAGGCCATGCTCTGGCGCGTCCTGGAAGAGGGGAAGGTCGAGTGTTTCCTCTGCGCCCATCGCTGTCAGGTCGCGGTGGGCAAGTTCGGCGTCTGCGGCGTCCGCGAGAACCGGGATGGGAAGCTCATCACCCGCGTCTACGGGGAGGTTATCGCCGCCCATATCGACCCGATCGAGAAAAAGCCCCTCTATCATTTCCTGCCGGGGACGACCTCGTTCTCCATCGCCACGGTCGGCTGCAACTTCCGGTGTCCTTTCTGCCAGAACTGGCAGATCTCCCAGGTGACCAAGAAAGACAAGCGCTTTGCCGACGGCCAGGCGCTCTCTGCAGAGGAGATCGTGCGAGCCGCCCGGACGCGGGGCTGCCGCAGCATCTCCTATACCTATACCGAGCCGACCATCTTCTTCGAATATGCCTACGACACGGCCCGGTTGGCCCGGAGCGCCGGGCTGGCCAACGTCTTTGTCACCAACGGGTATATGACGGCCGAGGCGCTACGGACGATCCGGCCCTTTCTCGATGCGGCCAACGTCGACCTCAAGGCCTTCCGGGATGAGACCTATAAAAAGATCTGCGGCGCCCGGCTTCAGCCCGTCCTCGATTCGGTCCGCCTGATGCATGAGCTCGGCATCTGGGTGGAGGTGACCACACTCGTCGTCCCGGCTCTGAATGACAGCGATAAAGAACTCGGAGATATCGCCCGCTTCATCGCCTCCGTCAATCCGGAGATCCCCTGGCACATCAGCCGTTTCCATCCCGACTACGAATACGATCAGGCGGCGGCGACACCCTTGGAGAGTCTCCGGAAAGCCCGTTCACTGGGGAAGGAAGCGGGATTGAAATATATCTATATCGGCAATGTCTGGGGGGAGTCGGAGAATACGGATTGCTCTGAATGCGGAAGGACGCTACTCCGCCGGAGTGGGTTTTCTATCGAGGAGAACAGGATTCATGGGGGGAAATGCTCTTTTTGCGGCGCTCCCGTCGCCGGCGTTTTTTGAGCCTATACAAAAAATGACAGGGAGAGGAGGAATCGACCAAACGGCTTTCTATAAAGCCGCCAGCCATGCCTCGATGGCCTCGAGGTGGAGCGAAACCACCTCGTCCAGGCTCTTCGGTTCCTTCCGCCGGCTTTCTCGACGGAACGCGGCGACGGTCCTGTCGATATCGAGCCAGGTCGAGAGAAGCCCATGGTGAGAGGAAGAACCCGGATCGAACGGCTGAGTTTCACCCAGGGATAGAATGTCTGCGGCTGTAAATCCCTTTCCTCCCAGTTTTTTCAGCATTTTTTCATAGACCGCCGCATAAACCGCATCAAAATGGAAATAAAGCTCCACGCCTTGAGAATCCAGGTATGATTCGACCGTCCCGTCCGCGCCGAAGTGCCCGAGGCAGTCGGGATGGAGAGGCATGGACGCATATTTTTCCCGGCCTTCCTTGTCGGTAATCTGTCCGAGCGGGTAGAGACGGCAGACTAAAGGACGGTCGGGATGAACCCCGCAGCCCCTGGAGTCGAGGAAAATGCAGCTCCCGTCCGGCTTGTTGCGCAGAACGATCCCCCCCTCTTCGGTGCAGGTGCGGTGGAAATCGGTGGTCGTGATGCCAAGATTCCGGGCAAGACGGAGGGCCTCGTAGGGGGCCACCCGGATAGCCTTGTTGAAGCAGCAGGCGCTGCAGACTTGGCACTTGAAAGAAAAGGGGCTCTCTTTCTTCAGGTCGAAGACGAGCGCCGTGGGAAATCCGGCTTGATCCATGGGTGGATCGACCTCCTGCTCTGAGCGGCCCGGAATCCTACAATAGGAGGCAATGGTTGTCAACCGGTTCGGCCGGAGTCCCCGCGATACCGAATTCGTGATAGAATAAAGAGAAAGAACAGAAGGACGGATATGGACGAGAAATTCAGGTTCCTTGACCACACGGCCGACGCCAAATTCCAGGCCTTCGGCCGCACGCTCGAGGAAGCCTTCGCCAACGCCGCCCTGGCCACCGTCTCCCTGATGTGGGAGCCGGAGAAGGTGGAGAAAAAAGTCGACCATCCGATGAGCGTCCAAGGTCGGGACCTGGAACAACTGCTTGTCCGATTTCTAGGAGAGGTCATTTATTTGTGGGAGACCCGGTCCTTTCTGACGGCGGCGGCCGAAAACATCGTCATCGAGCCGGCCGGAGACGGTTTCCATCTCCACGCTCTTTTCCAGGGCGATGACCGGCCCGAGAAATACGCGATCTTTGGTGAGGTCAAGGCCGTCACTTACAACGAAATGAAGATCGGACGCGGCCGCCCCGTCTCCGTTCAGGTGGTGCTGGATATTTGAGGTGAGATATGGAGCTCCTCAGAAAAAGTGATTTCGTCTGGGAAATTCCCCCCCACGGGGAGATGAAGGTCCCGGCGACGATCTATGCCTCGTCGCGCCTGTTGGAAAGCGTCAGGAACGACCTGACCCTGCAGCAGGCCCGGAATGTCGCCTGCCTGCCGGGCATCCAGCGGATGTCCTACGTCATGCCCGACGGCCACCAGGGCTACGGCTTTCCGATCGGCGGGGTGGCGGCCTTCGATCTGGACCAAGGGATCATCTCGCCGGGAGGGGTTGGCTACGACATCAATTGCGGGGTGAGGCTGCTGCGGACTGATTTCTCGGAGAGAGACATCGCCGCGAAACGGAAGGAGCTCCTGGCCGAGATCTTTAAGGAGGTGCCGGCCGGAGTGGGGAAGGGCGGGATCACCCGGCTCAGCCGGAACGTGCTCAAGGATATCCTGATCAAGGGCGCCGAATGGGCCGTCGAGAACGGCTACGGTGCCAAGGACGACCTGCTGATGACCGAGGAATACGGCCGGATGAAGGACGCCGATCCCGCCGGGGTTTCGCCACGCGCTCTGGAAAGAGGCATCCCCCAGCTTGGTACGCTCGGCGCGGGAAACCACTTTTTGGAAATCCAGAAGGTCTCCGATATCTATGACCAGGCACTGGCTCGAATTTTCGGCATCCGGGCCATCGGCCAGGTTATGGTCATGATCCACTGCGGCAGCCGCGGCCTCGGCCACCAGGTCGCCACCGACTATATCGAGCTCATGGAGAACAGGTTCGGGACACGGGGGCTTCCCGACAGGGAATTGATCAATGCGCCCGTCCGGTCGCCGCTCGGCCGGCAGTATTACAAGTCCATGTGCGCCGCGGTTAATTACGCTTTCGCCAACCGCCAGATGATCGCCCACTGGGTTCGGGAAGTCTTTTCCAGGGTCATGGGCTGCGCCAA
Organism: Candidatus Aminicenantales bacterium; assembly: GCA_049287565.1. Lineage (GTDB taxonomy): Bacteria > Acidobacteriota > Aminicenantia > Aminicenantales > UBA8522 > UBA8522. The sequence goes on from JBAQGA010000189.1 coordinate 63,958, forward strand.
GGATATGAGTCAGGTCTATGACGTCTGCCACAACGTCGCCAAGATCGAAAGGCATCTGATCGAAGGGAAGGAGCGCGAGGTCTGCGTCCACCGCAAGGGTGCGACCCGGAGCTTCGGCCCGGGTCGGCCGGAGATCCCCGAGGTTTACCGGCCGCACGGTCAGCCGGTGATCATCCCCGGCAGCATGGGGACGGCATCCTATCTTCTTGTCGGTACCGCGGAAGCCGAAGGATTGAGTTTTAGCTCGACGGCCCACGGCGCCGGAAGGCTCATGTCCCGGCATGAGGCGCTTCGCCGCTTCCGCGGCGAGCAGATCCGCGACGAGCTGCAGAGGAAGGGGATCGAGCTCCAGTCGACGAGCTGGAAAGGGGTGGCCGAAGAAGCGCCAGGCGCCTATAAGGATGTAGACGAAGTGGTCAGGGTTTCCCACGAGGTTGGGATCGGCCGGCTGGTCGCCCGGGTCGTCCCGATGGGAGTGATGAAAGGATAAACCCACATCACCGGTCAGGTGATGACCTTGTCAATGTCCTTCTCGGCGTAATCCTCGAACTGAAGAGCCAGCGTGTATTCGCTGCGCAGCATGAGATAGTGGCTGTTTTCGACATGACTCAGGTAGACGAGCATTTTTTTGTTCGGTTCCGGGACCCTCTTGGCGAGAGCGGCATAGAAATCCCGGGCTGATTTCTCCCCGTTCATCGCCTGTCCGAGGATGTCGGCCAGGCTTGAGGACGGCTTGATGACGACCGCGGGGAGGAGGCGCTGGTCCACGGTCTTGGGGATCTCGGGCTTTTCTTTCCCGTAGAGGGAGGCAAACATCCGTCTGAGGATCTCCTTGTGTTTTCTTTCTTCCAGAGCCAGGACCCGGAATTTTTCCTTGAGCAGGGGGTTTTTCAGCCGGCCGGCCATCCTCGTGTAGATTGTGTTGGCGTCCATTTCCGCCCTGATGGCGTAGCCCAGCAGCTTTTTTACGGATTGTCTAGCGATACTGATCATGAACATCTCCTTTAGAAACCTAAAAGATACACCAATGGCCAGGAGAGTGCAATCCTTCCGCCCCCCATTTCAAGAGAGAGTGGGTGGCATGGCGCTAGTCCCCGCCCGCCCGCAGCCGATGGTGGTGGGTGGGTGGGTCTTGGGCGAGGACGGACGGGGACGCGCCATGACAGGTCCCGCGAGCTCTACCTCAGCTTCTTCTTGAGCCGGCTCCAGGGGAGACAGTTCAAGATGTCCTTTTTTTCCAGCCAGGCGCGCCGCGCGATGCCGACGCCGAAGCGCATCATCCCGAGCCCCTCGGCCGAATGAGTATCCGTGCCGAGCGAGATCATGACACCGAGGTCCCTGGCTCGCTTGAGATAGAACTCGTTGAGGTCCAAGCGGTCGTAGTAAGAATTGAGCTCGAGGGCCTTACCGAGGCGCCGGGCGCCTGCCAGGACGGCCTCCAGGTCGACCTCATATCCCTCCCGCCCCGAGATCAGTCGGCCCGTCGGGTGGCCGATGATGTCAAGATGGGGATTCTCCATGGCCTTGAGCATCCGGGCGGTGACGTTCTTCTTGAATCCGGAGTGGATCGATCCCACGACGACGTCGAGCCGGGCCAGGAGGTGATCGGGGAAGTCGAGCGAGCCGTCGGCCAGGATATCCATCTCCGTCCCCTTCAGAAGCCGGATTCCCTTCAACCGTCTATTGAGCGCCTCGATCTCCTTCATCTGCCGGCGGAGCCGGTCGGGCGTCAGACCGCCGGCATACTTAGCCGCCTGGCTGTGGTCGCAAATGGCGATGTAGGTGTAGCCGCGCCGGCGAGCGAGATCGGCTAGGCCCGAGAGGCTGACATGGCCGTCGCTCCAGTCCGAATGGACGTGGAGGTCGCCCCGGATATGGGCGTTAGCGATGAGATCCGGCAGCCGGCCTTCGAGGGCCAGTTCGATTTCGCCCCGGTCCTCGCGCATCTCGGGCGGGATGAAAGGAAGGCCCAGGACGGCGTAGACCTCGCTCTCGTCCCGGCCGGCGATTTTCCTGGAGCCGCGGAAGACGCCGTACTCGGAGATCTTGAGCCCTTTGTCCTTGGCCAGGCCGCGGAGCTTGATATTGTGGGCTTTTGAGCCGGTGAAATACTGGAGGGCGGCCCCGTACTCCTGGTCGGCGACGATGCGGAGGTCGACCTGGCGCTCACCTGTCTCGGTCGCGATCATGACCGAGCCTTTTGTTGTGCCCGCTGCGAGAACACGGCTGATTCTGGGGAACCGGGTGAAATAGCGGACGATCGAGGCGCCGTCCTTTCCGCCGGCCAGGATATCGATATCGCCGACGGACTCCTTCATCCGGCGGAGCGAACCGGCCGGGGAGAGGCGGCCGATCCCCGGAGCGCCGGCCAGATAGGCGATGATGTCCTCGGCCACGGCCAGGGCCTCGTAGATGGGGATCCGCTCCTGGGCTTTCTCGTAGATTTCGATCCCTTTGCGGATGTTCTCCACTTTCTTGTCGCCCATTCCGTGGAGGGAGGCGAGGGTGCCATCCCGGATAGCCCTTTTCAGGTCGGCGATTCCCTGGACGCCGAGCTCTTTCTGCATCAGGTGGACCGTCTTGGCGCCGAGATTCTGGACGTTGAGGAGCTCGAAGAGCGATTCGGGGATACCGGAGAGGGCGTCCCGGTGTTTTTTCATCCGGCCGGTCTGGACGTATTCCTCGATCTTCGAGGCGATGCCGCTGCCGATGCCCTCGATCTCCTCCAGCCGCTTTTCGCGGGCGACGGTCTCGATGTCTTCGCTCAGGTCCTCGAGAATGCGGGCGGCCTTGCGGTAGGCGAGGATTTTAAATGGCAGTTCTCCCTTGATCTCCAGCGCGTCGGCGATACGGGAAAAAATCGCGGCCACTTCCTTGTTTCTCATCGTTCCCCTATAGTGTAACAGAGATTGGGCGAAAAATGGGCGAATTGAAGACTCGAGTTGACATTTCTTGAGACTGTTTCTATTTTAAGACAATCATGAAGGTCGTTCTAGCGGGTTACAATGTCGATAAAGAGGTCATCGACGACCTCAAGCGCCATTCCCCGCCGCGGGACGACGTAACGCCGGAGACTTTGTCCGCGTCCTACGCCCGCATTTCCCGCGATCCCCGCCCGGCCGACGAGCTCCGGGCCGTCGCCCGCCGTGAGGTGGAGCGGGCCCGCCGCTCCAACCAGACCATCATCTTCAAAATGGGGCACCACTCGGTGGCCGAACATGCCGTCTTCAATTTCGATATCATCGGCCTGAGCCGGTTGGCCCTGGAGGAGATCGAGAAGTTCCGGCTCTGCTCCTACACCGAAAAGTCGCAGCGCTACATCATGCTGGGCGATGATTTCGTCGTCCCCGAAGAGGTCCGGAAAGCGCGGCTGGAGAGGGTCTTCCTGAAGACCATCCGGGCACAGAACGCTCTCTACCACTCCCTTTACTCCAGATTGAAGCCATACCTTTTTATTAAATACAAGGACCTCGCTCAAGACCCCCGGAACCACCCTGTCCTCGAAGGCTGGGCGAAAGAGGACGCCCGGTACGTGGTCAGCCTAGCGACCGAGGGCCAGGTCGGCCTGACCATCAACGCCCGTAACCTCGAGCTCCTGATTCGGCGGTTTGCCGCCAAAAAAATGGCCGAGCTCCGGGAACTGAACCAACGGATCTACCGGCTGGCCAAGGAAGTCGCCCCCTCCATCATCCTTTTCACCGAGGCGTCGGATTTTGACGCCCGGACGTATGGGGAGCTGGAGGATGCGGCCCGGACCCTTTTTGAGAGGACGAAAGGCCGACCGAGGAAAGAGTCTCCCGCCGTCCGGAGCGGTGAGGAGTCCGTATCCTTGGCGGACACGACACCGGGGGGAGACGACCGGATCCTAGCGGCCATCCTCCATACGGCCAGCTCGATGCCCTACGAACAGGGCCTGAGGAGAGTCCGGTGGATGACACCGGCCGAGAAGAAGGATCTGGTCAAGACGGCCTTCCGCCGCCAGGAGTTTTACGATTTCCCCCTCCGCGAATTCGAATTTGCCGACCTGACCTTCTCGCTGGTCGTCTCGGCTTCCTGCTTCGCCCAGCTCAAGCGCCACCGTATGGCCACGCTGACCTGCCAGAGATATGATCCCGCGCTCGGGGTCACTGTGCCACCGACTGTTGAGGAGGTTGGCGCCGAACCCGAGTTCCGGCGGATGGTCGGCCAGACGGAAGAAACGCACGCGCTACTTCAAAAAAAGATCGGACCGGAGGCGGCCGCTTACGTGCTGATGAACGCACATCGCCGCCGCGTCCTGTTCAAAGTCAATGTCCGGGAACTCTATCACATCTCCCGGCTCCGCGAAGATCCCACGGCGCAATGGGAGATCAGGGAGGCCGTCGGCCGGATGTCCGCGCTGGCCCGTAAGGAAGTGCCCTTGAGTTGTCTTCTCCTCGGAGGGAAAAACCGGTATCCCGGCATCTACCGAAAAGTATTCGGCATGAATCCCAGGTTGTCCTCGCCCAAGCTCCTCAAATAAGGCCCCGCCTGACTGGCGACAAACGAATCTTGACAAGACCCTTGATTAGAAGATAATGCTTAGCTCAGAGATCAGGGGAGAATAAAAACGAAGGAAACTCCGCCATGAAAAATGGCCTGCGGCCCGAAGAAAACGAAAAAAAGCCCGTCACCGAGCTGGCCCGGGACATGAGCCTGATGCATGTGACCATGATCGGCGTCGGGGCTATGATCGGGGCCGGGATATTCGTCCTGACGGGTATCGCCGCCGGTGTCGCCGGGCCGGCTTTGATCCTTGTCTTTCTTCTCAACGGTTTCGTCACCGGATTGACGGCCATGTCGTATGCGGAGCTCGGGTCCTGTTTTCCGGAGGCCGGCGGCGGGTATCTCTGGGTCAAGCAAGCTCTTCCCCAGCCTAACGGTTTTCTGTCAGGATGGGTCAGTTGGTTCGCCCATGCCGTCGCCTGCAGCCTGTATGCCGTTGCCTTCGGGGCTTTCAGCGTCGACCTGCTATCTGTCGCCGGCATTGATGTCGGCAGGCTCGTCTCTCCCTTGGGTGTCCATGAAGAGCCGCACGTCCTGGCCGCCAAACTGATCGCCGTCTGCATCACGCTGCTTTTTGTCTATATAAACTATCGCGGCGCCAAAGAGACAGGGCAAGCGGAATCCGTCGTCACTATGCTCAAGCTCATCATCATCGGGCTCTTCATCGCTTTCGGCGTCTATGCCATCTTCGCCGGGAAAGTCGATCATCCTTGGCAGAGCCAGTTCAGCGGCTTTTTTCAAAAGGGGCCGCTCGGCATCATCATTGCCATGGGGCTGACTTTCATCGCCTTCGAAGGTTACGAGATCATCGCCCAGTGCGGGGAAGAGGTGAAAAATCCGAAGCGGAACATTCCTCGCTCGATCTTTCTCTCACTTCTGATCGTCTTGCCCATCTACCTGCTGGTCGCTTTTGTCGCTCTCGGAGCCGTCGCCCCGGAAGGAAACGTACCGACCTGGCAGTATCTCGGGCAGAAAGGTGAGTTGGCGATGATAGAGGCGGCCGAGCACTTCATGATGGGCAAATTGGGGAGAATCATCTTTTTAATCGGCGGGCTGTTCTCGACCATGTCCGCCCTCAATGCCACGGTTTATTCCTCATCCAGGGTCAGCTTCGCCATGGGCCGTGATCACAATCTTCCCGGCCTGTTCGCCAAGATACATCAAAAGAAGAGGACTCCCCACTTGGCCGTTTTCATTTCCGGCGGGCTGATTATCCTGATGGCCGTGGCCCTGCCGATCGAGGACATCGCCAGCGCCACCGACGCCATGTTCCTCCTTCTTTTTATTTTCGTCAACTTGGCGGTCATCAACCTTCGCAAGAACCGTCCGGACCTCGACCGCGGTTTCAAAGTTCCTCTATTTCCCATCATCCCGATTGTGGCGACCTTCCTGAACCTGGTTCTGGCCGTTTTTCTGTTTTTCTACCGGCCTCTGGGGATCTTTGTCTGTGTGGGTTATCTCGTCTTCGGCATCCTTCTTTACTATTTCTACTCGCGAAAGAAAGAATTCGTGGCCAAGGCCGTGCCCGTCGTTCATGCCGAGCATCCCCTCACAGTCCCCGATCCGCGTCATTTCCACATCATCGTCCCAGTGGCCAATGAAAAAACCGTCGGCCAGCTGCATGGGGTTGCCGTTCCCCTCGCCAAGGCCTATCAGGCGGATATCACCGCCCTCAACGTGATCCAGGTTCCCGCCCAGCTCCCGCCGAGCGAAGGACGCAAGTACATCAGCCGGTCGCGGGACCTCCTCGCCAAAGCCGTGGACTATGCCGAGAAAGAGGACATCCCCGTCTATTCTTTGGTCAAGCTGACCCATAATGTTCCCAAGGCCATTATCGAGACCTGCACGGCACGGAAGATCGACCTGATGATCCTTGGCTGGGAGGGTGAGAAGAGCGCTTACGACCGGGTCTTCGGAACCAAGCTCGACGAGATCATCCTCAATACGGTCTGCGACCTCGCTCTCATCTGTCGGGCGCCCTCCCCTGATGTGGAGATTGGCAGAGTCCTGATTCCGGTGAGCAACATCCGTTATGCCATCCTCTCGCTCAAGATGGCCGAAGCTCTCCGCCCGGATCAGGGCACTCCCATCGTCCTTTTTCACGCGACTTATCAAGAGGATATTGAGGCCGTCCAGAGCCGCTTCAGAAATGACCTTATGAAGATGAAGGATGAGGTCACTCCCGAGCGCTACCAGGTACTCGTCAGGAAAACAACGAGTGTTCTCGGCGCCATCCTGACCGAGATCCAGTACCGAGACCTGCTCATCATGGGGGCGCCTGAAGAAGGGCTGGTCCGGAGGGCGCTGTTCGGGGATCTTCCCGTCCGGATCGCTCAAGAGACCGAGGTCCCGTTGATCCTGACCAAAAAGTACACCGGACATGTCAAGTCCTGGTTCCAGAAATTTTTCGGGTCCCGGAAGACGATGTTAGATTGAGTCGACGTGTCCATCCTCCACAAATCCAAGCAGCTCAAGAAAGAGCTTGGATTTTTCAACGTTTACGCCATCGCCACCGGAGCGACGATCGCCTCCGGCTTCTTCCTGCTCCCCGGACTCGCCGCCGCGCAGGCCGGCCCGGCGGTCGTATTGAGCTACTTGATCGCCGCTTTCCCCGTCATTCCCGCCATCTTCAGCATGGCGGAACTGTCCACCGCGATGCCCCGGGCCGGGGGGATCTATTATTTTCTCGATAGGAGCATGGGACCGTTCTGGGGGACGCTCGGAGGAGTGGGGACCTGGCTAGCGCTCATCCTCAAGGCCGCTTTTGCTCTCATCGGCATCGGGGCCTACCTGAGTGTTTTCCTGCCGCAGATTCCCCTCCTGCCGCTGACGGCCGGATTCGCCTTTTTCTTCGGTTTGCTCAATCTCCTGGGCGCGAAAAAAACCGGGACTTTTCAGGCCTTTCTCGTCCTCGGATTGCTCGTCCTTCTCATCTGGTTCGTCGGGACGGGCCTTCCCGTGATCAGGCTGGACCGTTTCTTGGGCTTCTTTGACCGAGAATTCAGGACGATACTCGGAACCGCCGGGATGGTTTTTGTGAGCTACATCGGTCTGACCCAGATCGCCAGCGTTTCCGAGGAGGTCAAGAACCCGGAGAGGAACATCCCCAGAGGCATGTTGGCCGCCTTCGGTACGGCCCTGTTCGTCTATCTCGTAGGCACATTTATCATGGTCGGCGCCTTGCCGTCCGCCGAGCTCGCCGGTGACCTCACTCCCGTCGCCACCACCGCCGGCGTCACCGTCGGACGATGGGGAATGATCGTAGTCAGCGTCGCAGCCATCCTGGCTTTCTTTTCGGTAGCCAATGCCGGGATCCTGAGCGCTTCCCGCTACCCCCTCGGCATGAGCAGGGACCATCTCATGCCGCGATTTTTCCGCAACCTGACCGGGCAGAAGGTTCCGCGGAACTCGATCTTCATCACCGTCGTCCTGATCCTCGTCGTCTTGTTTTTTCTCAACCCGGTCAAGATCGCCAAACTGGCCAGCGTATTCCAGCTTTTTCTGTTCGCCCTGAGCTCGCTGGCCGTCATCATCATGAGGGAGAGCCGGATCGATTCCTACGACCCCGGATTCCGCTCGCCGTTTTATCCGTGGATACAGGTCTTTGGGATCCTGGCTTCTTTTTGGCTGATCGTCGAAATGGGCTGGACTCCCGTCCTTTTCACCTTAGGCCTGACGGCCGTGGGGTCCGGGTGGTATTTTTATTACGGCCGGAAGCGGGTGGTCCGAAGCGGTGCCATCTACCATATTTTTTCCCGGCTGGGAGAGCGCCGTTTCGATGGACTGGACCGCGAACTCCGGGGAATCCTGAAGGAAAAGGGAGTCAGGGAGCGAGATCCTTATGATATCGTCATCGCCAGAGCCCCGGTCATCGACTTTCATCAGCCCCTGAACTTCGATGAGGTCGTCCGTCAGGCCGCCACGAAGCTGGCCGAGACGTTGAAGGTCAACCGGCACATTTTTGAGGAGGGTTTTATGGAGGGCACTCGCGTCGGAGCCACGCCGGTCTCCCATGGGGCCGCCCTTCCTCACCTCCGGCTTCCCGATATCCATCATCCCGAACTCATCATCGTCCGCTCGTCCGCCGGTGTCAAGGTGGACGTCGACGATGAGTGCCTGGGCGAACATGCCTCTCCCTTTCCCGTCCATGCGTTTTTCTTCCTCGTCAGCCCGGAGGAAGACCCCGGACAACACCTCCGCATCCTGGCCCAGATCGCCAGCCATGTGGACGACGAGTCGTTCATCAACCGCTGGTTATCGGCCGAGGATTCCCACGACCTCAAGGAGATACTGCTTCGGGACGATCGATATCTGATCCTGACCCTGCGTTCCGGAGAGAAATCAGCCGTCCTGTCGGGCCGGTTGGTCTCGGAGTTGCATCTTCCCAAAGGCTGCTTGATTGCTCTGATTCACAGAAAAGGGGAGACGATCATCCCCACGGGAGATACGCGGCTCGAAGAAGAGGACAGCTTGACGATCATCGGCTATCCGGAAGTGATCAAAGATCTCTATTTGCTCTACGCCGAGGAATAGAAATTGGACTTGGCCGTTTTCCTTCCTACCCAGCCGAGAGAGCGAAGATACCCATTGAGGCGACGGAGTTCTCCGGCTGGACGCGTTTTCTGTTTTCTCTGAAGGAAGGTCAGAAGGGAGTCGGTCTTGAGGATCTATTCAAGAATGAACTTAAAGAACTTTTTCTTCCCGACTTTTAGAATATGTTCCTTTTTTTCGGTAGTATTTAATTTGTAATTGATATCATCGATTCTTTGGCCGTCCAAATAGACGCCCCCCTGCTGCATGACCCTTTTTGCTTCTCCCCGGGAGGGAAAGATTTTGAGGCTCATCATGATATCGATAAGTGGCTGCTTGCGGCGGATACCTGCCGAGTCAGACACCTTAGCCGTGTTGACCATTGTCACCTTGAGATCCGTCGGCGTCTCTTTCCTCTTATGGATGCGGTCGAACTCCTCAGCCGCTTTATCGGCTTCCTCCGGCCCCCAAAAATCCGTGATGATCATCTTGGCTAGCTGGGTTTTGAGGTCCCGGGGATTCACTCCGCCCGCCTCTGCTTCTTTTTTCCAGGTCTCGATCTGCGGCGTGGCGATATCGGTGAGAAGTTCGTAGTACCGGTACATCAACGGGTCGGAAACGGACATGATCTTGCCGAAGATTTCCTTGGCCGGCTCGGTGATGCCGACATAGTTGCTCAGGGACTTGCTCATCTTCTCGACCCCGTCGAGGCCCTCGAGAAGCGGCATGGTCAGGACCACCTGAGGTGCCTGCCCGTACTCCCGCTGGATGTCGCGCCCGACCAGGAGGTTGAACTTCTGGTCGGTTCCGCCGAGCTCGACGTCGGCCTCGAGCGCCACCGAGTCATAGGCCTGCATCAAAGGATAGAGGATTTCATGGACGGAAATGGGGACACCCTCTCGGAGACGTTTGGTGAAGTCGTCCCTCTCCAGGAGCCGCGCGACCGTGTACTTGGCCGTCAAATGGATGATGTCGAAACTCGAAAGCGCCCCCAACCAGCGGGAGTTGAAATCGATGATGGTCTTCTCGCGGCTGAGGATCTTGTAGACCTGGGCTTTGTAGGTCTCGGCGTTCTTGAGGATCTCCTCCTTTGTCATGGCCGGCCGCGTCGCCGACCGTCCCGACGGGTCGCCGATGAGACCGGTGAAGTCGCCGACGAGGAAGATGACGTCGTGGCCGAGATCCTGGAAGTGTTTCATCTTCCGGAGAAGGACGGTGTGGCCGAGATGGATGTCCGGAGCCGTGGGGTCGAAGCCGACTTTCACCCGGAGAGGCTTTTTGTCTCGGAGGGAGCGGGCGATCTTGGAGCGGAGTTCATCCTCCTGGATGATCTCGACGGCCCCCTTCTGCAGGTAGGCGAGCTGTTCCTCGACAGACTTGCTCATGCGTCCCTGATGAAAACCCGTCTTCCCCGGACCTCGATGCGGCCCTCAAAAAACAGCTGGACCGCCTGGGGATAGATCTTGTGTTCCTCGACCAGGATCCGGGCGGCCAGCGTCTCTTCGTTATCGTCTTGGAGGATGGGGACCACGGCCTGGAGGATGATCGGTCCCATGTCCACCTCTTCGGCGACGAAATGCACGGTCGGTCCGGAATAACGGACTCCCCAGTCGATGGCCTTCTGTTGGACGTGGAGTCCGGGGAACGAAGGAAGAAGCGCCGGGTGGATGTTCATGCAGCGGTTCTTGAATTCGCGGCAGAAATACGGGGACAGGATCCTCATGTATCCGGCCAGGCAAACCAGGTCGACGTCGCGCTTCCGGACCTCGCGGATCGCTTGCTTGTCGTACTCCTCCCGGCTGGGAAACAGCTTGGGATTCAGGTAGAGCGCCTCCAGCCCGGACTCACGGGCGGTCAGGAGACCCGGCGCCGTCTCGACATTGCTGAAGACGAGCGAGATCGAAGCATTGATCCGGCCCGCCGTGACGGCCTCGTGGATGGCCCGGAAATTGGACCCGCGGCCGGATAAAAAGACGGCGATCCGGCCTCTCTTCTTGGGGCTGACGAAAGTCTCTTCGGCCATGGATCGATCCTTTCTCCAGAGCGAGTTCACAACTTCAGGAACAGCCCTATTTTAACCGAATAACCGCTGAAATCAACCGTCGCTTCCCGGACGTCGCGGACGCCCTCGCCGCCTGGCTCTTCAGGATGGAGGGCCATCCGGGGTTGCCAGAAGTCGATGTCGGGCCGGTACTCATCATAGGTATAGAGACGGCCGCTCTCCCCCAGGTCGTCCTCGCCCTCGAAACCGGAAACCTTGGCCCAGCGGACCTCCGCCTCGGCGAAAAAACCCAGTGATTTATCAAACGCGTAGCTCAGGCCGAGTCCTCCTAGGTAGCCCACCCGGCTGGCCCTGGCGTTGTCGTAAACAGTGTAGCCAAAACGGGCGGCCTCCGCCTTCTTATTAACCTCGCGGACGATGCATCTCGCGAACATGCTTCCCAGACCGCCACGGAGATAGGCATTGAATTTCTGGCCGAGGGGCAGAAAAGCATAAGCGGACAGGAAGACAGGATAGGCGCTGATCTTGGTCGGCCTGGCGTAGTCGAAGAGAACCCCGTCCTGACGGATGGGAAGCAGCGTCTGTTTCTCGTCGAGCGACGCGAAGGCATACCCGGCGCCGATACCCAAAGCCAGCCATCGCGAGAAGGACAATAACAGCTCGGCCTCGAAATCGATCCCGAGATGGAGCGAGGCGGCGCTTTCGCCCTCCATGCTCATGTTCGGATAGGCCTCCACCTGGCGCTTCCATCCTTCCCGCCATCCGGCGAGGGTGCGATTGACCTCATCCGCTTTCAGCCACCCGAGTCCTGACGAAAGCCTGAGGGTGAGGTCGAAACCGGAGGAAAGGGAAGGGAAAAGGAAGGAAACGGTTGCCAGGATGGCGATGGTCTTGAACCTCTTCATCTTTGACGAGCCCAATCCTTATCAGACCGAGAGAGCCTCGGGGATGGCCCTTTTCCAGGCTTCATAAAGCTGCTCCACAGACAAACGGATGATCTCCCGGCCGTCCTGCCGGATGACGAGCTGCTTTCCTCCGATCTGACCGATCGCTTTCGCCGGGATGCTTCTTTCCTCGACCAACCTCAAGAGCCGGGGGAGATGCCGGGCGGCGACGCTGACCAGGAGCCTCGATTGGCTTTCAGAAAAGAGCCAGGCATCCGGGCGGATTCTGTCGTCGAGCTCGATAACACAGCCGACTCTTCGGCTGTTCAACAGACAGCTTTCGGCGGCACACACGGCCAACCCGCCCTCGGAGAGGTCGTGGGCCGACCGGATCAGCCTCTTTTTGATAGCCTCACGGCAGAGATCCTGGACAGCCTTTTCCCGTTTCAGGTCAATGCCGGGAGGCCGGCCTTTCTCCAGGCCGTGAATGGTGCGGAGATACTCCGACCCTCCGAGCTCCTCTTTCGTCTCGCCAAGGAGAACGACGGTGTCGCCGTCTTCTTGGAAGCCCGGGCCGACCAGCTTAGCGAGGTCGTCGATCAGTCCGACGACACCCAAAACCGGCGTCGGATGGATGGAGATGCCCTCGGTGTCATTATAGAAACTGACGTTTCCGCCCGTGACCGGGATCTCGAAAGTCCGGCAGGCCTCGGCCAGGCCCTCGATGACGTGCTTGAACTGCCACATGACCTCGGGCTTTTCGGGATTGCCGAAATTCAGACAATTGGTGACGCCGAGGGGAGCCGCTCCGACACAGGCCAGGTTGCGGCAGGCCTCCGCCACGGCAATGGCCCCGCCGGTCCAGGGATCAAGGTAACAGTAGAGCGCGTTCCCGTCGAGGGTCATGGCCAATCCCTTTTTCTGGCCTTTGATCCGCAACACGGCCGCGTCGGCTCCCGGCAGAAGCACCGTGTTCGTCTGGACCATGTGGTCGTATTGGCGGAAGACCCATTCTTTATCGGCGATGGTCGGAGAGGCCATCAGCTTGAGGAGGACGGAATGGAGGTTCTCGGGCGGGGGAGGGAGGGTGAGTTGCTGCGCCGATCGGAAGGAGGCCGGCTTCCGGGCGGGCCGCCGGTAAACGGGACACAGGTTGACGACAGCGTCCACCGGGACATCGACGACCGTCTCGCCCCGGAAGGACGCCTTCAAGTTCCGCTCGGCGGTGACTTCGCCGATGGGGACCGCGTCCAGATCCCATTTGGCGAAGACTTTCTGGACCTCGGCCAAGTTCTCCCTCCTGGCCACGATCAGCATCCTTTCCTGGGATTCGGAGAGCATGATCTCGTAAGGAGTCATGCCTTCTTCCCTCTGGGGGACGAGGTCGAGGTTGATGGCAATGCCTGTTCCCGATTTGGCAGGCATCTCCGTGGTCGAGCAGGTCAGACCGGCCGCTCCCATATCCTGGATTCCCACGATCAGCCCTTTCTGCATGACTTCCAAGCAGGCTTCCAGGAGCAGCTTCTCTTTGAACGGGTCTCCCACCTGGACATTGGGCCGCTTCTGCTCGGTCTCTTTCCCGAACTCGGCCGAGGCCATGGTTGCGCCGTGGATGCCGTCCCTTCCCGTCTTTGACCCGACGTAGAGGACAGGGTTGCCGGCACCTTCGGCCTTGGCGTAAAAAACCTTCTCTTTTTCCACCAGGCCCAAGCAGAAAACATTGACCAGTGGATTCTTGGAATAGACCTCGTGAAAATAGACCTCGCCCCCGACCGTGGGAACGCCGATGGAATTCCCGTAAGAGGAGATCCCCGCGATAACCCCGTCCATGATGGCCCTGTTCCTGGGAGTGGCGAGCGGGCCGAAACGCAGCGAATCCAGCAAAGCGATCGGCCGGGCCCCCATAGTGAAAATATCTCGCAGGATCCCGCCGACGCCGGTGGCCGCGCCCTGGAAGGGCTCGATAAAAGAAGGATGGTTGTGGGATTCGATCTTGAAGACAACGGCCAGCCCATCGCCGATGTCGATGATGCCGGCGTTCTCCCCGGGTCCCTGGATGACCCGCTTCCCTTTGGTGGGAAGCTTCCTGAGGAAGTTTTTTGAGCTCTTGTAGCTGCAGTGCTCCGACCACATCAGGGAGAAGATCCCGAGCTCGGTGAGGTTTGGTTCCCGTCCGACGAGGGCGACGATCCTCTCGTATTCCTCGAGAGTCAGGTTGTGGTCGGCGAGCAGTTTGGGGTCGATCATGATCGGATCAGGGATTCGAAGATCAGCCGGCCGTCCTGGCTGCCGAGGGACGCTTCCGAGGCTCTCTCCGGGTGGGGCATCATGCCCATGACGTTGCCGCGCCGGTTGATCAGCCCGGCGATGGCCGCCGCCGAGCCGTTGACGTTCGCTGCCTCGGTCGTCTCTCCTTTTTCATCGACATAGCGGAGGACGACCTGACCCTGCTCCTCCAGCTTGGCCAGATTTTCGGGTGGAGCGAAAAAGTGGCCGTCGAAGTGGGCGATCGGGATGCGGAGGACCTGACCTCGCTGGGCCAGGCGGGTGAACGGGGTCCCCGGATTGTCTATGCGGAGTTGGACGAACTGGCAGAGGAACTTGAGGTTCTTGTTCCTCAGCATTGCCCCGGGGAGCAGCCCGAGCTCGAGGAGCACCTGGAACCCATTGCAGATCCCCAGGATCATCCCTCCCCGGTCGGCGAACTCGGCAACCTCCTGCATCAGCGGAGAAAAGCGGGCGATGGCACCCGACCGCAGATAATCACCGTAGGAAAACCCGCCCGGCAGGACGACGCAATCGACATTCTGGAGGTCGTGGTTCTTATGCCAGAGGAAAACGGTCTCCTGGCCGAGCACATCCCTGAGGACATAGAAAGTATCGTAATCGCAATTCGAACCGGGGAAGATGACCACGCCGAACTTCAAGGGGTCAAACCTATCTTTCTTCTCCCAGGATCTCCCAGGTGAACTTCTCGATGATCGGGTTGGCCAGGACCTTGTCAGCGATCTCCGGGACGACGTGGCGGGCCTGCTCTTCCGTAATGCCGTCGAGTGCGATCTCGAAGACCTTGCCCTGCCGGACATCCTTGACGAATCCGTAGCCTAGGGTGAGAAGCGCGTTCTTCACCGTCTGCCCCTGGGGGTCGAGGACGCTTTCTTTGAAGGAAACGAGGATTCTAACTCGCATGCCCGAGGACCCTTTCGAAGATATAATCGATCTTGTCGAGATATGCGTCGAGCGTGAAGCAGGCGGCGATCTCCTGAGGCGTGAGGATGGCCAGGATGTCCTTATCCGCCAACAGAAGGTCTTTGAAGCTGAGGTCCTCTTTCCAGACGCGCAGGCTCGACCGCTGGACAAGTTCGTAGGCCTGCGGCCTGGGAATGTTCTTGTCGGTGAGGGCGATGAGGACGCGCTGGCTGAAGACGAGCCCTTTGGTCGCCTCGATGTTCGCCTTCATCCGGTCTTCGTGGACGACCCAGTTCCGGATGATGTCGACCGTTTCCGAGAGCAGATAATCGGCCAGGATGAAGGAGTCGGGAAAGATGATCCGTTCGGCCGAGGAATGGGAGATATCGCGTTCATGCCAAAGGGGGATATTCTCGAGCGCCACCAGAAGATTTCCCCGCAGGATCCGGGAGAGCCCGGTGATCCTCTCGGCCCGCACCGGATTCTTTTTATGGGGCATAGAGGACGACCCTTTTTGGCCTTTGGTGAAGGGCTCTTCCAACTCCAGGACCTCGGTCTTCTGGAGGTGCCGCAGCTCGGTGGCGAACTTGTCCAGGCTCGCACCCAGCAGCGCTAAGGCCGAGAGAGCCTCGGCGTGCCGGTCGCGCTGCAACACCTGCGTGGAGACCTTGGCCGGGCGGAGGCCGAGACGAAGGAGGGCCATCTCTTCCACCCTGGGGTCGAGATGGATGTAGGTCCCGACCGAACCGGAGATGCGCCCGACGCTGATGCCCTCGAGCGCCCGCCGGAGCCTGGCCTCGTGGCGGCCGATCTCTTCATACCAGACCAAAAGCTTCACTCCGAAGGTGATCGGCTCGGCATGGACGCCGTGGGACCGGCCCATCATCACCGTCTTCCTGTGACGGAGGGCCTGTACTTTGACGATATCTTTGAGAGAAACGAGGTCGTGGATGACCTTGTCGAGCGACTCCTTGAGGAGGAGAGAGAGGGCGGTGTCGACGACATCGTAGGAAGTCAACCCCAGATGGATGTGACGGGCGTCTTCGCCGACGTATTCGCCCACAGATTCGAGGAAGGCGATGACGTCGTGCTTGACCACCCGCTCGATCTCTTCGATCCGGGTGAGGGAAAAAGCCGCTTTGTCCTTGATTCTCTGGAGAGCAGCCGCCGGGATCCGGCCGAGCTCGGCCCAAGCCTCGCAGACGGCCAACTCGACGTCCAGCCACTTTCGGTATCTGTTCTCGTCGGACCAGACAGCCCCCATCTCGGGCCGGGTATACCTGTCGATCATCGCGGATTCCTTGAAAAGAGGTCAAATCATAGCAAGGAGAGGTGGGCTTGTCAATTTCACCTTGCGTTTCCAAGGATCTTGATCCATCTTTGTCTAATAGGATGAAGGCAGTGATGGACGATGTCGAGGAAGAAAAACTCGTCGAACTGGCCGGGAGAGGCGACCTGGACGCCTCCACGGAGCTCATCCGCCGCTATCGGGAACGGATCTACCGGACGATCTTCCGCTTCACCCGCAACCACGATGACACGGATGATCTGGCTCAGGAGACCTTCCTGCGGGCCTTCAGAAATCTGCGGAGTTTTGGCCGGAGATCGGGATTTTATACCTGGATCTATCGGATCGCCGTGAACCAATGCCTCAATTTCCTGAAGAAAAAAGTAAAGGAGCCGCGTCGGGAGGAATTCGCCGACCGACTGATCGACGGCCGACGGCAAGCCTTTGGGTCGCCGGAATCGGCCATGGCTGCCGGAGAATTCCAGGAACGGCTGACCGCAGCTATCGACTCCCTGCCCTTGCCATACAGGGCTTGCTTCACCCTGGTCGTTTTCCAGGGAATGAACCATCGCCGGGCCGCCGCCGTGCTGGGCTGTTCGGAGAAGACTGTATCCTGGCGAATGCACAAGGCGAGGAAGATGCTCCAGGTCCGCTTAAGTCCTTACCTGGGCGAGGTGTCTGATGAACTGTGAAAAAATCAAACGCTGGATTTCCGACGATCTCGACGGCGCGCTCACGCCCAAGAAAAAACAAAGGCTCGAATCCCACCTGAGCTCCTGCCCCGCCTGCCGGGATTACGAGCGGGAGCTCCGGCTCATCCAGGCCGGGAGCGTCCGGATCGAAGGACCCGGGGCCTCGCCCGAACACCTGGAGGCCTTGTCCACAGGGATCATGGCCAAGCTTCGGCTGGAGAGACAGGAGGAGAGAGCAGCGCGTGCCTTTCTCTCGATATGGCGGTGGGCCCGGGTGGCCGCCCCAACGGTTTTGGCCATTGCC
Organism: Candidatus Aminicenantales bacterium; assembly: GCA_049287565.1. Classification (GTDB taxonomy): domain Bacteria; phylum Acidobacteriota; class Aminicenantia; order Aminicenantales; family UBA8522; genus UBA8522. Next base: position 81,371 of record JBAQGA010000189.1, read on the forward strand.
CTCGGTGTTTTCCTCTTCCGAGGCGGGGGAGAGTTGCCGCAGGATGAGATCTTTTCCTTCGAAGGTTGTCTCGACCGGGTCTTTCAGGAGATCGGCGGGGATGATGACATCGCGGCCGACTTCAGCCGTTTCCTCGCCGGCTCGCTTCTGGGTGGGGGCGAAGCGGTTGTTCTGGAGGACGATATCGATCTCTGGAACGAACCGCTCTTTTGGCGGAGTCTGAGCGATGAGGATCTCGGATGGATCGAAGAAGAGATCAAGAAAGGAATCCGGTCTTAGGAGGTCAAGGATGAGAAAAAGACGAAGTCTCTTCGTGCTTGCCGGTGTCATCTTTTGGAGCGGACTTTTCCTGTTTGCGCACGCTCAGGACCAGAGGCCGCCCAATAGGGAGAGAATCCGTGAGAACATCCACCGGCTGCGCCTTCTGCGGATGACCGAAGCCCTCGGTCTCAGCGAGGAACAGACGGCCAAAATCTATCCGGTCGCCTCGCGAATCGAGAAAGACAAGCAGGCGATCCTCGGAGAGATCAACCGCGAAATGCGTCGCCTTCAAGACCTCCTGGCCGAAGCCGACACCGATGAGACGGACCTGTCGGCCAGCGTCGCGAAGATCAAGGAGCTGAGACAGAAGTTCCAGCATAAAGACCGGGAGTTCGAGGACTTCCTGGAGGAGAATCTGAGCCCGCTCCAGAGGGCCAAGTATCTCCTTTTTTCGGCCGAATTCTACAGGGGGATCACCGAGGGATTGAGAAGACGGCGGCCGCAGGGCCGAGATCAGCGGCCGACCTGAGAAAAAGTTATCTCTCCTCTCCCTGTCAAGTCATTTAAAAAGGTAACCATGGGAGGTATCATCTTGTCATTTAAAAACCTTACCATGATGGAGGTTGACAAGGGGGCCTCCTGGTCTGGTACGAACATAAACATTGGCTCCAAAC